>NZ_CP084880.1:0-300000 GCF_013402815.2 Natrinema halophilum
CAGTCAGTTCACAGATAGCTAATACAGAACTCTATTACAGACATCTGTTACAGATATTTGGCGCTAACGTCTGACACAGATTTATGCTATAGGAGTCATAACCTGGTGCGCATGATTACGGCCGTAGTCTACTCGGAATCAGGCGGGACGTACAAAACGACGATGACGGCAAATCTGGCTGTCGCACTCGAGCGAATGGGGCAGAATACCCTCGTGCTTGATCTCGATCCGCAAGAAGGAAATCTGACTAGCCTCTTCGACGTCGGCGAATATCGGAACGATCCAGACGCCGATAACTTGGTCAAGCATATCCTCGATATGCCAGACGGCGATTTTCAAGACCTAATTGAAACGACGGCTGAAGGCGTCGATGTCGTCCCAAGCCATGATATGCTTGGAGACTTCACCTCGAATCTCGAGCAAAAAATCTCTTATGAGACGGGAATGAAGAACATGAGCCGTGATGACTACCCCAGATTCGAGCTTCTGTATAAACTTCTCTGGGATAAGCAGCAACTCCACGAAAAGTACGACGCTGTTCTCATCGATCCGAACGCACGTGCGGAGGACTTACTGTACAACGCGATTTTTGCGCTTCGGACGCTCGTTGCCCCGGTCAAACCTGCCGGAAAGGGCAATCTGAGCCTCGAAGGCCTCGAGGAACTCGTTGGAAACATGGAGTCCCAATTAGATATCGAGATCGGGCTATCGTGTGTCGTCCCGTCTGGAGTAGGGCAGACAAATGCTCACCAGCAGTACCAGAAGCAGTTCGAGAATACGGAGGCATTCGCGACACCAGTGACTATCGGAAACCGGGAGAGTCTCATGGACGCGATGTGGGAAGCAAGAGGCTCAGCGTTTAAAGTGGTTGAAGAACGGTGGAAAACGTTCGAGAAAGACGATCAGATGGTGAGCGAACCCGGCCAACGGCGGGTTCATGATCGAGAAATCGAGACACTACGGAAGTTATACGAACTCGCCTGGTTCGTCGCGACGGAGACGTTCGATGCTGACGTTAATCCGATCCTCGAGCTCGATATTCGAGACCACGAGACGAGAGCCATCGATCTTCGTGAGGACGACACAACGGAGGCGACGACCGCATGAGCAATTTCAAATCCGGATCCGGGAATCTAGATTTCGGAGGTAGCGATGGTGATGACGATGATGAGACGTCCAAAACAAACACTGAAAGCGAGGAACCACAAGACGAAACCAGTGAAGCCAACTCTACACCGCCAGGATCGGCTTCATTGGCCTCGTCGAGATCGGAATCTACTGAGACCGAAGGGAGGTCCGATCAACCGCCATCAGACCCGTCCTCTGCGGAACGATCTGTTACGGCCAGTAGTTCTACAACGCAATATCCGTATTTCGTTCGGCGGAGTAACGTCGGTGACGAGCGGGATACGCGACTCGAGATCCACGTCCGAGACAAGGTCGCGAACCAGGAGGGCCAGTTCCGAAATGAACTCGCTGAGCAGCTCGGAACGAGCGAAGTATCAAAGACCGATGCCCGTGAATTTGCGCTTCTCGCAGCGTTTCACAACCCTGAGCAGGTAGCTGAACTGATGGAGGAAGAAGGATTCGGGGCGTTGGATTGAGGCTGAGCTGGGTCGACGTACTATCGCGTGGGTGAAGCGCGACATTTTGCGGATGTGGGATCAGCAAGTCGGAGAGTCTGCGTAACCCACGTTGGGATAGCCGATATAATGCGTAGCATGAATAAACCGTATTATGCTATACTATTCCTTTGACGGTTACGCTGCGAATGACGGTCAAAACATGCACGAGAACTACCCTTCTCAGCGCCCCACACGGCAAAAACCGCGAAGATCCCGGTCTACCTATCAACTACAGCGAAAATATGACTACGAACGATAAAGCCAGGAGAAATCAGCGGGTTCAGGCGGTGAAGCCTCACAGGAAACGCGAACCCGGAACGAGAATTACAGGAGGGCGACCAGCTCCCTATCCAACCAGTCCAGGAACTGTGAGAGTGTGATCCGCGGCTTCTTCCACATCTCAACCAACGACCGAAGAGTAGTACTCCTGAATCACTGCAAGTGTCTCCGTGTCGGCCGGGTAAATAGCGAGGGAACCGTGTTTCGCCCGGTGCTCCCTGCTCTCTTCCCTTGATGCATTCTCCCCAACTGTATTCGGTAACAATCGCCAGAACCCAACCCCGTCCATCGCATTGTCAGCTGCAACCTCTGTGAGATTCCGGAAGTACTCGTTCCGGTCGGTCAGATCCACACCCTGAATGTCCTGTTGCCGAGTAACGAGAACGCTATCATCGTGTTGATCGTGGTAGGCCTGTGGGTAGTTCCGATTGCTCTCCACATCGCTGGCTGATTCCTCTGTTTCTATCGTCGAGATGTACCCGGTGTCAGCGTCCGGGACGAAGTGAATGCCGTATTCCCCGGCGTACACTGGTTTCCCGATCTCGTCGTGTGCGAGGCGGGTTTTGTGTTCTGCGTACCGGCCGGCGAGTTCCGGTGACCGAATCTGTACTCCGTCACGGAACGGGTGGATCGGGTAATCGTGGAACGAGCACACGTCTATCTCATCAACCTGGTGGTCTTCGACAAACGCGCACCGCCGAATCCATGGCTCATAGACTTCTCCCATGGAACCATGCATCCCGGTGCTCACGAGGTGATTCGAGTCAATGGATTTGATGTACGATGCGATGTCCTCATACCAGAACGCGAGCGAGCGATCTTCGGTATCTCGTGAATTGTATTCGAGTTCGTTCGCGCATTCCCACATCAGGATCGTCGGTTCGTTCCGGTACTCAACCCCTGTGTACTGATTTTCGCGGGTGAGGAAGTACTCGATGTGCTCCTTGAAGTACTCGTTTGCTTGCTTGTCCTCGATGAACGCCTTCGTGTTGTAAGAGTAGTCTGCGGTATCTGACCATGTCCCGTAGGCCGCGGGGCTCGGTGCGTAGTTCAGACGGTCCTTGGACGCGTCAACGTGAACGCCTGTAACAGCGGCACGATGAGTCGAACACCGGTTTCCTTCGCCTTGGCGACCGTGTAGTCGAAGTATTCGAACCACTCGTCGTTGAATTCGCTAGGCGCTTGATGCGTCGCTTGTACGTTGTTCCACGGGGCGGGGAATCCCCAACACCGGTACGCCATGATGTCGTGGTCCGCGGCTGCTTCCATCGTCCGATCTGTCCACTTTTGGCCCAATTTGGTGTGCGTGAGCAGCGCCATCATTCCGTTGAACCGGTATGGGTCCCCGTCAACGTGGAGTTCGGTTCCGTCACGCCCAACGAAATCCTGGATCTCGAAGTCCCATTCCGAATCGGTCGTCGTCTCCGTGGACGTGTTCGTCTCTGATTGCGTTGGTTGACTAGTGTCCTGTTCGGTGGGAGTTGTACCTGTACCGCCTTCATTGCACCCGGCAATCCCGACAGCACTGGTTGTGGTTAATAACGCGAGCATTTCCCGACGGGAAACCCGATTTGGCGGCATATTGTGGGTTACTAATCAACCTGTAAAGTGGTTAGGAAAGTTGAACGGTGTTTTTGGACCGAGTGAGGTGAATTTAACTCATGCACGTTTCGTGTCGTTCGCAACTAAACTTTGACAGTCGGGCTCTAACCTCGGAGTGTTTTACTTACTCGGCTTGGCAATCGGAGTATGTGAATTCTTCGATACTGTTAGCGCCTAATCGGTGACAGTTCGTGTGATCTCAGTAACTCCGGGTCTGACGTCACTCGGTGTTTCTCTTTATCTCGATTTCTTTTCAGCCCCACAAGAGGGAATCAGTTCTCGCCCAGACGCGAAAGTAGTTCGTCAGTCCTGTCTTGGGCCTCTTTGCGGGGGACATCTTCATTGATGAACCGCTCAATGACTCGAGCACGAATTTGGCCGTACTCTAGCGTGTCCCGAGGGTCGATGTATCCGTTCTCCTCGAGATAGGTTTCCAGTTCGCTCGCCTTACCGCTACGGAACCGGTTCACTTCGCCGTCATGGAGGGACTCGACAATCTGCCTGCCATCCCCATTGACGGATTCAGCAAGGCCCGTGACTTTGTCGATGAAGTTACTGCTCACGGCGCCAGAGTCCTCGAGAATCTCCCGATCAACGGGCTCGCCACGACCCACCTCCCAAGCGTCGACGAACTCGTTCAGCGCTGCAGCGTTCTCCTGAGCTACCGTAATCTGTCCCGAATCGACTGAGAGGAGGTCTCCGTTGCCCCACTGGAGCAGGTTGTTCAGCTGACCCCAGTGCTCGGTCCCGAACTCCAAGAGTTGATGGAGGGTTTCGACATCATCGACCAGGTACCACAGGTGCGCTGTCCCGATGCCTCGGTGCGGATTGAACGAATCCACCGCGAGTTCGTCCCCATACGAGGCGTGGTCGTGACTGTCGGGACTGGGCGCCTTCGGAGTGAACGATTCGACAGATTCCAGATCGGGAATGTGGACCGAATCGTCGACATCACGAACCGTTGCAAGGTCGACAATTTCGTGGGCAACACCGTTCGTACTCTCCAGTGCAGCAGTCCACTTTGCCACTTCGTCGCCCTGAGCGGTGAAATAGAAGACCTGACGACCGTTTCGAGCGAGTTCGATCGTCGACTCGATAATTGTCTTCGCCCTGCGGTCGTCGGTGTTTGCGAGCGTCTCGTCGAGGAGAATCGGAATCCGAACTCCCTGTTCCTGCTGTTCGACGAAGGCGATTCGGACAGCGAGCAGGACCTGCACCCGAGTACCGCTCGAAAGCTCGTTTAGCGCGAGTCCCTTTTGTTTCGATTCGTCAAATGCATAGAACTCGGCGACGGATTCGTTGAAGTCCAACCGATACCGGCCGCGAGTGATCGTCGCCAGGATTTCACGAGCACGTTCAAAGACATCCGGACGACTAGTCTCCATCGTTGCCTCCTGAACGTGATCCACCAGTACGTCCCCGACCATCGCAGCACAGTCATCCTCGCAAGGTGCGTTCCACGCACTCGTCGTCGACCATCTGCTTCTCGAGCGACCGGGGACGGCGTGGTGGATCGATACGCATGGCCACGCACAGACCGCACTGCTTGCAGACGTCACACCGAGTCGGCGCGTCCTTAGGAACATCCAGATCGCGCGTGCATTCACCGCGTATCAGCACTACACGTTGTGCTCGAGGCTTCTGGAGGATTCCGACTACGGTGTGCTTGCGAGTGTCGACCGGAACGACGTCGGCCTGATCGTGGTGCCGGCGGTGGATGGCCTCTATCGCGATGACGATCTCGACGGAACTGAGGCTGAGAGGATGGTCGTGTCGGCGCTGGCTCGACTGGCAGCTGCGGCTCGACAATACGAGTGTCTGGTGTTGATCTCGAAGGCTCGCGATGATGAGTTCGCGGCGCCGATCGACAATTTCGTCGACGAGCGAATCCAGTGTCTCGAGACCGATGAGGGTGCTCGATTCATTGGTGGAGAGTTCGAGTCGTTGGTCTATCCCGTCGGCAACGGGATGGTCCAGACGACACTCGCGTTCTGGAATGAAATACTCGAGGCGCGTGAGCCAGCGTATCCGTCGCCGATCACCGCGGGATCGATCCGAGAGGTGGCGTAGATGGGGAAGACGAATCCTACCTATCGCGACCAGTTGCGCCGGCTCGAAGAAGACTGGCAGCCATTCCGGCGGGCGCTGCGCGTGCAATACCAGGAGGAGTTCGACCAGTTGTTTGATAACGCACGGCAGTTCGCGGATGCTGCAGGGGTCCAAAACGAGATGATGGTGATGGAGCCGTTTCTGATGTCGGTGCTATTGGCTCAGGAGTGTCGGATTAGGGTGTTGGAAGTGTGTCTCGAGGAGTAGATGATCGAGGAGGTTAACCAAGACGTTCGAGAGTGAATTTCGAGAAACGCGGACCACGTGTGGGAACTCTGCCTTTGGACGATTCCAACACACTCGGAATCGCGAAGAGATTGATACTGTTCATGCCGAACATATTCATTGTCGCGTTCCCCGATACGCGACAGCTCCCAACAGGCACCCACCAATCTCGTCCCAACCAGCCCGGCGGCAATCTCTCCTCGTGCCCATCCGGGCAGGTTGAGGTATTCGAGTGCGGTTATCCAATCTCGAGTTCGTCGTCGGCTTCCTCAGGCCGGACGTCATGCTCTACGAATCGATCAGCAGCTAACTGCCACGCCCATCGGGATAGCTCCGGATCCACGGCTTCGTAGTGGAGGCTGTACTCAATCAGTGCGATAGCTATCAAGAGCTCATCTCTACGGTTGGGTCGTACATCGCCTACGTTGGTCTCAGCTTCGGACAAAGGACTCGGTCCGTAAATCGGAACACTTCAAGTCACTGCTATGATGGGTCACCACTGTTCTCTCAGTATGCGAAAATGGGAGCGGCAACGGCGCGTCGTCAAATACGAACTCGAGAAGCGACTGTTGGAACTCCTCGATAGCGACGTTAAGGCGATGGTCGATCGTTGGCCAAGGGTTTCTTCGATGATGATCTTGTGGCGATCTGCGATCGAGGGAAGGGCGTTGGCTTGGGATTGCCTCCGGGCGAGTTCTTCAAGGGCCGGCTACTCTGCTACGTGATTCAGCGCGGTGGGCGGACGCCGTTTCGTGGGGTAGTGTGGCAAGGAGACAACTCGAGGCCACGGTTGAGCGAAAAACCGAGCGAATTACCGAACTTGAGGAAGAGATTGAACGACTCAAAATTGAACTCGGAGACAGTAACCGAGACACAGACGTGAGTCTTGGGGAACGAACAGCCACCACGAAGGAGGGCGAGAGTGAGTCCAAGGCAACGTCCGTGTGGAGAAAGACAAAACGATTGTTCGGGAATTGTCCCGACTGAAAGTAAACTGGTGCTGTTCCGTTTGCCATTCCCTGAGAGAGGTGATGGGTCCTCGAACCAAATACAGCATAGACCATCCAGGGATGTTTACCTCACCGTAGAGCGATCGTGTAGACATGGCCACGGATCTCACCGAACGGGTGCAAGAAATCGCGGAAGCGCGAGACATGCCCGAATCGGAGATCCTCCAGCAGGCACTGGAACGCGGTGTCGAGGACCTCTGGATGGATGGCGTCCTCTCGCGGTACGTAAACGGCGAAATCGATCGGGAGAGTGCGATTGAACTCGTTGGTCGAGACCGAGTCATACGTGCAGACCGCGAACTGCAGGCTGTTGGAGAAGACGTCCAATGGGGTTTGAATGCGTGATTGTTGCGGTCGCAGTTACCAGTCCGCTAATTCCGAGCAAGCCCGTCATCGATATTCCGAGATCGTACGATAGGGGACATAGTACCCAATTTCATCGATCCACGTAGACAGCCACTCGTCAGCAGTCGCTTCATCGATCTTCCCAGCATCGATTGCAGCCAACAGAACCCCAACTGACCCGACAACGGTCACGCCCTGTTCTTTCGCAAACGATCGGGCATCCCCGTCGTCGGTTAGCAGTCGGCCGTCGTGTGCATCAGCGAGGGCGAACGCCTGTGCTTCACCGGGATCAAGATGACTACTGACGACTGCCTCTCTGTTTGCGACCGTGTCCGAAATCGTCGCGACTGGAATCTCGTCTTCGAGTGTATCGAGTGCTGACTGGAGATATGGATGGCTATCAACGCCGTTTTTGAGTTCCTTGCGAACGACTGGAACCGCGCAGATACCAGACAGTTCTTCAACCACCCACAGCTGGTCGATATACGCAAAATTCGAGAGGATAGTCGTGTTCAGTACGCTCGGGTCTGCTGGAATATCGATATCGTCACCTGTCATTCGCACGTGACTCCTCGTCGCCCGAGCCCTTATCACCGAATTCGAGTTCGC
This sequence comes from Natrinema halophilum, assembly GCF_013402815.2. Lineage (NCBI taxonomy): Archaea > Methanobacteriati > Methanobacteriota > Halobacteria > Halobacteriales > Natrialbaceae > Natrinema > Natrinema halophilum. The sequence goes on from NZ_CP084880.1 coordinate 7,805, forward strand.
TTGCTGCCTCTACCTCATAGGCCGCATCTTCCTCATCTGCTAGCCCAAGCCGGAGTTCGACGTCGTGCTCGCGGAGGATATCACGCATTGTCCAGCGGTCGACATCAGCGAGTCTCGCAGCATCACCGAGCGTGATCCGCTCTCGTTCGTAGAGGGCGACTGCAGCTGCAATACGCTCGTTTTCATGGTCCTCGAAATATTCACGCACGAACTCTCGCAGCGCATCGCTCTTGCCACCAAATACACCAGCCTCGACAGCACCCTCAATGAGGAGGTCGAGGTCGTTTGGATACGACCCGGTGATTCGCGCCATCGTTCTATTTCAGACTACGTCTTCATACTATTTATGAACTGCGCCAGAATGCTGTATGCAGTGAGAGGGACGGTTTCATCTTCTGGCGTTCCTGCCGTTCAAGCAATAGGACAGCGGCGACGTCGTGTGCTAACGCATCTATTGTGGAGACCAACGACCGGCCGTCGGAAGGGAAGATCGGCGGGCGGTGAGCGACCATGACGAGTGAGACTGACAAACCGACCGTCTACGTCACGTGCCCTCGAAGATGCCGGGGACGACGAACGCGAAGAGGAGTACGAGCACAGCGAGTACCAGAAGCAGAACGGGGCCCAACTGCGGGCCGAGGCCGATGGTTTGTGCGACGCCATCGCCGATGGGTTTTGTTTGTGCTTTGATTCCGTTGCCGGCAACGCCAGCTGCTCCAGCGCCGATAGCTGCGGTGATGGCCGCTGGTGGCCCACCTGCTTTCAGTGCTCTCGTCGGACGCGAAGATGGCTGTCCAGCCATACCTGTCGTATCGAGTCCCTGAACGTTAAGTATTCGACTCGTTTCGCACTCAGACACACTTGTGACCACTCACTGTTCTTTTGAGGCGCTTGTGGCTGCCCTGTATGGCTTTGTGTGTGATGTCAGTATCTTTGAGGTGGAGCCCCTGACCTCAACAAGCGAGGGCATCAACCCGAGCGAAGTAGGGCGGGGTCGGTTACAAACTGTGGCTGAACTCGAGACCAGGGATGTTCCTTTCTGGTGCAATGAACCGTAAGTTGACGTCACCATCTATGTATAACCCGTTGCACAGAATCAGATAGTGTCTGAAACTGCGCAACGAGATATAACAGTGTGTATCGATGCGTATCCAGATACGGATACAGAGGTCTTCTGAATCGGAGCTGCAGATGATATCCTCCGTCTTCTGGCCGACGACCACAAAACGGAATATACGATACCGGAACTCGTCGATGCAACTGGGGTTACTCGATCAACAGTATGGCGAGCAATCGAACTTCTCGACAACATCATGCCATACGGATCCGGAAGACCCCGCGACGGAACTATGTCGCCTATCGGTCTATGTCGCCTATCGGTCGTGGTCGGTACAGCGGTTGCGAGGCGAAAGCCCATGACTAAAGTCGTGGGATGAAAACGAGGCGTGGGAAAGTTCTCGAAACCGCTGTCCGGGGCGGGGCTGTACCGGCACGGCCCGAAACGTAGGTCATGGTTCAACGTGACAACGAACCTGCGAATCTCTCCGTTTCCGTGGGTGCAACCCCCAGTGGGGGAACCCCACGGCTGTAGCCGTGGGAACATGTCAATTATCTATTTATTTCGGGGTTTAAGGAATCCCTTAACGGGCTTGAACCCGAGGCACTCGCCCTGCTCCGTCTGTAGATGGTTTTAGAATGCTGACTACTCTCGCATATTCCACCGTTCGAGCACCCGTTCTCGAAGGACGAGTAGACCGGGTAGGATCATCCGACAGCTGCGAAAGCGAATAGAATCGCCAGTCCAGTCACGATACCGAACCACTGGAGTGGGGGTGAGAGCGCGAACGCGAGGACGCCGAAGGCGGCGGCTGTTGCGGCGCTGGCAAGCAGCGTGCCACCAGTGCCGGTGATCGTATTGGTAAGCGTTCGACGACGGCCTCGTGACCGCCAGCGAACGATTCCAAGTAGCAGGCCAGGACGTCGAGCCACCGTTCGTCATCGATCGTCATAGCGAAGTCTGCGTCTTCGGCTGGTGGGGGTCTGCTGTGCGGATGCCGAGAGTACCATCAGCGACGAGGTCGACAGCGTCGTGTCATACGCAGCTGTATTCGGTTCTCACAATGTCTCGACGATGTACTACGGCCTGTCGAACGTGGATGCTTCCCGGCAGTTGGGGAACTTCGTGTACGCGAAGCGAATTCACTGGTACGACGAGACAAACGAAGAATTGGTTCGGGGGGTCGCGCAGAGGGGCAAGGCAAACAGTCTGTGACTGGGACGGGCTCTACGCCTACGTGTCGACGGCCGAATGCATCACTACCGTAGTGACCATCGATGATGACTTCGAGCACTTCAACGCTTTCGAGACCGGAATTAGACAGAGAGTTCCACCGAACCCTGCGTGACAGATCGATCCACCTGATGTTCAGCGTCTCACCGGGACCCGAACGAATATATAACAACACTTACAAACGCGGGTATGACCCGTCGCGAGGTCACCGTTCCATCTCAGTACAAACAGGCAATCGAGGCAGTATCGGTGGTCTCGAAGAAATGGCACCCGGTTGTACTGGCAGTGCTCTTTCACGACGGGCCACAGGGATTCAACGATCTCCTCCAGACGAATTCCAATCTCTCCGGGAAGGTCCTTTCTGAGACGCTCGAAGACCTTCGGGAAGCCGGTCTTGTCGAACGCAGGGAGTTGAGCGAAACCGCCTTGCGTGTGGAATACCATCTCACGAACGCAGGTCGCGATTTCGAGCCGATCTTCGACGCACTATCTGACTGGGGAGAGCGCCACCTCGAGACAGAAAAGCCAGGAGTACTCGTGGCCGATACGGATCATCGAATCATTGATCTGTACAGCCAGTGGCTTCGTACTCGATACAGGATCGTCTCTGCCCGAGGCACCGATGAAGTCCGCTCGCGCCTCGACGAACCAATCGATATCGTTCTCCTCGACGAGAACCTGCCAGGAACCAATGTCGAGACGTTCGTATCGGAACTCGATCACGACTGCCGGACGATACTCCTCGTGAACGATCGCCCGTCGTTCGATCTCATTTCGGTATCGGTAGACCAGCTGCTACACAAACCGATCGTCCACGAAGAGCTGATTGACACGGTCGACGAACAACTCTCGAGGCGGGGGGAATCGGCCGAACAGCGTACGGTATCTTCCCTGAAAGCGAAACGAGCGCTGTTCGAGTCGGTCTATTCCACCCAACGACTCCGAAATGACGATCGCTATCGCGACCTCTGTGACGAACTCGAAAACCGGTTGGAACGAGACACCCAGTGAAATTCGCACGCGACTTTCTCCGGGCATAGTCGACCGGATCCGCTTTTCTCCCCGTTCGTATCGAGATCAGTCATCGCTGTCTCTTCTGGGGATCCATAGGGTTCTCTCTTTCGGCACCTCCGACGATCCGTCGTTTCAAGACGTAGGCTACCCCACTGAGGGCTGCGAGCCCGGATCCGGCGCCAAAGCCTGGAACTTCGTCGTCCAGATCGGGGGTCCTCTCGGAGGCATTCCTATCGCCGGTTTCGACATCGTCACCATCGTCGCTCGAGTCGGCGTCGGTAGCGTCGTCCATCTCCGCCTCTCCGCCTTCGTTCGACCCGTCGTCCGAGAACGAGTCATCGGAGGAGTCGACCGAACTCCCGCCGTCAACGGCCTCCCAACTGTCTTCGGGAAGTACCACCCCGCCCTCTTCGAGCAGCGCGAATTGTTGCTCGTTGTGGGTTTCCTCGAGGTACGCGTTGCCCAGAACCACGGCCGTTCGATCCCGGAAGAGCATCCCCGGCGTTCCTGGGGAACGCTCCCCGTTCGCGACGATTTGGTAGATGTCTTCCTGGGGTGGCTGGTAGATGTCTTCCTGGGGAGGCTGGTAGATGTCTTCCTGGGGTGGCGCCGTGTTGCTGGAGAAGAGCGTGTCACCCGAAAATAGCGTATCGCCTGGGAATAAGGTGTCGCTCGGGAACAGCGTCTTTCCTGGGAATAGGACGGTTCCATCCGCGAGGAGGGCCGCCTCGCTCTCGCTGAGTTCTCCGGATGGGTCCTCGAGGAAAGCCGCGATGCTCTCCTCGAGTGAAGCGAGCTGGTCATCGGCATCTCCCGTTCCTGGAGCTTCCTTAAAGAGAACCATCGATCGGTCTCTGATGTGAGCGTCGGCCGTTGCGGTGAGGAATCCGTTGTCTCCCGGTTCGAGGGCGACGACTAGACTGTTTTCGAGGAGAATCGCCGCTTCTGCCTCCGGAACGCCCTTATTGAGGGCCCCCTCAAGCATCGTGGTCGTGAGAAGTTCGAGATCCTCCCGAACGAGGGCGTCTCCTGGGAACAACTCGTCGCCGGGGAACCAGGTACCGCCCGGGAATAACGCATTGCTGGGGAACCAGGTACCGCCTGGGAACAACGTATCTCCTGGGAAAAGCGTATCACCGGAAAAGAAGACGAGTCCATCCGAGATGATCTCCTCGTACTCGGACAGGTCCCGTTTTCGTACCCACGTGGCGTCCTCGAGGAGCGTCGTGGCGTGTCCGAGCAGCGTCACGATTTCCGCTTCCGGAGCGGCCGTGGCGTCTCCACTCACCAGTGATCCGCCCTGAACGGCGACGACATCATCCCGAAGGAGAGCGTCTCCGGGGAACCAGGTTCCCCCGGGAAAGATTTCGTCATCGGAGAGAGCCGCCTCGAGTTCGGAGAGCCCCTGTTCCGCGAGGGTGTCGCCGGGGAAGAACACCGTCGCGTCGGGGAGCCATCGCCGTGCGAAGGACGTAAGGGCCCCGTCTCTTACAATCGACTCGCCAGGGACGGCCACGCTGCCGTACTCGAGCGCTTCGTCGAGAATGTCATCGAAAGGAGTTTCAAAAAGCGCTTCGAATTCTGCGAATAGAACGGTTTCGTCAGTCCCCACGTCGCGTACTGTTTCGTAAGACTCGTCAGCTACAGGGTACGGGGCGACGTCGAAACTCCCCTCTGGGAGATAGATGCCACCCTCATCGAAGAGCGCGAGCCACGGGTATTCGAGTTCGTGGTACTCTTCGAGTTTCGCGTTTCCTCGTACGTACGACACTTCGGGTCGGATGAACGACGGTCCCGAGAACTCCGATCCGATGTCGTACAGCTCCGTCCCGTCCGACGAGACCAACTCCGATGTCGAGATCGCGTCCTCGAGTCCCGCAAGTCCGTGTGTCTCGAGCGTATCGCTCGGAAACAGAACTGCCGTGTCCGTACCCTGATCAGTCCACGGGACACGAACGAGATCTCGATTGTGGACCCAAGTACCGCCCGGAAATGCCACCGACCGATTCTCGATGAGGCCGGTCGCACCAGCCGTCGGGGACGGGCCAAAGATCGTCTCTCCCGGGACCATCGTCGCGACCTCCTCGACCGCGATGTCTCGCGTCGTCCGGTACCGTTCGGCAGCGCTCTCGGATTCGTCGGCTTCTTCGTCTATCGAGCCGACAGCTGTCTCGGCCCACGCGTCATGGTGGCCGAGCGTTCCGAGCCGAACCCTCGAATCCTCGCTCGATCCTTCCCCATCCACGTCGATAGCGTAGAGGTAGCCGTCGTCACAGCCGACGTAGAGCACGCCATCGACGACCGTGGGTGAACTCCAGATCGGGTCGTCGAACGCGAATTCCCAGACTGGCTTCCCTGTGTCGGCATCGAGCCCTGAGACCGTTCCCTGAATGTTCGCGACGTACACCCTCCCATCGGCCACCGTGGGCGCGGCGTGGAACTGCCAGTCAGTGTCGGTGTCGGCCGGCACTGCGACGCCGAATTCCCACAGTTTCTCGCCCGTAGCGGTGTCGACGGCGTACACCACTGCGTCGGTGGGGTCATCTGCGATGCCGAAGGTCGTATCGTCCGTCCCGACGTACACCACGCCGTCGTGAACCGTCGTCGCGGTAATAACATGTGCGACCGGTTCCGTGAATGCCCACTCGCGCGTTCCGTTCTCTGCATCTACGGCATACAGCGTCGAGTCATCGCTGCCCACGTACGCGGTCCCGTCGACCACCGTCACTTCAGAACTGATCCCCAGATCAGTCTCGAACTGCCACTCGAGGGCGCCTGTCTGGGCCTCAAGCGCATAGACATTTCCATCTCGGCTGCCAATATAAACGACGCCGTCGACGACAGTCGGTGCGTTCCTGATGCTGTCTCCAGTCGAATAACGCCACCGCTCAGTCCCATCGTCGGCATCGAGGGCGTACACGGTACCGTCTTCGCTGGCGACATAGACGGCGTCGGTCACGCGCGTCGGCGAGGAGTTGACATAGGAACCGGTCCGGAAACGCCATTGCTCTGTACCGTCCTCCGCGTCCAGCGCGTAGATGTGGTAGTCTGTACTACCGATGTATACCGTTCCGGCGACGACCTGGGCGTCGCTACGGATCTGGTTCCCTGTCCGATAGGACCAGCGTTCGCTTCCGTCTGTAGCGTCGATAGCGTATACGAAACCCCCCTTGTCGCCGACGTAAACAGTTCCGTCAACGATCGTCGGTGACGATTCCACGAAGCCGTCGGCCTCGAACCGCCAGCTCACATCACCAGACTGTGTCCCCTTTTGGGCGCTGGCAACTGTAGAGCTGGAACTAGAAATACCGACGAGTGAGGCACCACCGACAGCCTTCAGTATACATCTACGGCGAGGTTCATGACCGGATCCAGGACTGCCGGAAGGTGTGGCTTCGACGGACGTAGTGCTCGGACCGGAAGCGGATCGGTTGTTCTCCACGCGGTTTGTAGATTCGTTTTGCCGACTGTTCATGATCTACCACTCTCCCGGGGATGCCTCGGTGCGCCTACGATTATCATTCTCACTCTTACTGCGAACTGTATCTCCCGACCACATAATCTCTCGCTGAGACATTCGTAACGGACGGCTTACCACGACGTAACCTCCTTGACAATCAAGTGTGACAACTAACTGGCAGAATTGTAAAGTGACCTATGGCCGTACCGAGGAATCATGAATTCTCCGCCGGCGGTGACCGTACTGCTAATCGAGGACGATCCAGACGACGCGCGGATCGTCGAACGATTGCTCCTCGAGTACGCACCGGCCGGCACAGAGCGACCCGGGGGGAAAGTCGAGATCGAATCAATTGAATACGCGGACAGGCTCCACGATGGGCTCGCAACGATCTCCGGCACATCGATCGATCTCGTGCTTCTGGATCTCGAGCTGCCGGACAGTAGCGGTGTCGATACCATCGAAGCGATGACGCAACGGGTACCGTCTATACCCATCGTCGTCCTGACCGGTCGGACCGACGTGGGGGTTGAAGCGATTCAACGAGGGGCCCAGGATTACCTCGTCAAAGGGCGGCTCACCGCCGAACTGTTGTTCAAAACGATTCGATATGCGATCGAACGGTCCGAGATCAGCCGCGAGCTTCGGGATCGAAAGCACCGTCTAGTACTTACAAACGAGATCCTTCGGTCGAACCTTCGGAACGACCTCAGCATCGTCGTTGGTCTCGCTGACCAGCTCCGGAATAGTGACGACCCAGTCGATCAGGACATCGTCGAACCGTTGCTCAAGGCGAGCCGACACGCACTGGAACTCTCGGATACGACTGCCGAGTTGGTGGATATCATAACGGGTGACGTGACCGTCGAACCGACGCCGACGGATCTCAGTACGATCGTCGAGGCAGAACTTGACCGTATCAGGCACGAAAACGACGTCGAACTCTCCATCAAGTGGAACGACACACCCTCGACGCCGATACCGGTCGCAGGAACGCCGATACTCGGATCGGTGTTCGAACACGTATTCTCGAACGCAGCCACACACAGAAACGGTGATATCGCACGGATCGCTGTAACCGTCGAAGCGACTGACGACACTGCATCTGTCTCGATTGCCGACGACGGCGTCGGCATTCCTGACGAGCGAAAGGAGGCCATCCTCGACCCCGAGGTCGGAAATCAGGCCTCAGCCGGCGCAGGGCTGTACTTCGTCAGGACCGTTCTCGAGAGGATTGGCGGCGACCTCGACATTACGGATAACGATCCGCGGGGAACGGTGGTAACGATTACGCTCGATCGAATCGAGTGACCGAACGGTGAAATCGCGCCACGTGATTTCGGCAGCGAGTGGTCGTGGGTAGTTCACTCAACGACGTCTACGTCTGTAATTTCGAATCGTGCGCCACCACTTCGTCCCTCCCTGACATGAATCGACCATCCGTGAGCACCGGCGATCTGTCGAACGATACCGAGACCGAGGCCTGTTCCGTCCTCTGACGTCGTATAGCCGCGTTCGAAAATCCGTTCTCTAGCCGCTTCGGGAATCCCCGACCCGTCGTCCTCGACGAAAAATCCGTCCGGTTGCAAGCCGACCGTAATACGTACGCTGCCGTTCGAATCGGCAGCATCCCGAATACCGGTATCAGTCCCATTAGGGTCGTCGAATCCGATCACGCTCCCTTCCCCGTCGCGAGTTTCGGCAAAACTATACTCGACGGCGTCCTCGGACGTCAGCGAGTTTCGGTCCGTCGAACCGTGTTCGACGGCGTTCCGGAACAGATTCTCGAGCAACTGTTGCAAGCGATTTGGATCCGCATGTACCGAGCGGTCTGTGTCGACGATCAGTTCCGCGTTCTGACCCCACACGCGACCCCAGGCCGACTCCACAACTGTCGATATCTCGACAGGCTCGACCGACTCTATTTGTCGTCCAGTCCGTGCGAGTCGGAGCAGGTCGTCGATCAGGCCCTCGATTCTGTCCGTCGCATCGAGGACGTGGTCGATGTGCGAGACGTTACCGGACTGAACTGCCATTTCGGCGCTTCCCCGGATATCCATGAGCGGACCCTGCAAGTCGTGCGAAACGATACTCGCGAACTGGTCCAGGTACTCGTTCTGCTGCAAGAGTTGTTCCTCGCGGCGCTTGAGGTCGGTGATATCCCTGACGACGACGACAGAGCCGAGCGGGTCCGCGTGACCGCTCTCCAGGGGCGTGGTCGACACCGAAAAGTGTCGTTCCCGACCGTCGAGTTCGAAAGAAACTTGCGTATCAGTCTGACTCGCAGACGTGAACGCTGTCAACATTTCGGGCGGAACCGGCTCAAAGAACGCGTCTGCGGGCATTCCAACTGTCGCATCCGTTGGCTCGAAGAGGGCACGGGCAGCGCTGTTCCAGTCGAGGATTCTATTCTCGTCGCCGAGGATAATCGTGGCATCGACCATCTCTTCTACGGCCGTCTTCCTGCCGACCGGGACGATTTCGAGGAACTCGGCTCGATACAGCGCCCAACTCAACAGAACCACGCCGATGGTGACTCCAACCGGCGTTGGATCGTGCAGAAACGGTAATACCTCGGCAAACCAGAGCAGGCTCGCCGCCACGCCGAACAGTGGAGTGACTGCAAGTATCCCCGCTTGTCGGCGACGAAGGCCGCTCGAGTTAGCCCACTCCCCAACGAACAGGACGGTCGAGAGGAACACGAGGATGTACACAATTACGATATGAACCCAAAACAGCGGGCCGCGAGGTACGTTGAGACCACCGCCGTCATCGACAAACGCAGTCGACTCGAAGAAGAGTTCATGCATCCAAAAGAAATTGGTCCAGAGCAGTACGAAGTGAACCAGTGCGAACGTAGCCAGGGCGCCGAGAATGATCCGCGGAGCGCTCTTTCCCGTCGCGAATTCGACCGCAATCAGTATCCAACCGGCGAAACAGATCGTAACCGAAAACATAACCAGGTTGTAGAGTACTAACGACCCGGAAAGGCTGTGGACGAAGTAATAGAGCCCGACCGAACCCAACCAGAGGCTGACAGCACCAATCGTCACCGCGAACCATTTGCTACCCGGTTTTTCAGGATATCGTATCGGTTTACGTAGCAATATGGGTACACTCACAGCTCCGATGAGGTATAGCACCCTAATGTGGAATTCCTCAATTGGCCCCATACGCATACGATATCTTATTAGTTTGCAGGAGAGATATCAATTTATCGACTGAGTAGAAGGAGATCGGATAGTACGCTCAGCGACCATCTCATGATGATAGTATCGGACCCTCGCTTCATCATTCAACAGTGAAGTGACTCGAGAGGGAATACGGAAATTTTCTATTGAACATACTCATTTTTCAAAAATTAGAGGAGAACGGCCACGATTTCGGTCGTGGGAGAAGTCACACCAGAACGAAGTCGTTGACGAGGATGATGAGCATCACACCGCTTACAGCAAGTCCCCCGAGGGCGATGAGCGGGCCGGTGATGGACATGGAATCAGCGAGTTCGGTCTTCGTTTTATCAGCCACAATAAACAGGTCGGATTCAGGATCTCGGCCAATGATGATGTCTGCTCCCTCTTCTGCCTCGGATGGTCGTCTCGACTCGCCGAGCACGCAGACCTCTTCGCCGATAGGAAGCACCGACTCGGTGTACTGGCGCTTGATTACATCGTTTGGGATGTCGTCGTCGGAGAGGCCGTGCATTCCATCGCCGTGGCGATCGTCGACCAACTCCTGGTTGTCTGAAGACATATTGTAGGTGATACCATCCTCGAGTTCCACCAGAGCGGCCCCAGACTCATCATCGACGTAAAATGGAGTTTCGTCGGATCCCTTTTCGATACGTTTCCACTCCTTCTCACTATCGACGACGTCCGAATCGGACGACGAGCCTCCCTCAGTGTCTGTCTCGACGAGATCTTTGACCGAAAACGAGTACTGGACACAATCACTCTCAGTGACCGGTGATTCGAGCGGTTCTTCCACTGGACGAACAGTGCCACTGATCGCGGTGCGCCCCTGCGTGACCGATCCTATTGGAGCAGTTTCAGTCTCCTCGATCAATTTGCTCCTTTGGTAGCGCGAGTAGCCGATATAGGCGCCGAGGAGACCAACAATAAACGTGCCGGCGATGACGGCGACGATCGCCGGTTCACCATTGGTCACGCTCTGTAACGGCAATGCCGTTTCGATCACCTCCTTCTCGGGAGCCATCGATTCACACCCTGACATAATCAGTGGCACGGGAGTTCACCTCTCTGGCGTCTTGTTACACGATTTGATTCACTGGTTGACCGTCGCTGATGCCTCGGTACGAAGACGACAAATCGACTTCCGCGCATACCATCTTGTGATGGCTCGATATGAATAATTACTAGCTAACCAATATGTTGGTGATTTGGTTACCTCAAAGTAACTACTTCGCCGCCCTTGGAAACCACTCCGGTTCCTGAAAACGGACATCCTAAAAGCAGTAAATTCGAGGCGACGGTTACGGTCACGAACATCGGCGACAGTTCGACTGAGGTCGAACTGTGCCTCCGGGTAGACGAATCCATCCTGGAGAGTGTGGCTGTCGATGTCTCGGTTGGTGAAACACGTACGGTCAATTTCGAGCATTCCTTACCGAATCCGGAAGAGGTAGCGATAACCCGGAACGGCCAGAAAATAGGCTACATGATAGTCATTGATAGGGAATAGATGAAAGGTTTGAAATTCGTCAACGCTAAACTCAACAATCTACGAGAATAGTAACGATCTGGATTCGACCGTATCTTGAATTGATGTGTCCCAATGTGTCCCTGATCAGCCAGTAATGCGCGAGATGTCTGGCATTTAGGTACACTCACTGTATTTTCTTCATACGTCCGCTCAGAAGCACTGAATGTGTCGTCAGAGAATAGTTGTGTAATGAGTCCATTTTCAAGAAATCTCACGGTCTGCCACACACACTCATCGCTAGGATCAAGTCGAATCGGAAGGGCCCGAACATTTATCACCACCCGCTCTTAGCAGTATTCATGAAAGATAAGATTACTGATTGGTCGCGACGAGAATATCTCAGTGTCGTTTCCACAGCAGTTGTCGGGACTGCTGGCTGTCTCGGTGATGACGGTGGGGGAAATGGTAATGATGATGGTAGCAACGGTGGGGGCAACGGTGATGACACCGATGGCAACGGTGAGGATGCCGAGAAGTCGATCAGCAAGTCGGACGTCAAACCGTTGGTCCAGTCGTGGGTAGAGTATGAAACAGCTGAAGAGAAGGAGAAATTGCTTCACCCCGACTCCGGAATGCGTGCCAACGATCCCTACTACGAGTGGGAATTCACCCGCATACACGAGGTCCGAAACCCTACAGACGGTTCCGTTTTCGTTCATTATGGACGAGAGCGTGTCGAAGACGACGTCTCCGCTCAGTACGAGGTCGAACTTCGGCAACACGATGGTGAGTGGTTGGTGTACGCAGAGGAGTCAGCCTGATTCTGAGACCGCCGGTAAGCGACCGGTCAAAATTCGTCCGGTCGATCTTTGGGGGATTCGGTCGCGAATTCGACGCCAGTTTCTCGGTGTGATCCCCCAGGCGCTTGGCTAGACAGCGAAATCAATCGCAGTATAGCGATTCACCACCAATTCGACCACAAAACGACGTTTCACAAAATGTTTCGGCGAAACTCGGTCAGTTACCTCTGTATTCCTTCTTGAAGCTGCAGAACTCTGCACGGTGCGATTCTTCATCAGCGAGTAGCGTCACCGCGAGATCCTCGCTGACGGGGTCATTTGCGGCTTCGGCCGCGTCGATCAATTCACGATACGTGTCGATCGCATCCTATTCGGCATCGAGGACACCGTTAATAACCGAGGCAATATCTGTGGTATTCGCTGGCAGCTGGAGTGTCTCCTGACGTGGGACGAACGCTTCAGAGCCCGGTGGACTGGAATCCAGTTGCTTGAGCCGCTTGCCGAACTGTTCGGCGTGACCAAGTTCCTCCTGAACGTCCTGTCAGAGGCTTTCTTTGATCTCTTCCGCGTGAATACCATCGAGAACGGTCGAGAGCGCCAGATAGTTCATCACCGTTTCCATTTCGTCGTGATACGCCTGCTTGAGCAGGTCGATAACCCGATCGTTCGACATAGTTACTTTGTGAGACCACAGAAGTATAATCCCATCAGATATTCTAACATTTCTGCTCCAGTACTATTCAGGTGACGAGGGCCTCATAGAATTATTCACAAGGACTTTGTTCACCGAACCTCTGATGAACTGTCTGTTGCGTAGATTCACGAGTTGTTCAGTTTGTGGTTTCAGTTGATATGTTGAACAAGGCGATGAAAGTGAAACCGAGATAGAAACCAGTTCCGTGAATGAGCGTTTCGGTGAGGAGTTCTTCTGGTGAAGGGATTCCGATAATATGGGTGAGCCACATATCACTGAAAGATATAAGAAATGCGAGGGAGTAAGTGAACTCCACCCGGCGAATACTGAAGAGAGGGTTCTATTCTATACTATCTGGTGGATCGAGTAATGCAGAAATGCGGTTACAATTGTCACAGTCTAGTGAATATCTTCCGTGTTTAACTCCAAAGCACTCGCACTGCTCAGCCTATGGAACTCTCTTAGAGAAGGATGATAGTTAGCAGAAACGATAGGATTTTCTATGGGCTTGGTTCTTTCTAATCATGAAGTATACTCGTCACATACGTGCATTTTTGTTACTTTTGCTTGTGGCCGGGACAGTAGTTGGGACCACCGGCGTGACTGCTGTGGGAGATTCAGTTTCCCACGAATCCAGCGTAGCGGTTCCCATGACTGATAGTGGATCGCTTGCGGGGAGTACAACAACTGCTCAATCAGACGTGATCCGTACGGATTATTTCGAGATAACCTATGAAGAAAACGAACGTGCCGAGGCGGAGGATATTGCATCCTACGCCGACGAGTATTATAAACTACTGTTCCAGCGCTTCGGCGTCGCGCCGGTTGAGGGACGAGTTGCTGTCGAAGTCGTCGCGAGCAACACCGTCGAGTGTGACGGGGTCCAACGAGCGGGTTGTTACAAGGGAGTCGGGTCAAGAATCGTCCTGACATCTGCAGATAGAACGGTGTTTTTCCATGAGCTGACACACCGGTTCCAAGACGACGCGTTCAGCCTCGCTCCGGGAGCGATTACACCGGAAGTCGTCGTAGAGGGAACCGCCCAGCACATAACGACACCACCTGAAAAAATCGCCAAGAGAGCATCGTTCGATCGGGATGCAATCTACTTCACCGACGAAAACGCAGACGGCGACGAGTACGACGAATTAGCGCTGTTCACCGAGTACGTACTCCACGAGTACGGCCGTGAGGGGTATGACGTGCTGTACACCAATAACCACCCTCGCGAGCTTGAATCGGTTGTTGACGAAGAGTACTCGACGATCATCGAGGACTTCTACGCCCAACTCGACGAGCAGAAGGCGCGGATGCAAGACGGTGGTGCCTCGTCACCGGGGTTCACCTACGACCCGTTCCTTGTCGAGCGGGGTTCGGAAGTCACCTTCGACGCGCGGACGCCCGACGCTATCGAAGCGATCGGCCGAACGTGGTACAACGGTGAGGTCGAGTCCTACGAGTGGGACTTCGACAGCGATGGCGAAATCGACGCAACCGGGCCGACTGTGACTCGGACGATCGAGGACCCCGTCGACAAGACAGTGACGCTGTACGTCACCGTCGATGGAGAGCGACTTGAGGCTGCACAAACATTGCTTCCTGCCGTCGCGCCCAAGTACAGCATCCAGTCCGTCGAAGAAGGAACGGGCACCTTTGACTACTCAGGGAGCGACTCGTGGGGAGACATCGCTGCGGTCCCCGGACAGAACTTAACCGTCGACGTTGCCGTCGGCAATGACGGAGGGGTTGGTGGCTCCGAGACAGTCGAATTGCTGTTCCGGGGTGAAGTTGTCGATTCGACAAGGGTGACCGTTGCCTCTGGCGAAACCAGGCCTGTGACGCTCTCACACGGTCTTCCCGATGGTCTCGAGGCTGGGAACCATCGCTATCAGATTCAGATGGGTGGCGTACAATCCCAGGAAGATGTCGTGTATATCGTTGAAAAAGTCACGGCCGATCTGTCGCCGCAGTACGGCGGTATTTCGGTTGAATCCTCGCTCAAAGGTGGGACGAACATTGAGACGCCAGTGAGTACTGGTACCTCGACGACAGTACACGTTCCGGCGGCGATCACAGATCCCTATGGACTGAGTCTTCCTGTAGAAATGAAACTATACCTCGACGGAGAACTGGTTGGTCAAAAGGTAACAACGATTTCATCGTCCAGTGTCAGTGAGGGATTCGACATCACGACACCCGAGGATCCCGGGGAGTATGAACTCCGAGCCGTGATCTCCGATGAGCGAGACGTGCTTGACGGCTCGACTGAGACGACTCACACGCTCGTGGTCCAAGACAAGTCTCGGCTCGATCAGCCGGTGGTCGCCCGTTGTGGTCCTGAATTGCGGGATTACTGTTCCATCCTCATAGAATCTGTTGAGGCACCTGAAACGGTCGAGGTCGGGACCGAAGCCGAATTCGACGTCAATGTGCGGTGGAAAGAGGACCATATAGATTCCCTCCCGTTCAGTATAGAGGCAGGTGTTGGTGAACAGACCGAACAGATCGAGACAGAAATGAACCCGGATGGTACCGGTCAGATTACAGTAACGGAGACGTTCGAGGAAACGGGCGAGTATACTGTCACAGTACGGGGGCTGGTAGTGCACAGGGTTACGGTCGCCGAAGAGGTTGAGACGGCGCCGGAAGATAGCGACAGTGACGGAGGTGGTTCCGATACCGACTCGTTAGCCGATGGGTCGACTGCAGACGATGGATCCGACCGCGGCACATCCTCTGAGAATCGGTCCGAAGACGCCGACAATAGCGATTCGGTGTCGGACCTGAGCACACCGGGGTTTGGTGTCATTACCGTTGTACTCTCGGTCGTGTTAGCGATACTGATACTTCAGCGATCACGGTGAGACTTGCCTCAGATCAACTGCGTAGCTCTTTCAGAGCGTGCCATAGAATCAGCCAAAGCCCATTCACTATGTAGTGAACAGTCAATACAGGCCCCCTTTCTTTAAACTATACTTGACATCAAATTCTCATACGGGTTCTTTAACCAACAGACTATATTATGAAACTTTTTCGTTGGTTAATTCTGATGGAAACAAAAATGTTTCGTGTTCCTGACGGCATCAGCAGACATTTCGGTGTTGTCAATCTCAGAAGTGCACATCTTCCCGCAGTTTGTAGGCATGGACTACGCATTCACTGCCATCGGTTCAGACTATATCTGGACCCACGGTGGCTATCCGCTGTTTGTCACCGCCCACGAGTCTGATCTCGACGCTCACACAGAGTTCTTTAGTTGCTTCAGACTCCAGTTACAGAGTTCGAGGTGAATGCCAGACCTTTAGGGTCAGGATGAATCAGGCAATCCCCTACGCACCCTAACGCACGATGGCAGCCAAAATTGGGCTTTCAAAACTGGGGCAAAGGTCGGATCATCACCGACAGTAGTCGATAGCACAGTCTTCGTCGGAAGCAACGATGCCAATCTGTAAACGGTTGACGCACAATCCGGCGACGAAGAATGGGCTTTTCAGACCGGTGGTTCGATAGTGTTTTCCTCACCGACAGTAGTTGGTGGAACTGTCTTCGTTATCAGCAACGGTGGCAACCTGTACGCGGTGAATGCGGGAGTATCGGGATCAAGTGAGGGATCACGAGTGAAACTTGGAACGCTTGGACACCACGATAACTGGCAGCGTTCTGGTCAAATGATTGGGGTATCCGACACCCAAGGTAACGAACGGATATCACGCTGGCTCTTCTCGGAACCTCACAACGTCCTCTTCGACATTATCGAAATCATCGTCGGCTCCGACGAGAAGTGTGCCATTGACAGCGTCTGCCGTCGCAAGCGCATATGCATCACCGAGAGCCATTGGATACGCATCCTTACGCATAGCTGCACCGTCCCAACACTCTCGAGGATCAGACACTGTAACACCCAACTCTTCGAGCCGCTCGAGACTTGCCCGGACAGCTTCAGGTCGGAACCCGACCCGAGAGCCGACATATAGTACCTGAGTTTTCGTTACAGGACTGATGTATCCCTTACTCTCTCCAGACGCAACTCGATCAATCCACTCTTCTACGACATCACTTCCCGGCTCATCATCTAAATACGCAATGAGTGGTTCTGTATCAAAAACAATCGTGTCCGTCATTGATCCTCCGTGTCACGGGAGAAACGCTCTACAACATCATCATCCCGTTGCTTGTCACGCTCACGTTCTTCACGAAGTACTGCAGTCGCGGGACGTTCGTCGTCGCCATCGCGCTCAAGACCGCGGAATTCCCGCATTGAGCCGACTGGACGGACAACGATTTCTCCATCCTCATTCTCGACAAATTTGACTCGTCCTGGCGCAGGAATCCCGTGTTTCTCCCGGAGTTGTTTGGGGATCGTCGCCTGGCCCTTTTCCGTGACGGAAACGACACGCTCCTCACCATTAGACGAAGTATTACTTGACATAAGTAATACTTCTATCTCGCATTACTTAATTCTGTTCCCAGGCCCCAGATTGCAGGATGGACTTGTACAGAGTCTATCAACTCATGCGGGGAGGAAGTAAAATTGTTTCACCTATCTTAGTCCCAGCTAAGTTAGTTTGGGCTAAGAAATGAAACGGTGCCGTCGATCTACATCAGTGGAAACTAGATGCACAAACAGGAAACGTCTACCGAGAGAGTTTGGGAAGACCAATATCTCTTGTGACATCAAGATCCTTCAATGACTCAAAATACGTGGACTCGAGGCAGTTCACTTGCGCCGTAACCTGTATCCGTTTTTTCACCCCCAGAGCGGCGAGGGGCGTTTCATACGTAAGCGCCCGTCGTCGAGAACAATGGCTACGAGCTACTACCAGCAGGTGTCCTTCAGCGATTCGGACACCAGACATGACGAGATGCAGAGTACGATCGAAGCATGGGTCGAAAATCTCTTCGAGGACGTCACTGACGCAGTCGCGAGCGAGGAGTTCCAGCGATGGCTCGACACCCAGAGCCGCTTTCACGACTATTCACATCGAAATACGCTGCTGATCACCAGGCAGTGTCCACATGCGACTCGAGTCGCCGGCTATCGAACGTGGCAAGAGGAGTTCGACCGGCACGTCTAGGAGGGCGAGTCGGTGATCTGGATCTGGGCGCCGATCATCACGAAACAGTGTCCAGAGTGTGAGAACTCGCCGAACTACCACGATCGAAGCGATTGCGACTACACCGAAACGGAACCCGATGCATGGTCGAAGGGACTTGTCGGATTTCGGCCAGCACCCGTATTCGACGTCTCGCAAACTGACGGTGAGCCGCTTCCGGAACTCGAGACAGCGGCGACTGGCGACGCTGGGGACCTTCTCCCAGCGCTTCTCGAGGCTGGTGGCCGACTCGAGGTAGACGTGGACGTCGTCCCTGAATGGGAGTGGTCCCACGGCGACGCCAACGGTGTCTGCCAGTACCGACCCACGTCTTCTGGAGAACGACCCCTGGTCGAAGTTCGTGAGCGTGAAAACAGCGCTGCCCTCGCAGTGACGCTCGTCCACGAATACGCCCATGCACTCTTACACAGCGATATCAATGATGAAACCGAACGCTCGAAACGCGAACTCGAGGCCGAATCAGTCGCGTACATCGTGGGGCGGTACTTCGGACTCGATACGAGTGGGTCGGCATTCTACCTCGCTGCGTGGGAGAGTGACGAACCAGTGGCAATTTTCGATCGACTCGAGCGGATCAGTGCAACCGCTGAGGAACTCATCGACACCGTCGACGAGGTGGTCAGTCATGAGTAGCGAGAGGCTCCTTTTTGCGATTCTCGACGCATTCGAAACGGAAGGGCTCAATCCGGACGAGTATCAACTGCAGCGAGTGATTGATGTCGAAGCGCTCGAGCAACTCGTGAATTCGGTGACCGAGAGTAGCGATCTTGAAATTCGATTTTCGATTGGAGAGTATCGTGCTTTCGTTACCCAGTCCGACGTACGGGTTACCGAGTTATCGTGAAGAATCTCGGGGTCAGTGGTTCGAGAGACCTACAGTCTTTCGTCATCACGAAACGGCTACGCTGTTTCGGACGACCCCGAGGCACTCTCGCTGTATCTCTGTAGAATTAATCCGACGACCTCTGATGCCATAATCCATGCCCCTTATATAGCCCAGAGAAATTCTGAAACCACACATTTGCTACCGAAAGCAACCAATGACGAGTGGGAAAAGCGGCCGAACAAAGACCCAAGACCGAAGATTCGAATGACTGCTGGTAATAGATCAGTAAAGGATTGGTCCACTGGTCGTATCTCCGCCGGTAGAACCAAGATACCAGTGACCCACTTTCCAGAAAAGAGATTTTCTTATGGAAATCCCGAAAAACTTGCTCTGCCTTTTCACGGCACAGTTAGAAAAAGAAGCGGATGGAAGCTATGTTATCGAAGTACCTGCCCAGGACGTGACGAAAGGCCAGTTGGAACCAAATGAGAAGTATCGTATAGCAGTACTTCGAACAGAGGCTTCTCCGCCAGAAGATCAGGAAGAAGCCTCAAATACAATAGAGCAAACTCAGGGTCCCACAGAATCTGAATCACCTGTCGAAATAGGTGAGAAGCGTACCGTCGAAATAGAAAGTATCGGTGAACAGGGAGACGGTATCGCCCGTATCGAACGAGGATATGTTGTCATCGTCCCAGATACCGAAGTCCATGAGAGAGTGACGATTGAGATCAAAAACGCCAGCCCGAATGTAGCGTTCGGGGAAGTTACTGAGCGCCATGACTACTACGAGTAATCGAAAAAGTCCACTCATCCATTAGTTAGACCTGCTCCTTCAAATGCAGGCCTGAAAATTTGTAGATCAGATCCACTGTATTCTGTTCTTGCAAATTTGCCGTTCAAGAACACCATATCGATGCGTATGATCGGCATACTCGTGGTCTCCGGTGCCAGAACGCCATTCCAGTCAACAGGTCGAATATTCGCACATGAGTCTCTACCTCCCCACCAGAAACGATGACAGCCTGTTCTACGGGATGTCTGCAACCATTTCGAACTCGCCGGAAGTCGAGAATTCGAGATTTGAGGGAGCCATCGTGTCTAACAATCGTTACAAGATTCGAAAGCTGATCAATACCAGTCTGCTTTTCAACTATTGTATCTTGGCCCATGCCTGACATCACGAATAATGCAGTATAATCATTCTTGTAGGCATATTTATATTATCTTAGTAAATTAGAAACCACAAAACAGAGAATCCTAGTAATTATATTTGTGGTGTATATCGACACTATATGACTCGTCAAATGAATGTACAAGGAGGATAACAAATAGCCAATACAGTACAGAGGGCCTATGGATGATCTGACTGGCTTCCAGCGAGACCTCCTGCATACAATTGCAGGCACTGAACAGCCTTCAGGCCAGGACGTGAAAGAAGAAATAGAAACATATTACGAGTCAGAAATAAATCATGGGCAGCTCTACCCCAACCTCGACACAATCGTCAACAAAGACTTAGTCGAGAAAGGGCAACTGGATCGCCGTACTAACTACTACGATATTACTGACAAGGGTCTCAAGCAACTGCAGGAGCGGCGAGAGTGGGAGTCACAGTACGTCGATTTTTAATAGTAGTTAGCAATACGATTTCTTTATTCAGAATAGGAGTTGAAAACACTGCCAAGTATAGGTGAAGTGCATGCTATGCGGTAGAGACTATGTATATGTGAGTGTGTGGACCGACGAGATATCGCTAATGAATCTGTATCCCATTTTATAACATACATCAGACATAAGAAGGAGAACGTGCTACCTATTACCATGGGGAGAACACATCACGAAAATGGTAAACAAATTATCGAGAATTGGAATACCGTCTTCAACGTTCTCTCGTCCGAGCCGCGTCGGCAACTGATCGTTTCTCTTTTAGACGCTGAACCAGATCAATCAGTTCCATTACCTGAGAGTGCAATTATGCCCAACGTTCCCCTCGACTCCGAAGTGCTTCGTCTGGATTTACACCACGTCCACCTGCCGATGTTAGCGGATTCGGGGTTCATTACCTGGAAGACAGAACCGTGGATTGCCTTTCGCGGTCCAAAGTTCGATGAAGTCGCTGTTGTTTTCGAAGCACTTCATGCGGAAGCGTCCAGCATTCCCGATTCATTAGTTATTGGCTGTCAACGACTTGAGGAGGAACAGCAGAAAAGCTACAATCTATAAGAGACTACTCTCGCAGTAAGTTCGCATCTGTATTTACCGAATCATCCGATTCTGTTCTAGGAGTATCCCAAATAAAGAAACCGTACTACCATCTACTGTGAGCTAACGAGGAGTCAGGCTACGGTTCTTCCTCCGGCATCGTTACGCGGAGTTCACCGTCAACTTCATAGAAGTACCCACGTTCGAGTAATCGAGTGAGTGCGTGGGTTGCGTCTTCGGGTTCGAGGGACAGGTCATCCGAACCGCGGAGGGCCTCAAGTGCTTGCTCCCGGTTGATCGACTCGATGGCTCCATTTTCGTCGGAGTGCAGACTATGAGCGCATAGATAGTCGTATGCATCCAAGATCCACTCCGGAAGCGGAGGCCGTGGATCGTTGGTCCTACTCATCTCGGTTTCCTACTACAATATCACTCATCGATCTGCTTAAGAATATCTCTCGATAGAAGGCTATTCCATCCATATTGGATGTCGAATTCACGAGTGCAAACTCAACAGTCAGTGTTCTCCATCTTTGACAGAAACGTCTTGTAATCCCGCTAGCAACCTCTAGGTTGGTTTTTTCGCGCCTATCGGGTGAGGTGCGAATATGTGTGCCTCGAGATGATTCATGAGTATTGATCAACCGATCAGCCAGGAGCAGCAGGACCACGACTACAACGGAACACGTGACCGAACGCAATGGTACACAGGTGATGTCGCCCGGCTGAACGGGCACGAACTCGTTGCAGTCGATGAATGGCTGCCTTGGAACGAGCCGACACCATACGAGATTGATCTCACCGACAGCTACGAGTACCGGACACGCTACTGGCGCTGCCGGAACTGTGGCCAGGAACGGAATCAACGTGATGAGTTTGTCGAACAGTGCGAAACGCCATCACCACCCGACGCCACTCGAAGGTGGTGGATACTCGATCAACCACCCGCGAACACGTCGTGCACTCACCGAAAACATGAAGGTGTCTTTCGTCTCCGTGGGCCCTCACTACCAGGTGCGCAGCGAGAGCGAGAATGTGTACGAGATTGATATCGAGATGGAGACGTGTACCTGTCCGGACTTCGAACATCGGCAGCCAGACAATGGCTGCAAGCATCTCCGACGTGTTGACCTCGAGATTCGGTCAGGGCTGGTTCCGGTGTGAGCCGATTTTAGGGACATCAACTTCATACGCTGAGAGAGGAGTTACTCAACCATGACGCTCACAGAGTCTGTCGATTATCTCGCCGAGGAGTGTGATCTGGAGCGGGGTGAACACGTTTGGCAGGTCGGAAAGGCAACCGCAATACTACGTTGAACAAGACCGAATCTGCCTTTCCAGTGACCTAACACAGCACCCACCTTCATATATTTGAAGGATCACAAGATATATTGAGAGTAGCCGCTTACAGATAGGTATGACTGAGTTCGATCCGGTTCCCACGTCCGACGATACTCAGCGACAGTGGCAGACGGGAACAGACACGTTTGGTCGTGTCTACGACGTCGTCCTCGGCGTTACCTCTCCGACTGCCTACACCGAGATCGCTGAGCTTGCGGACTGCTCTCCGAATGCCGCCAAAAAGCATCTCGACCGCTTGGTGGAGATGGGCATCGCTCGAGCCGATAGAGACAGCCGCCCAGTAACATACGAACGAAACGAAGGGTATCTCGAATGGCAGGACGCCAGTCGAATCGCAACCGAACTCTCTATCGAAGAGATCATCGATCGCGTGGAGGCGCTTGAATCCCAGCGAACGGAATATGAAGCGCAGTTCGAGACGAGAGACCCAACGGCTGTCAACGTGTTTGATCACGATAGTCACGAAACCATCCACGAGCGGATGACCGCAGTCAGTGAGTGGCAGGGCGTGATTCGAGATATCCGGCTGTACGAACTTGCTCGCCAGCTCTCCCAGAATGACGGGCATCTGATTCCAGCGTAAATGAGTCAGCCACCGGCGGATTCGACTCCACACTCGACGGGCCCACCGGATCGACAGACACTGCGCCTGCTGGAGCGACACCTTTCGTCGGATTCGCTCATCACCGAGACTACGTTCGACCCGGATTCATACGAACCTCGACTACTTCGTGGACTGCTTGACGCTGGACGATACCCGGACTCAGTGACAGCAGCCCGTCTCGACACCCGATGGTTCACGACTGGCGATTTCTCAGTCCACTACGTCGAAGAGCACGAGGACGGGAACGCTGGGAGTGTCGCTGGGACCGGCACCCGAACACGCACAACACCCGGTTACACTTCCACAAGCCACCGTCTGCCATCGAAATTACCGACTTCGAATTCCCGTCGCTCCATCCACTCGAAGTATACTCAACCGTCCTCACGGCAATAGAGCAACGCATAGAGACACTGTGGTCCTAGCAGGTGCTGAGAACAGTCGAGAGATACCTACCAGAGGAGACACCTGATGACGATTTACAGCGCTATTGCATCGGCCAGAATCAGTGTCCCAACTCGATCTGGGGGAGTCTCCCGTTCCCGGATGAGATGTACGAGCAGGTTGACGAGAAATCAGCCGGTCCCAAAGAACAGTTCTAGCAATCGTAAGTCACACAGCGGGACTATGGGTCGTGTGGACCGTACCTACTGAACGCGCGACCTCGAGGAGCACCTTGTCGCGGCGCCGGCGGAGTGACCCAAACACTCTTTACTGTTTCCCTGTAAACTGTAATCAAGAACAACCCGTGTCACGCACTTCAAACCGGGCCGACGGCGACATTGTTCGCGACTTCCTCTCAGTCGCGGATCTCCTCGGAGAGCCACAGCTCGCCCAGCTGTACGCGTATCTTGCCCGCGAGGGTGAAGCGACAGTCCAAGACGTGATGGATGACCTCGAGTTCGCCCAGGGGACGGCCTACAGCTACGTCAACCGGCTCGTCGACGCCGGCGTCGTCGACGTCACGCAGGACGAGCAGCCCCGTCGGTACGCCGTCCGCCAGATCGACCTGACCGTGACGACGGCCGCGGGCGACCGCGAGTACACGATCACGCCGGCGCTCATCGACGCAGTCGGCCGTCGCGAGACGAACGCCGACATCGACACCTACATCGACCGCCACGGTGTCGCCGGCCTCGCGACGGCGCTGACCTATGCGGTCGCCCGCGAGCGCGGCGAGGTGACCCACCGGCTGATGGCGGATGATCTCGACATCTCGCCGCTGGCCGCAGAGATGATTCTACAGGCGCTCAGGCCCGTCGTCCACGAGTATCACGACATCGAGGCATCGGGCGCGTCGCTCGACGAGCTGGATATCGACGACGGCGATGCGGCCAACGACGCGTGAGCCAGCTACACATCGCTGACACCAGCCTGTTCGTCGCGATGGGGCAGCCCTCGAACAGTCGCTACCAAGCTGTTCGGCGGTTCACCCGCCGGAACGACATCACTCTCGTTCTGCCCGAACGGATCTACGAAGAATTGACCGTCGACGACCCCGATGTCGAAGAAGTGCCGATTGACGCCGCGATCGACGAGGGCTGGGCGACGGTCGCGGGGCCGCTCGAGTTCTCCGAGCCTGTCGTCTCGCGGGTGATGGACGGCGTCCAGCGGTACATCGCGAACGCCGACGACCGCCCTGCCGACGAGGTCGAGCGTGCAGACGCCGCCCTCGCCGCCCTCGCTGCCCAGCATCTCAGCGCGGGGACGGCGACCGAGGTGTACATCTACACGACCGATATCGCGGCCGGTGAAGGGGCCGAAACCGTGCTCGCGAGTGAGGGGTACGGTGACTCGGTGACGTTCATGAACGGGTTTCGGTTCATCGAGGACTTGGTGGCCGGCCACAGCTGACTGATTTCTAGTCTGATTTGGTGGGAGAGGACGCTCGAAAGCCCTCGGCCGCTCGACGTCCCGCGACCGCGCGAGACGGAGTCTCGCTGGCCCTCGTTCGCTTCGCTCACGAGGACGCCGCTACGCGCCTCGTCCCTGCGGTGCTTGCGGGGTCGGGGGACGGCCGAGTCGGCCTCGCCCTTTCTGAGTCCGCCAGGACAGTGGAAGGCCCACCGAGCGACGTAGCCGGCTGAACAGGTGCGTACGTGACGGCCCGCCCCGCTCGCCGCTGCCGCCCTCCGCGTCGCTCGCGACCGACCATTCCGGGCGGTCTGCCTGCAGTAGCGGGCGGACTGCCGGGCTAAAGTGAATCTGGTCTCGATGCCAGCGGGTATCCCCGTCGGTTGCGCCCCTCGCGGGCCTAACACGAGCGGGCATATCGGTATCGGCACACCTCTGCACTGACTACGTCGCCGGTGGTTCTTTTTGCGCCTGCAATGGGTGCAGGCGCGAAGCGATCGTGCCTGCATGGTAATACAGGCGACTTCTGATGGAACAACGCCACCAGCGACAGGTGTATCGTCAATCAGCGGGGGACTGGCCGGATGTCCGTTGACCTTGACGAGATTGAGCAGGCCGAAGACGGTCGCCTCTGCCCGGTCGGTTCCCGTTGACCTGTCGCTCCAGCTGGAACTGTGTCCGGAACGGTTCACCGAACAGTACAAAGCATTTCCACGGTCACGAACTGCGGTCAACAGACGAGTGAACGAGGCTGCCGAGACCGCAGACATTGATGGGCGAGTGTATCCCCATTGTCTCCGGGCGACTGCTGCCAGCTACCACGCCTATCAAGGAGTCGCACCCGTTCCGCTCCAAGCGCTGATGGGGTGGAGCGACCTGGCGACAGCTCAAAGATACATCCGCATCTCCGGGAGAGCCACTGCTGACGCTCTTCGGCAAGTCCATCGCCGGTGAAGGAATCGAAATAGTTGTCGCCACACCTATGTTGACACGCTCTATTACACAGAAACTCATAAGCGACCAGTAGACACGGAAAGCTCTGCTGTCTGGGTTGATGTCGGAGGTCACAGGTCGTTCGGGTTTCTCATCCAACTTTTGTGAAACTCTTACCCCGCCGTCGGCAGACTCGCCGACCGTGGGTGCAGCGATCCCTTGCCGACAGGTGTCGGTTCCGAGGACGGGAACAGCGGCGAACTGAGCGATGGCGGGGACAAGCAGGCAACACAACCCAATCGAGCATCGGGTCACTCGCAGCCAGCACTCTGGTACCAAGAAACTTCGAGCCGCCACCTGTTTCCACCCTTCGTCAAATTTCTACTGAGAGCCCGTACCACGTATCGACCACCGGTTTCCGTCGTGATATCGTAAAGGTTCGACGAATCCCGGCCCTCGAGGACGACCTCGCCGTCCGGGTCGACGATCTCGATAGCTGGGAATCCACCCTTGGTTCTCGAGCGAGGCTCAGTACTGTAGATGTTGACGTTGAGTCTCCTGTCTGCGTCCATATCGATGTGCCACTCGACACTCGAGTGGCCGACGACACGAGAGGTCAGTTTCCCCGAGAGCCTGAACGTGTCTTCGAAGAGCTCTGCCTCCTGACAGTCGTAGTCGAATTCGGTCGTCGCTGGATCAACCGTGTACTCGCCCCTGACCTCACCTCCGTCCCGGTCTGCGGAGAGACAGCCAGCAAGAAATCCGGCCCCGCCTGTTGCGATGCCACCGATGAATGCTCGGCGTTGCATGGCTCCTATTCATAAGATTACTTTAAATACCTTCGCCCCAGCGGTGGTAGGGCTCCCCGACGAGGCGACTCCCTCCCGATCTAGACGATGGTTAATTCTCTATTACTGGCGAACGAGAGGTCACCGAACACGCCGGTCACGGCGACGTCGTGGCTTCCCCGAGAGAACTCCTCGACGACATCCCGAGTCCGGAATGTCAACCGGACCGTGGTCCTTCCACCGGATTCGATGATCGGAGTCCGGACGAACTCGTGTTCTCCCTCGTGGACCGCTCGAACCGAACCGAGCGTCGCGGTTTCGAGTTCGACGACTTCCGCGGAGATTTCCCGGTCGAACGAGATGTCTGCGTGGACGAACACGGACAGGAAGTTCTATGAACACCCGGGGTTTTGAGTCTCTCGCGTCACCTGTGGGGTGGCCATCACGGATCGAGGTTTTCTACAGCACTCCATTCTCCTTTGCCCCATCATTTCAACTCCGGTCGACGTAGTGCTGGGGATATACATAGTCGAATTCACACATTTGATCGGGCACGCTGTAGTTCGTATACCAGGCGCTTTTTGCTTTTTCCTCCAGTTCATCGGACTTGTCACCATCAGCATATTCTACCGCCCGGAGCGCCCAATCAAGACAGTTATACCGCAACCGCCAGTTTCTGTCTTTGTTCTCGAGGTCATACTCTACGTTACCCACGAACTGCTCGTACGTGGTCGGCTGTTCCAGTTTCCCCGAAGAACAGTCGTCCGTCGCCCATGCAGGGACTTCACACTGTATCTTGTTGTCGCTGTCGTCTCTGAAGTCGGTATCCCCGTACCAACCCCATGATTCCGAGTGGATCTGTGGGGGAAGAATGTCGTGTTCGATTCCTTCACAATCTGGCCCCGTAAACGTGTAAAAGTGTTTCTTGGCCGTATGTCTCATCCACGCGTGTCCAAATCCGTTGTACCAGCCACCGTACCCGATGACGATCGTAATTTGGGCTTGTGAGCATCTGAACTCTGGCGGTGGACAGTCAGTGTCCTCCGTCTCTGTCGATGAGTCGGACAGTGCCGTCCCCACGTCTTTGACGACATCTTCGAAGCCTGCGTGGACCTCCTGGTGGGAGTGCTTGAGGGGTGTCAGCTCGTGGACGATCCCCCAGACAGCCGTCGCAAGTGGCAGGGGTTTGTCGGCGAATCGTGGATGGAGTGGCACGGATTGGTCGTGGCCCTCCCGGCCGGCATAGAGGTTGACGTTTTGCTCGATGTGGCGCCTGAGGTCGTCGGCTGCCTCGGCGACTGCCTCTCGTCGGCGGTCCGATTTGTCCCGTAACGTCTCGAATCGTTCGACGTGACGCGTCCACCCCGCGACGGTTTCAGGTGGGACCGGGAGGGCTGCGTCCTCTGGGTCCTCGATATCTGGCGCGGTGGCCGAAAAGATCGCCTTTCGATCGAATCCGTCGGGGAGCGGGGCATCGCGAAAGCGGTCCAGTTCGTCCGCCAGCCACACGCCGTAGAGCATGGCCTCGAGGTCGGACCGTGCGGTTGCGAACTCGCTGTTTATCTCCCCGGCTGCCGTGAGTGTCTCGCCCAGAGTTTCCTGGAGGGTGAGGAATTCCTCGATCGCGTCGGAGCCGTCGGCCGCCTCCCAGCTACCTGCAGGGAGCAAGACACCGCCGATGTCCAGGAGTCTGACCCAGCGGTCATCGAGGTCGTCGTGATGCTCGACGAGCGTCGAACTTCCTGGCATGTACGCCATATTCGCCCGGAAGAGTGCATCACCGGGGAACCACGTATCTCCCGGGAAGAGTGCATCACCGGGGAACCACGTATCTCCCGGGAAGAGTGTATCACCGGGGAACCACGTATCTCCCGGGAAGAGTGTATCACCGGGGAAGAGTGCATCGCCGGGAAAAAACGAGTCCCCTGGGAAGAAGACGGCAGCAGAGCTCAGTAGGTCGGACTCCGCTGGTTCGGCTAGATCCCACATATCCCCAGGGAACAGCGCGCCACTGGCCTCCAGGAATCCTGCGACCTCTGCTTCCGGAACACCATCGTCCAGTGTCTCCGTGAGCGCCGAGCCTTCGACCGCACGCACGTTCTCTCGGACGAGTGCGTCGCCGGGGAACCACGTGTCGCCGGGGAACGCAAGTCCCTCCCAGGGGTTCGGCTCTCGTTCTTCCTCTCCCGGAGTCGTTTCCCTGCTCGGAAGCGCCTCCAGCAGGTTTGAGAAGTCGCTTTCGTCCAACGTATCCCCCGGAAACAGGACGGTCGCCCCATTCAGGTCGAGCGATCCGGGCTGTATTACAGATTCGCCGTCGACGAAGGCGTCCGCGCCGAAGGCGACCTGCCCCCCAGCGAGGACCTTCGAGCTGATATCCTGATAGTCGGATTCAATCAGCGGTGCACCTGGGACGACGGTCACAGCCTCTTCAGCCTTGATATCTCGCGTTATTCGATACCCGGTGTGATCGTCGTCCCCATTCGCGCTACCAGTCGTCCCGGGATCGTCGGTATCGTCGTCTCCCTCAGAGTCATCCCCCTGCATCCCGTTATCATTCGTTTCCCCACACCCCGCAACTGTGGTCGCTATCATCGCGGCAAGCACCTGTCTTCGTCGTATCATGAATTTTATAATCACTTATGTTATATATACTTAGGGGAGAAATACAATGTGTGGCTAACCGGCTCTAGAGGGGTACTCGAGGTGAAGACAAACTCAGTCTCTCGATTATGGTCGGGCCGATCCGGTAATATCTCTCGACGGGTCGCGGATACGAGCAGGTGAACCTGCCGGGACTTGCTCAGGCCCTATTGGCGAAGAACACGATGATACATACTGTATTCGGACCTTAGTTTTGCAGGACTTCATGAGTAAATATCGTATTTAGTAGCATTCCCACATGAAGTGAGCGGGCTGGTCATCGGGTTCGGCGTGAAATAAACGAAGTCGTCATGCTGAACTCACCCTCTGTATGCAGCAGGCCTGTTCTCTCAAATTATAGGAATTACAGCACAAGATCGAGGTTCGGTAAGCAGGCGCACTGACACCTCCTATTTTGGTGTTTCTCTCCGGCCCGCCCCGCTCGCCGCATTCCG
The DNA here is from genome assembly GCF_013402815.2 of Natrinema halophilum. Taxonomy (NCBI): domain Archaea; kingdom Methanobacteriati; phylum Methanobacteriota; class Halobacteria; order Halobacteriales; family Natrialbaceae; genus Natrinema; species Natrinema halophilum. The sequence goes on from NZ_CP084880.1 coordinate 37,506, forward strand.
CCCTCCGCGTCACTCGCGACCGACCATTCCGGGCGTGCGGGCGGTGCTGGTTGGGTGACCTTCCTTTGGCGCTCTCGCTCGCGCCCCAGGGGGCGCTCACGAAGGCGCGAGCGAGAGCGCGCAGATGGTTTGAGTTGGTCGTTGTGGGCAGCCACGGCTGGAGAGACGTGGTGTCGGAAGAAGACGCCGAGTGAGCGCCTTCGATGGTACCTTGGAAAGATACCAATGTCAAGTAAGAACATCTTCGGTAATGAGGTTTCGGTCGATGAACAGGCATTCGAAAAAGCGGACGAAGCGGCGGTCGATGAAGAGGGCTTCGAGGTCGTCGATGAGACGCCGGAGTGCCAGGCGACGGTGCAGATGGAGGTGCAAGCAAAAGTCGATGCGAACCACCCGGACGGGATGGTCGACACCAGTGATGAGCGGATTTACGGTGCGACTCTCGAACAGGAAGAGCGCATTCGGGCGCGTGAGGCTGAACTGGAGCGCATTAGTGCCCGTGTGGAGATGGGGACGCAAGAAGGTCGGGAGAAGCGGACGCGAGACATCGTAGCGAAGCGGAGCGCTGAGCGGCGTGCAGAGTTCCAGAAGCAGGCGGCGAGCGTGGACCCGTGGGCGGACCCAGAGCGAGACGACCCTCGTGCAGAATTGACGCAGGAGCAGTTGGCGGCGGTGAACAAGCAGTCGAGGCGGCTAGCCGAGAAGCTGGATGGCTGGTCGCGAGCAGCGATTGGCCGGCGGTTAGGTGAGGCCGTGGTCGGTGGGAAAGACATGATGAGCGCGGTCGTCGGGGTGTTCGAGGAGTTGCAGACGGCGCCGGGACAGGTAGTTCCCATCGGGATGCTCGAGGACGTCAATCGCAAAGAGGTGAGTATTGAAGGTCAAATCGAGGTGCTCTGGGATAGTGACTCACCAACCATCGCTCAAGTTGGCCTCATCGCTGACGAGAGCGGGCAAACCAAGGTGACGATTTGGAAAAATCGAATGCCCCGTGGATCGAAGAAGGCGAACAGGTGCGCATCCACGGAGCGGCGAGAAATCGGTACGAAGGACGCGTCTCGTTGGCCGTCACTGGGTGGTCTACCCTTCATTTCCCGGAGCGCGGTCGCTGGTGGGAATAGCCAGTCGTCGCGCCCTTCTTTTTTGCTACGTGCCGGACCGACCCAGACCCCACCGCCCCACCCTCCGCTCCGTGTTCGCTCCCGGTGGTCGCTGCGCGCGCAGCCACGACCTTGACAATAGGTCAACCCGCGAGTCACTGAGAGTTTTTTGCGCACCAAGGGGTGCGAGCGCCTTCAAGTCGCGTTCGCTGAACCACTATGTCCACTTTGTGATGAGTTCGATCGTCTCGGGTTGATACATGCGTCACTGGCCGATACGCGACTCGTTACGACGCCGACACTGCTCTCGGTGTTCGTACGAGCAGAACACCTCACGTCCAACGATGCCCGCGATCTTCTCGAGGACATCAGCACCGCCTGAAGCTGGGATGCGAACGCCTACGTCCAGCGAGCACGCTCGTTGCTCAATGATCCCTAAGCTACACCAAAGTCGGAGATTGGTGCGTCCTTACCCGTCGCCGCAGGGCCCGCCAACACGGCATCTCGCGCCACCGCCACTAAGGATGGCTGCACAACCCGTTCTAGGCTCGCACGCTGGCAGTGCTGGTACTGTGGATCGCTCACGAAAGTACAGCACGACCAAGGCCCCAAGTAACGGCTCCTGCCCATGGGAGAGGCCCAAGGCCAACGAACCTCGTCGGATGAGTACCGCCCCGGAGAACACTGCGTGACGAAAGTATGTGCGAAATTGCGTCAAACATGGTTTCTCCGCTGTTACGGCCTGGTCCCGTGATACTGCGTCTCGCCGTCATATCTCTGTCGAGTGAGAAAGTAAACAAGTGCATCGCATGGCTATCGCAGCGGAGACGAGGAGAGGGTACTGATGACCGTCGCTACCGGGTTATCGATCAGCTGTCCTGTGTGGTGATGTCGGCCGATAATCCCTGTGCCATTTCGATGTCATTGGAGTTGTTGAGGGTGAACGCGGTCCGCTCGGTGACGGCCTCGATGACTTCCCGGGCGCTCGGATAGCCGTTCCCGGATTGCTTGACGCCGCCGAACGGGAGGTGGACCTCGGCCCCGATGCACGGGAGGTTCGCGTACGCGAGGCCGATCTCCGCGTAGTCGCGGAACTGGTGGATCTTGCGGTAGTCTTCGCTGATTATCGCGCCGGCCAGTCCGTAGTCTGTGTCGTTGTGGATGTCGATCGCCTGGTCGACATCGCCCGAGTACTCAAGTAGTGCGACGTGGGGACCGAAGCACTCCTCCTGAAGACAGCGGAGCTCGGAATCGTAGTCAATCTCGTAGACGAACGGGCCGACCCAATGGCCGTATTCGTGACCGTCCGGGATCTCTGCGGCGTCGAGCTCTGTACGATCGACCAACACGTTCGCGCCTTCATGTCGCGCTAGCTCATTGTACCGCTGAATCTTCTCGACGTGCTCGCCTTCGATAGCGGGACCCATGAACGTGTCTTCGTCGAGCGGGTCACCCACGGCAACGTTTTCGGCTACTTCGACGAAGCGTTCCTTGAATTCATCGTATACGTCCTCGTGAACGATCACCCGTTCGGAGGAGACACAGCGCTGGCCAGTCGTCTTGAACGAGGACATGACGGCGCTGTGGACGGCGGTATCGAGATCGGCGTCGTCAGCGACGATGATCCCGTTTTTGCCGCCCATCTCGCAGGCCGCCAGTTTCCCCGGTTCGCCTCCGACCTTGTCGGCGATCTGGTGACCGACTTCGGCGGACCCCGTGAACAGGACCGTGTCGACTCGTTCGTCGTCGGTGAGCGCCGCCCCGGCGTCGCCGAAGCCCTGCACCATGTTGAAGACGCCGTCGGGGATACCGGCGTCCTCGAACATCTCGGCGACGATCTGGGCACACCAGGGCGTCTGTTCGGCAGGCTTCCAGACGACGGTGTTGCCCTCCACGAGCGAGACGGCCATGTGCCAGAACGGGATCGCCACCGGGAAGTTCCAGGGCGTGACGCAGCCGACGACGCCGCGGGGCTTCCGGCGCATATAGGCGTCCTTCGCCGCGATCTCGCTGGGTACGACGTCCCCGTGGGGGTGGCGAGCGTTAGCGGCAGCCCACTCCACCATGTGGTACGCCTCGATTACGTCGGCCCGCCCCTCGCTGATCTCCTTACCGCACTCCTTGGTGACTATTTCGCCGAGTTCGTCCGTCCGCTCGCGGAGTTCGTGGTAGATGTCCCAGAGATACTCCGCCCGGTCGATGTGCGACAGTTCCCGCCAGTCCTCGAACGCGTCCTCGGCGGCGGCCAGTGCTCGGTCGACGTCCGCTTCGGTGCTCCGCTGGAACGTCGCGAGCGACTCGCCCGTTGCTGGGTTCTCGCTCTCGAAGGTCTCAGTGCCATCGCTGTGGGACCATTCGCCGCCAATGTAGTTCCGGTGGACGTCCGAGTCGACTGTTTGACTCATACGTACTCCTTCCTATCGGGCCGATAGTATTCCCTCCCTTCCATGGTCGGGTGTACACGTTTATGGCTATTTGAGAGTAGTATAACGTATGGCACAGGCAGAGGAGCAACAATCAGGTGATGCGTTGCTCACGCTGGAGATATGGCATCCCGACTGCTGGACACTGGAGGTAACCGACGAAGCCCCAGCGAGTCTACTCGCACAGACGGTTTTCAACGCGGCGGATGGACGCGTCAAGGGTCACTTCACAGTATACGGTGATTCGACCGAAGACATCGATCGCTTGGTACAGACCGCTGCCGAATCCAGGTTGACCCACTCGGTTACCGAGATGCAAAACCAGTACGGCGTCAATCAAAACCGCGCGCCTCCGGGCAACGCGACCCGTGAGCTGCTCGTCGAGTACGACCCGGAGAACACGATCAGCGATGCGCTAGCCTCCCACGGGTTCATCCAAGAAGGCCCCGTCCGAGTCCAAAATGGGACCGAATACTGGTCAGTCTTCGTCTCCGACGACGATAGGGATCGCCTCAACGAGCGTCTCGACGACATCCGGGACTCTCACGACGCCGAGATCACTGTTACCAAAATCGCCTCTCAGAGCAGCTCTGGTGGCAACATCATCGACAGGATCGCGCTTCTCTCGGAGCGGCAGCGCGAGATTTTCGAACTTGCCTGTAGACATGACTACTACGCGTGGCCGCGCGAAGTCACGACCCGCGAGCTTGCCGACGAGGCGGGGGTTTCCAAGACGACGCTGCTCGAACACCTCCGTAAAGCGGAGGCCAAGCTCCTCGATCCGGCGATCGATGAGGCCACTGATTCCCTTTAATCTCTGTCAACGATACCTAAGTGGTGGTTTGTTCTGCCATCTCGCGGCCCTCGCTGCATTCTTCCGCTTCGCTAACTGCTGACGGACGTTTTCGGTTGAACGCTGTCGATGTAGCCTTATCGTGGATGGAGAATTCTCGGACGCCGTAATTTCCACCATAGATTACGTGTATCTTTTGGTCGGTACCGGTCTTATAAGGGAAAAGTACCTCCGATAAAGAGAATGATGATTCCGCCTATCGCGAACAACTTCGTGGCTGGTAAATCATCAGTGACCGCGCTCGAGCGTGCAGCTCAGAACCGTGAGGACGGCCTCAATACGATTCTGAACCTGCTCGGCGAGCATCACGATGACTCCGAGGAGGTGGCCGCTGACACAGAAGCTTACTGCTCACTGATAGATGAAATCGGTACATCGGCGATTGACGCTTGTGTGTCGGTCAAGCCCTCCCAGATCGGCCTGGAGATTGATGCCGAAGCGTTCGAGACCAATCTACGCCGAATCGTCGATCTGGCCGCCACCAATGACGTGTTCATCTGGATCGACATGGAAAACTCCGGGACAACGGACGTGACCCTAGACACCTACGAGGCCCTCGCTCGGGAGTACGGTGGCGGTATTGGTGTCTGTCTCCAGGCAAACCTCAGGCGGACACGGGAGGACCTCGCGCGCTTCGCCGACGTCCCCGGTAAAGTAAGACTCGTGAAGGGAGCATATGACGAGCCCGAATCGATCGCTTACAAGGACAAGTCCGACGTCGACGAGGCCTATCGTACTCTGCTCGAAGATGCCTTCGAACACCGTGAAGACGGTATCGCAGTCGGAAGCCATGATCCCGCGATGATCAAATACGCCTCCCAACTCCACGACGAGTACGGGACGCCCTACGAAGTCCAGATGCTCATGGGTGTTCGCGAGGACGCCCAGCGGGAGCTAGCATCCGAGGGAGTCGACGTCTACCAGTACGTGCCCTACGGGTCTCGCTGGCTCCAGTACTTTTACCGGCGAGTCCGTGAGCGCAAAGAGAACGTGCTTTTCGCGCTACGGGCTATTACAGGCTCATCCATACGAAACCGTTCCTGAGCCAGACCTTGTGAGCCGGCGAGCGGTGAGGCGCTTCCGATGGAGCAAGAGTTCAAACAGGGCTACCGGATGCATCGTGTGCTCAGCAATCTCAGCCGGCTTGACGTCGACCGGTTGGACGACGCGGATCGTGAGCGAGTCGAGACCGCGAGAGACCTCCTGGAAGAGGTGAGCCTTCTCACACAGCCGGGCGACGGAGCTGGGGCGGATGCCCACGCAGACTCCTAACTGGAACCCCCGACCACGCCTCGGGAGGCACCTCTCGCGTCGGTTTATCGCCCCCAAGAGGGGTGCAGGGGTCGCCCCGCAAGGTCCAGATATGGCCACACTGCAAGCTGCAACGACGTCGACCGGCCCAATCGTATCGGATCCATAGGCAGTCTGCGAGCTCTGTGAGAGCTACTGCTTCGGGACGCTGAACTGGGAGGTGGACGAGGACAGAGAGTTCACGATCTGGGGCTTCGACGACTTCGAGGTCTACGCCGTCCGGGAAGACGGTCTTCCCGATTACGACGGCAGGATCGTGACACACGAGTTTCTCCGAACACTCGCTGGTTACCTCGAATCCGGCGAAGAACTCGATATACAGACGGCGGGCTACACGAAGTGTCGGTTCCCAGTCCTCGCATTCACCCTCGGGGTCAAGCCCCGAGGCACTCTACCTTGACCACCTGTAGATGAAGGATCGAATGATTGACCCACCGTATTAGGGATTAGAATATTATAGTTCAGACTATTATAGTCTGGTTCCTAACTTCGGAGCGCATATGTATCTCCCGCCACGACCAGGAGGTATGGACCAGTTCGTCAATCGTATCGATGAACTCGATCGGTTGCAGACCCTCTATGAGAGTGGTATTGCAGAACTCGCAATCATCTATGGGCGCCGCCAGATCGGCAAGAGTGAACTCGTCCGCCAATCGATTGCCGACCGCGACGATGCCGTGTACTATCAGGCAGTCCAAGGGACAGCGACGACACAGCTCAAGCGATTCGTCGAGGCAGCAGCGTCGACCTATCCAGATATCACGGCCGTCAAAGAGGAATGGGAACCGCTCTTAACGTACCTCACCGACAGAGACGCCGTCATCGTCATCGACGAATTTCCGTACCTCATCGAATCGAACGAGGGACTTCCCTCGGTCATTCAACATCTGTGGGATACAGCTATCGACGAGAGTCAGGCGACACTCGTACTCACAGGCTCTGCAATCGGCATGATCCATATCCACGTCCTCGATGGCGGTGCGCCACTCTACGGACGGGTATCCCAGACACCGAATGGCCGCCTCGAACTCACCCAGCTGCCGTTTCGCTCCATCCAAGAGTTCGTGCCGACGTACGATCCCGAAGAACGGGTGTTCGTTTATGGCGTCTTCGGCGGTACACCCCGATATCTCAGCCCACTCGATCCATCACAGAACCTCGGGGAGAACATCACGCGGCTGCTGTGCGACCCGGATGGCCCACTCCACGACGAGCCCGAAACCGTCCTCCAGATGGAACTCAACGAGGTAAATACGTACTTCTCCGTACTGGAATCGATGGCCAGCGGGAACCGCAGTCGAAACGAGATCGCCCAGGGAGCCGGCATCGAGAGCACCAACACGTCGTACTACTTTGACCGGCTGGAAACGCTCCAGATCGAGAAACACCATCCAGCACTCGCCGACCCGGCACGTAGCAAGCGGACCCGATACCAGATTCGGGATCCCGTGTTCCGGTTTTATTTCCGGTATCTCTACGGCCGCGGGGGACAGTACGAACTCTACGGCGAGAACGCCTATGCGGATCTCATCGAACCGGAATTGCCCGACTTCGTCAGCGAAACGTTCGAATCGCTCTGTCACCAGGCAGTGCCGGCGCTCTATGCAGACTACCAGCTCACACAGGTGCCAAGCCAGTGGTGGTACAAGGGCCAGGAAGTAGATGTCGTCGCACCAACTGACGAGTCAACGCTGATCGCTGGCGAAGCGAAATTTACCAACACCCCCCTCGGCTATGACGTGCTCGCGGACCTCGAAGACGATGTGGAGCAAATCGATTGGACACCCACCGGAGGTGGTGAACAGACGTATGAATTCGCCTTGTTCAGCCGCTCTGGGTTCAAACGCTCCGTCGAGGAAGCTGCAGACGAGCGTGATGATCTCCGGCTATTCGATCTCGCCGATATCGTTGCCATTCTCGAGAGTAAAGCCGACCAGTAACGCCAGAGGGTAACAACTGAAGATGGTTTTCGACCCTCGAGGGGGCGCAGGGAAATCGAATGTACCCCCAGAGGCGAACCAAATGAAAGATACCAATCAGACGACAGCGTATCGATTGACATCCTCCCCGCGCTACAGCGCGAGGATTCCTCACGTTGGGGGTTCGGCTACCGATCTACGGAGGCAACTTGCGGGTTTGTGCGCTGGTCTTTGGGACTTTCGTGAGGGTATGGTTTCCCCGACCACTCGTGGTCATCCCACTCGAATCGCACGGGCCGTGCCATCGGACTGACTTTCGCATCGCTGTTTTCTCGAAGGAACGTCTCAGACGCCGTGAGCACATCTCTGGTCGCATCGAACAGCTTTCGTTCTGCGGCCTCGTCCAGCGGGTAGAGCAACTGGGCGTACTGGCTTACGAGAGGTCCGGCATCCTTCCGGTCGACGAATCGGTCGAGACTGTCGACACCATCATGGTCGTACTCGGTCAGGGCCCGCTCGAAGAGGATGCCGACCTGGCGTTAATCTTCCAACAGGAGGTCCGCGAGGGCCTCACCGAACGGTGTCAGGTCGTGTGATGGCCCGCCCAGAGCACCATCGAACACGATGGTGGGAGCGTCTATGTCCACGAAGAACGCATAGCCGTCTTCGTCTCTGTATCGTTCCTCGGAGTCAAGCTCTCGTCTGTCCGCGGAGAGGGTGTACTCCACCCATGCATCTTCGACCTGCTGGAACCGACCATTGTGCCATCTGTCGATGATGTCGTCGTCTATATCGAGACGTCTGACGGCCTCGCTCAGCGCCAAGAGATGTGGGAGCAATCGCTCAATCGCCTCCTGTTTCTCGGTGGCCCTATCGTCGGTATCCCCATCGGTCTCGTCAAATCGGACCTGACGGTTAACGGTGAGGAGGCGGGATTGCAACGGCGATGAGTCGTTGACGGACTGGCTCGGTAGTACCGCGGTGACGAGGGGGATCGAGTGGAAGATCCGACGCATCGGATCGCGGTCGTCGGAGTTCGTGATGATATAGGCAGGCTCGTCAGAGAGTTGTCGCCATTCGAGGGGACGTTCGTGCAGCCCTGTGGACGCCTCCGTGGGATGATACGTCAACAACGGTGGGGGATCGGTCCTCGATTCAGCCGAATCGTTGGAGACGATGGCCTGGAGTGCTCGCTCGTACAGCCTGATGAGTGCATCGCGAGCGGAGGAATCGACCTCGACACTAGTCAAGTCGAGATTTTGGAGACGGTCGGCGAGTCTGCGTGCGGGTGCCGCATCATGCCTCTCGAGGTTTCCCTCGGATATTCCGTCAAGCGCACCGAGCGTCGTCAGGATCTCTTTGTATTCCGATTCTTGGTCGACACTCCACAGGACGCGCTTTCGCCCGTACGAGCGCGTCGGGAGCACGACCACATCACGGGGAGCGACTCCGGCAGGGATCTCAGAGAGGTATCGTGGAGGTTCCGCTTGTCCGGTCGGGTCCTCCGTCGATTCGGAGACAATCGAACAGGGAGAGACAGTCGGGAACGGCGCGCTCGCGACGGTGCGCTGGTACGACAGCGAACCGGTCGGCGACGGTCACCTGCAGGGGCAGTTCGCGGCCCTCAAAGACGTCGTCGTCGGCATGCTCGACAAAGGTGTCTTCACGCCGTCGACGGCGAGGCAGTACCTGAAACGGAAGCTGGCCGATCGGGTCGGAGACCGACAGGAGCTACTCATTCCGACCAGGGAATCACCCTTCAAGAAAGCGAGTAACAGCCAGTCGTAGGTAATTTGCTACGAGGCAGAGCGCGTGTTTTGCACCTCTTCGCATGGTGTTGTTTTCAACCCAAGAACAGCGAACCAGATACTCAGAGTATCTGCGAACACACTGCTGAGGTTTCTGCCAGATATCGTTGATGTTCACGCAGCCGTGCTGAATACAGAGGCTGGATCTCTCATAACGCCGGTTATTCAATCAAAATCTTCATCAGTGGGCAATCTCATCACGGACAGCCAGAATCGCTCTAACTCTCGAATGGTGTCGATGAACTCGTCTGGATCAACTGGTTTGGTGAGATATCCGCGCGCACACAGTTCGTAGGATTGGATGATGTCTATTTCGGCGTCCGAGCTTGTGAGAATGATGACTGGAATTCGCCGGCGCTCTGGATCCTCGTGAAGCTCTTTGAGTACCTCATCTCCGTTCTTGCGGGGGAGGTTCAGATCTAATAGCACGAGATCGGGTCGAGGTGCGTCGGCGTAGTCATTTCGTTGGAAGAGGAAGTCGAGAGCATCGACGCCGTTCTCGACGACGTGGAGAGTGTTCGCTATCTTCTGGTCTTTGAATGCTTCCTTCGTTAGCCGAATGTCGCCAGGGTTGTCCTCGACCAGGAGAATATCAGCCGGTTCGGAATGGTCGAACTCGCTCGTCATGGGTATCCTCGGCACGAAGTGTAAATGAGAACGTCGATCCCTCGCCAGATTCGGAATCGACCCAGATCTCGCCACCGTGGCGTTCGATGATCCGCTCGACCAGTGCCAGGCCAATGCCCGAGCCTTCGTGGTCGTTCTGGGACTGGAGGCGCTGGAACACCTCGAAGATCCGATCTTGCTCGTCAGGCGGAATTCCGATTCCTTCGTCTTGAACCGACACTTCCCACATCGAACTGTTCCGATCGGCGGAAACATGGACCTGCGGCGGCTCGTCCTTGCTGTACTCTATTGCATTGCTCAGCAAGTTCTGGAACACTTGACGCAACTGATTCTCGTCCCCAAGCACACGAGGCAACTCATCGACCTCTATGTCGGCATCACTTTCGGTGATCTGCATCTCGAGATTGTCCCGGACGTCTGCAACCACTTTATTGAGATCAACCGGTCCGAGCGGCTCCCCTTCGGTCTCAACGCGTGAGTACACCAGCAACCCGTCGATCATCTCACGCATGCGTTCGGCCCCGTCGACGGCGAATTCGAGGAACTCTTCACCGTCGTCGTCGAGCGCATCGCCGTACCGACGCTCGATTAACTGGAGATAACTCGAGACCATCCGAAGTGGCTCCTGAAGGTCGTGAGACGCGGCGTAGGCGAACTGTTCAAGCCGCTCGTTAGATTCCTCGAGTTTCTGCTCGTAAGTCTTGCGCTCGGTGATGTCGCGAGCCACGCCGATCATCCGCGTGGCGCCATCATCGCCCTCTACGGGGTGGCCTGGGGCTTCAATCCATCGAGTCTTACCATCCCGGACGATGCGGATCTCCTCGTCTTTCGGTTCGCCGGTCTCCAGGGATCGTTCGATGGCCTCCTGTGCCTTCTCCCTGTCCTCTACATGGATGATTTCGATAAAGTCATCCCAGTCCTCCACCGTCGTTCCGTACAGCGACTCCGCCGACGGGTAGAATGAAGCCTCGTCAGTCTCGACGTTCCAGTCCCAGACGACCGCGTCGGTTGCGTCGAGAGCCAACTCCATGCGCTCTCGGACGTTCTGGAGTTCACGCTCACGTTCCTTACGCTCGGTGATGTCTTGGGCCGCCCCGCGGAGGGAAACGACGTCACCGCCATCTGTCTCTGGGACGCCTTGGACTCGGAGCCATCGAACTTGGCCCGTGGACGTCCGGAATCGCACCTCCTCATCGACGGGCTGGCCTGCCTCGAGTGCGGCTTCGATCGCGTTCTCGATGACCGGTCGGTCGTCCTCGTGGTAGATGTCGAGGGCCTGGTCTACTGGTGGTTCTTCGGCGTAGGGTTCATCCAGAATCTCGAAGAGATGCTGGGTCCAGTAGACATCCATCGTCTCGGGGTTGATCTCCCAGCCACCGACGTCCGCGATTTGCTCTGATTTATGGAGAAGATCGACCGTCCGGTCGAGTACGAAGGCGTTTGATTTGGCCCGAGAATCGTTGAATCCCCCGGCGAACGAGGGGACGAGCACGAACGCCGAAATTATGAGAACTGCCCGAACGGGGTTACTGATACTCGCGGCAGGTTGGATGTGGTAGAGCGTTAGAAGGCTGACCATGACCCCGATACCCCCGAGACACCAGGCCATGATTGTGGAGTAGAATTTCGGAGCGATCTCTGTTTGTGGCAACCGATAGCCACCATAGAGGACGATAGTACCAGGCCCGGCAATAAAAACAGAGAGAATCAGAGCGTTTGTAAGTGGTGTGCCTTGCGTGATCTCCACGTATGCCCATCCGAGTCCAAGGATGACATAGAGAGTACCAAGGCCCATGATAGCCTGCTTCCAGCGAGCATTGGTCCCAATTTCCTTCCAGGACTCCATTGAGAGTGCCCAGTACCGGGACGATTAAAGTATTACTGCGTTGCACCGCTGGATTCCTACTCGCGTTTCCCGACGTTCGACTTGCCCCGTTTCGCTATCTGTGCAGAATTTTCCAGGATAACTATCTGCGATAGGATTTGTTGTTCGGCCGCCTTCCTACTGGGGCTACCAACGCCGTCGTTGACTGATCTCAAAGTCGTGCTGCAAACGCGCCCTGTATTCAGCACACCAGTGCTACCAGATACTGGGGAGAACTCTGGTCATTGTGTTACACCGTTTCCCTGTACTGACCGATTCGAGAATCTCGAACACAGGTAATGTGAATTATGTTCCGGCACTCTCAGCAGGTGCTGTTTTTCAGGGGCGATGAGCGAGTGGGCCCCGCCATAGGCTCGTGATTCGATGACTTCAGACAACCCGTTTCTCGACTGCGAGTTGAATCCCGAGGCGATCCTCGGAACACACACGTTCGAAGACGTCCTGTTCACCGACGACACGGAAACCCCGGTGAACGTGCTCACCGGTGAGTCACCAGCGCATTCGCAAGCAACCGTCGAGGAAGCGAAGGAGTTCGCTGCGAATATCGACTCGAGCACGCCCCAAATCGCGCTCCCCGTATCCGTCGAGTCGCAGGTCTAAACATAGAGCAAGCCCTACACGGCGGCCGCATTCTTCCACTTCAAGCCAACAGGATCGCTCGAGCGTCATCGTGCCTATCACGCCGCCTACGACTCGGACGCATTCACCGTCGACTTCGAAGCCGACTACAAGCCCGGGGATCTGACCATCACTGTCGACTGAGCGAACGAATCCTGAGACTCAACCGGCAGGGCAAGTTTTTTGAGCGCCGGCGATAGGTGCCGGCGCAGCAGGAGCGAGCGAGCAACGGACCCCCAGTGCGTCGGCGTTTCGAGGAGTTCGAGATGCATATGGTGATTTACGCACTTGTTGAGGCATCGACCCACGACGACGCGCTGGCCACCGGAAAGTCAATATTCGACCGCCTGGTCGGGGCGGACCCATACGCCGGCGCCGTCTTCGACTACTACGTGACTTTCGACGAGGAGGACACGTCCGTTGCGGGGAAGGCGCGTTGGGGTGAGCTCCCGACCGCAGCCCCTGCCGACTCTGACGACGGCCAGGATCTCCTCGAGCGTGGGTGGGAGGCGACGAAGGAAGAGTTCGAGCGTAATCTCGACCGGGTGACAGAGGCCATCGAGGAACTCTCCGACGAGGAGATCATGCACGACGAGGACCTCGCGCGGCACGCCTTCCACCAGGTCGGTGCGTACGACGGCCCGACGATCTTCCTGTACACCGAACACGGAACCGGCATTCGCCACCGTGGACAGTTGGATCGACTCCTCGAGGAAAGTGAGGTGCTCTGGATCCTGCCCGCTGACGTGCATTTCTAAACAATGCCCAGGATCTCCAATTGGCGACGCGAGAGCCGATCACCGACGCTCGCGTATCGGAACACCGAGACCGGTGCGCGAGCCGTCTTGCATCGAGCGCCGGACTCGTACCGGTACAAGTAGCGTGGGGCAATCCTGATCGACGGCTACCCGGTCTGGTCGCGGGGATACGAGACGAAGGACGCGAAGTCGTTCCGTGATGAGTTCCGGGAGCGGCCCGCTCCGAAACTCAGCTGTCCGGAGTGTCCGAATGACGACGTCATCATCGGTGAGAAGTCAGCTGACGGGACGAAGGTCCAGCGGTGGTACAACTTGCCCCGACTGTGGGTATGAAGCGCCCTCACGCATCGTTTACGGCGCCGAACAGTGAGTGGGGTGAGCGCTGGGTGCTGTTTTTCGACCGGGCACGAGGTGGTGGCCCGGGGTGGCCGGGTTGGTCAAACAATGAGCCTCGAAGTACGCACACGACACAGTGAGGCACTGTTCGAGTTCCTTTGGTGTCCTGTCTGTGGGCAGGAAGTGTTCACCCACATCCCCTTCGAGGGGGTGTTCTGCAAGAACTGCAACTCCCAGGTTGAACTCCAAGAGTCACGAGAGACACGCGGCTACGAAGAGGCCGTGCTCGCCTGCTTCGATTCCGCCACGACCTGGAACCTCCACGTCGTCGAGAAACTGCGTCGCGACCTGCCTGATGGGGCGGCACGCGTTAAGGTCTTCGGCGAACCGGGCGCCTACCAAGTCGGTTGGTGGAGTCCAGAGCCGGGTGAGTATTGGGAGCCTGTCGAGCGTGGCGAGTTTGAGGATGCCGACGTGTCTGAGGAGGTTTCCCACCTAACATAGGGCAACGAATTCCACGGGATAGGGTGGGAGGACCACTTATCCGAGCGGGGAGTGTGGAGCGTGGTGTATGCCCGAAGAAGTGCTGTTCAAATCTGAGAGTGTCCAGAGCCGAGACGAAATCGCGTCGTACCTCGGGAGCGTCGCCGAAAAGCTTGAACAGGGAGGTTCGATCACCCTGAAGGCAGGGTCAGAATCCGTCACGATGGATCCACCAACGCGGTCGACATTCGAAGTCAAGGCCGAACGCGAGGGGCCCGCTGAGGGCCCTGGAGAGTTGAGCATCGAGTTTGAACTCGAGTGGGACGAGAACAGCAAGGGTGCTGAAGGAGGGACGGGGGATCTGGAAATCGAGTGAGGAGCCTGCATCCGTGTTTGTGGTGCGCCGGCGATGGGTGCCGGCGCACACGCGCACTCGGGATTGATGACCAAGTCGGCAGTCTCGAACCTGGCAAACGCGCTGATCTACTCGTCATCGACGTCAATACGCCACGCCTCCAGCCGTTCAGCAATCTCCCGTCGGTTCTGACGAACTCGGTGACTGCGGGAGATATCTAAACGGTCGTCGTCGACGGTGAGGTGCTCCTGGAGGAGCAATCGGTCAAATCAATGAACATCAAGGCTGTTCGTACAGCCGCGACACGAGAGCCTGAACGCCTCCAGACGCGTACTGGCTGGGAAACATCACTCGCCGGCAGTACACCACCAGAAAAATCGATACTCAGACGTGTGTCCGCACAACCATTGCTTCGAGCGATGCGACAGTACGGCCGAGGATTTGTCAACGAGCACTTTCGCACTCACGTCAACTAGTCCATCGCAAATAGGCCGCCCATCAGAAGAGATACTGATGGTGAGTGGCCCCTACGCGGTATGGTCGACGATGAGTACTGATTGGTTGGAGAGGATTCCAAGTGAGATCTGGTTTCTGGAGCGTCGGTAGAGTTTCCATCCAATGGCGATGACGACACAGAGAGCGCCGAGGAGGAACGGGATCGTGACGTCAGTATCGCCAAATCGCCAACTGAATACGACGTATCGGCTCTGGTGAATCGCTATACAGCGTTGGCTTCGACCGTCAGAACTAGGGAGTTGAAGCGAGAAACTGCCGATGCCTCTGTCGGAGATCTCCCGCATCACTCGACGCTAGTGAAGTGGTTTGACAGGATCAAGACAGCACTCGCCAGAGTGCTACAGCGCCTCTCGGCGCAGTTGCACGACCCGAGCGGTCACGCCGCTATCGACGCGACATTCTTCGACCGTGAAAACGCCAGCAAGCACTTCTTCTCAGAGTTCTGGCTGTGAGAAATCGAGAGAACCAAAGCAAATAATCATCATTCTCGGTCTCTTGTTCGATCGATGTGATTATCAGTTTCCCATTGGGTTATCAGAGTATGTCCCTCAGTACAGATATACTCCTGTTCAGTATCGTGCTCGTTCTCGCTGCCATTCAGACGGCGTTACCGTTCAATGAAGGATCGACGAATTTTTTGCTTGCCGGACTCAGTATCGCTGTCTTAGCACTATTGGGGAGTGTCATTAATTCGATGGTAAGCACAGGGTCGGGATCAACAGATGGCGAGAACTCAAAGCGGTAGCGTAAAAACCGATGACCACTTCCTGCATACATTCTCTGTATCTCGCACGCTCCTTTTGACAGAGAATAGATGGGTTGTGACACCTCTGCAAGATACAAAGGATATACCGATCGCTAAGATCAGTCTCTCTGTGAACTGGTCTTTGTAAGACAGCTAGGGGCTTTATGGATACGGTTTGCTAACGCAGAAGCATGTCTCTTCGGTAGGTTTTGGGACCGAACTCGCTCGATCAAATTGTCTACGTCATTCTGTTTTTGGCTATAATCGTGTTCGCTTCTACCTACATCCTTGACAACCAAATTGTACGGTTAGAATCCATCATCAGAATAGGGATTCTCCTTGCTGGGATTATATGGGGTATTAATTCCGTCTACCCTCAAGGAAGACATTGATAGACCAAAAATGAAACTCAAGGGTGATGTCCTCTGGAGAGCTAAAATTCACTACCCTCCCACCCCACTACTTCCGCTGTTAACGATTGAACAGCTACATCACCCTCCATGGAAGGAGGGTGATTTGTTTTCGGTGTTGAACAACCTACAGATATTGTTTTTTCTAATCTAACTTAAGGCTATTCTAGGCAGCTAGAAACATGAGTTAGGAATGGAGTGGGCAAAACTGGTATTCAAATAGACTCTCTCACAACCTAACAGCGGAAGTAGTGGGGTGGGTGTGGCAATCTTCCCACGGTAACAGCTGAAACAATGGGGTGTCTAAATCTCTCACTCAGATTGAATTGTAGATGTAACAGCGGAAGTGATGGGGTCTCTCTTTATGGCGTGTTCTTCCTTCATGAACAAAGAAAATTTCAATGTAACATCGGAAGTAGTGGGGTTGGTAGCGCCGCAAGTTCCTTTGCCTACTCCTCATCTTCAGTCAATTAAACAGCGGAAGTGGTGGGGTTGCTTCTACGGCGACGCTCCAAGAAGTTCATTGAGGCCGGCTTTCACGCTCGAAATTGGTTGCTCAAGCTCATGTTCTTTGAACTTGCCACCGGATTTCCCGCGGTTAGTCTCGGTCGACGAAATAATCCCTAGTGTTTCGAGTTCTGCGAGGTATTCCCGGACGGCCCGGGTTGAGACCGGATCGTACCCTTCCCGGTCACACAACACTTCATAGGGTTCGCGAATCTCTCGTGTCCGCACAGGCGTCTCGTCGCGCTCCTCGAGCAACGTTAACGCCCACAATACAAGCTGCCCGTGCTGGGAGTAATTGTTGATCCCTTCGATCACCTGATCAGTCTGAAGTCGACGTCTTGCTTCCGTGACGTGGTTCTCGATTACAGCATCAGCATTCTCTTCACGAGCGATATCTCCACTCTCAAGTAACAGATCAAGTGCCTTCCGCGCGTCACCAGAGTCTTTCGCACCGTAAGCAGCGCAGGCTTCGATCATGCCATCCTCGATGACGTCGTCGTGGAATGCAACGGATTCGCGCTGCCGGAGCACCTGGATGAGTTCGGTTGCGTCGTAGGCAGAGAATGAGACTTCTTTCTCACAAAGACTCGAGCGAACCTTCGAACTCAACTGATTACGAAAGCTCAGGTCATTCGAAATCCCGACGACGCCAAGTCGAGCAGTACTGATATCCCCGTTCGATCGCGCACGTGGCAGTTTGTACAGCAAACTATCGTCCTGAATATGGTCTACCTCATCGAGAATGATCAAAATCGTCCCGCCGAGACTGTCAATTTCGTCGAAGAGAAACTGGTAGACAGATGCTTGTGGATACCCGGTGTTTGATATTTGATTCGCGGGATCACGAAGTTCGTTTACCAACGCGACGGCGGTTTGGTAACTCGAGTTTAGCCCATCACAGTTGATTTCCACTGTATGGAGGTCGAGCCCATCGATATCCTCAGCACTGTTTTTGAGTCGATTTAGCAGAAACCGCGTCGCGGCCGTCTTCCCGACACCGCTTTTTCCGTAGAGAAATATATTGGACGGCGTCTCGCCCTCAATGACAGGCTGCAGTGCCGCGTGATATTGCTGCAGTTCGGTGTCCCGACCGACGAGTTTGTCTGGTGTCCACGCCTCAAGTAACGCCTCTCGTTCTTTGAAGATACGACCTGTCGGCTCGAAACTAAAATCACCCATTAAGCAGCTTATCTCAGACCACCGTCTTAACCTTTGCTTCCGATGCTTCCGGTGTCGGCTTTTATTTATATACACCTAGCCCCATCTGTTCCGGTGTTATCGTCTTGCTCGGCACACGGACTCCTCCGACACGTCGCCAACTGCGCCGAGAGTTTCGCTGGATAAAACGACCAGACCATCGCATGGACGTTGTCCCGACGAAGGCAACAATCACGATCAAGGAGATTAATGACAAGCGCTACTACTACTGGCAGTGACGGGAGGGAGATAAGGTGAAGTCGAAGTACAAGGGACCAGTCAACCCGGTAGAATGAGTCGTCGGGAAGATACCTGCCCACGTTTCCGTCGTACTGGAGGTCGTTGAAGGGAATGAGGCCACGATTGAGGAGATCACACCCCCACATTTCCGTCGTTTCATCCCCGGTCAAAGTCGATAGTTGGGGAGTAGAAGGTGACCTCGGTTCACCCATCCCACGTTTCCGACGTGTCGAATGATACACTCGTGATCAGGGGTGTGGTGAGCGACCGAAGCGGGAGCTAGGCCAAGTCTTCTAGCCGGCTATCCCGGAGGACGGATTTCAACACGATGCCGGTATCCTGAACCAGTCGATGCTCCAGATAGCTTCCCTCACCCCGGCCACCACCGGTCCGAGTTGATTCAACGACACCGAGGAACGCCTGCTCTTTCAACAGTTCGTAGACGCGGTGCTCGCTGAGAACCTTCGCATCAGCCTTCTCTGCCGTCGCTTGATACCGTTCGTAAATCCGGTTAGTGGAGAATCCGTCCTCGTTCGGATTCTCTTCGGTGAGCAGCGCGAGAGAATAGAGGATGAATTTGACCTGAGTCGTCGACCCGCGTAGCAACTCCTCGAACCGATCGATTTCAGCCCATTCCTGGGCATCGCGAACGTGTTCCTCGACCACCGTGTCGATGTTTTCTCGTTCGGCAAGCTCGCCGGCGTGACGGAGAATCTCGATCGCTTTTCTGGCGTCGCCGTGTTCCTGGGCGGCTAATGCCGCCGTCAACGGGATCACATCATCTGAGAGAACGTCATCGTGGAATGCGTCCCGACGGTGCTTCATAATCTCGCGGAGTTGATTCGCGTCGTAGGGTTGGAAGATGAATTCTTCCTCGCGAAGACTGGACTTGACGCGCTCATTCAACTGGTCGCGGTACTCAATCTTGTTGCTAACTGCGATGACGCCCAGGTGGCAATCAGCTTTCCCCGATTCGCGGGCCCGCGACAACTGCATGAGAATATCGTCGTCATCGAGTCGGTCCACCTCGTCGAGGATGATGATGACTGACTCGTAGGCTGTGTCCAGAATCTCCCAGAGATAGTCGTAGTATTCACCACTGCCAATCCCTGCGCGTGGAATATCGAAGTCAGTCTCATCCGTTTCGTTGAGTGAACGCGTCACCGTCCGGGCAACACGCGTCTGCGTATTGTGTTGCGCGCAGTCGACGTAAACTGTGCCGACGGATACATCATTTGACTCCGCAGCTCGGCGAGCTCGTTCAGTAACGTGACGGGCAACCAGTGACTTTCCAGTTCCAGTTTTCCCGTAAATAATCACGTTGTTGGGTGGATCACCACGAACGATCGGCCTGAGTTCAGCAGCAACGGCCTTGATCTCGCCATCTCGGCCGACGATACGTCCACTTTCAGGGACATGGCCCACCTTCAGCAGCTCCTTTCGAGCGAAAATGTTGGCTCGGTCGGGATTGTCTTCATCAAAGTCAAAGAGAGGATCGTCGGCGGGATCCTCGTAGCGGCCGTCGAAGTCAGAGAGTTGAGACGGTTCCTCAGCCATCAATATCAGACATCGCAGAAGGGATCTACTTAATGATTTGGTTACCCCGACCAGAGTGTAAATCGGGCTATGGTCGTCTTTTGATGTTTTGTCTCTGCCGTTTCATCCTCACAAAGGGTCGAGTCGGTCCCGAGTGAAATTGGATTCGGAGCGGTAGTTACCAACTCAGATCGGCACCCCTAATCCAGAGTGAAAACGCCGGACTGAAGGGGGTTTGTCACACCCCTGGTCAAGAGTGAATATATCTCTACCCGGTGAACGGAGCACTTGTTTGAGACCACATCCCCAATCCAGAGTGTATCTCCCGAACGGAGGAATCAATCATTTCTATGAGAAAACATTACGACACTTGGCGTCTGACGCACGGCAGACACCCCTCGTCCAGAGTGAAAACGCCGGCGTGACGAGCTGGCGTCGAATAGGAACATCGAGGGATGATGACGAGCGTTCGTCGGCACCCCCGGTCAAGAGTGAATAACGAGACGGTAGAAGACCCACAGATACAGGTCACATCTCCAGCTGAAGCAAAGCAGGGTGAAATCGGATCAGTCGGAATCAGGTATCTGATGTCGTACTGACAGGGGGAGATCAAGAGATACCGGTCCCGACACCGGCTTTGAGGACGGTTTGCTGGCCAGAAAATAGTCAAAACGACGATTGGTCCTTCAACGTTTCACAATACACGAACGACGAGATTGGAACCACACACCCCTCGTCCAGAGTGAAACGGTGAAAGAGTCCCTCGGTGGGACCGGCGGAAACCACACGGCAGGTCCGCAGGAAAGCACCGAAATCACAAGACGTGGGATGAGTACACCTATTACAGCAGTCGTCACACAGCCGATGATCCACCAAACATACCAATCTTCAAAATATTACCTAGAGGTTTTATTACCACCTACCTCCTACCACTCTTCAAGTGCATTCAGCACGGTAAGGAGGACGAAGGCGGCATTTGTCCAGGTGGTTCTGAACCGCTGCTCGTGTTCGCTTTTCTACTTCTTCCGTGTTTCTCCGTCTCAGGCTGTCTCCCCATGATTCTCGTTGGTTTCTCCCTACGAGAACCCTCGTTTCCCGTAGACCTTCCCCCACACCCCTGATTGGTTTTCACTCTGGACAAGGGGTGTGTGGGCGACGTATCCTCTCCGGCTTCCAGTCCGTCTATCCGTTCGCCATTAACCAACCCATCTCCTGAAATCCCTGATTCTGTTGGTTAATTCCTCTCAACCTCGGTGAAGGCGGCCAAGTTCGTTTCCCGAGTTTCCGCGATTTCACGTTGAATCTCCGTCCGATCACAGCCGAGCGGTGACAGCACGCTCTCGACAGCTCTGACGAGTTGAATCTCGTAGTATGACGCATCGTACGACTCGATTTCCTCGTGAGCCAACGCGACCCGCTCTCGCGAGCTCTTCTCGTCGTCGACGACGACGTACTCGAGGTCCTGTCCTGGGTGGACAGCGAGGTCCTGCTCGCGAGCCCGCTTTAGCGCCGCCACATTCTGGGTGTTTTGCGTGTATCCTTCGAGTGGCTCGGAGACGCGATTCCGCTCGACGAGTTGTTCAACTGGCACCGTTCCAGCGTGGAGTCGGCTGATGGCCTTCTGAAGACAGTCGAGCACAGCGTTCGGTGACCGGGTCGAGTCGAACCGTTCGAGACAGTCCCGCTGGACGTCCCCGATGAACGGTGGGGTTGAGCGCTGCCGAGCTTCGACCTCCTAGCCCCAGCCATCGAGAAAGCAGATGAGTTGGGACTCGAAATCGAGCTCCGGTCAGCGGGCGCGGAATCGCTCCCGTACGAGGACGACTCGTTCGACGTTGTGATCACCTCGATGGTCTTCTGTACGATCCCGGATATCGAGGCGACACTCTCGGAGGTGGCCCGTGTGTTACGGCCCGGCGGCGAGTTCCGTTTCTTCGAACACGTACTGGACGACGGGTGGCGCGCTCGCATCCAGTCTCGTATCGCACCGCTCTGGAAGCGGGCTGCAGGCGAATGTTACTTGACGAGACAGATTGCATCGGTGTTCACCGCCGACCGATCGTTTGACGTCGTCAAGGTCGATCGGATGAACCTCGGCGTGGCGCCGATACGACCGTTCGTTCGAGGCCGACTCCGGAAACGAGCGTGAGCGATAGGTGCTCGGCACCACTCTTCACTCCAACTGGGTCGTGCCTCCCTTCCCCCAATACTTCTATGTAGCCGTGGCAACGAGCAGGAACGTCTCCGGCCAGATGGCCTCGTGCTCGATGCGGAACCCGGCGTCTGACTGTGCGTCCGCCGCTTCCGTGGCAGTGAACCGCTCATCAAGGATTGGGCCGTCGTCCCCGGTCCCCGTCGCACTCCAGTCGACGATGACGAGTCATCCCTCCAGCGCGAGGACGCGATTGATCTCGGCGAGCGCGTCATCGGTCGCGAACTCGTGGTAGGTCATCGTCGAGAAAGCGGCGTCGATTGAATCCGTGTCGACCGGCAGGTCGCTCACCTCGGTGGTGAGGAGGTGTACATTCTCGGGGATGCCCTTCTCGCGATAGTAGTCGTGCATCGTCTCCTGCACGACGACGCTGTACACGGTCCGCGCGTTGGGCGCTACGTCGTCGGTGTAGAATCCCATCCCGCTCCCAAGATCGACTACGACCTCATCGGATGAGAGGTTGAGCGCCCAGAGCAGTTCCTCAGCCGAGAGAAACTTCCGTATCATATCGCCCTTACGACGGGCAATCGGTCGTAAAGCTTATCAGTCAACCTCCTACACTACTGTGCATTGATGGAGTCAGAGGACAATATTACGACTCCTCGCTGGCGGTGGAACCATCGTGTTCGGTGGTGCTGTCGCGTATTTCGCGTCACGCTCCGAGCCGGACGAACAGGTACTGGCTCCCGACACCTTTCACACGAACGAGGAAACGACGGAATTCGGGATGGCACTCGCGGGTCGACCGATCGCAGGCGATTCCGACGCCCTGGTCGACGTTCTATTTGGCTGCGTGGGTGTCTGACGATCCGGTGGCCGTTCGCGATCGGCTCGACCGAATCAGTCGAACAACAGCGGAGATCATCGATGCCGTTGACGAGGTGACAGAAGATGTGTGATCGAAATCTCTTCCTCGAGATCGTCACTGTGCTCGAAGAGCAGGGGCTCGGTCGTGACGAGTACCAACTACAGCGGGTGATCGACATCGAAGCACTCGAACAAATCGTCGAATCAGCAGGGGCTGATCTCGAAGTCAAATTCTCGGTTGATGAGTATCGTCTCTGCATGACGCAGTCCGATGTGCAGGTTCTTGCGGGCCCGTAGTAGGAGAATCTAGCTGGTTCTCCCGTCGTATCGCACTCGGCTCCCGTCGTATCGCACTTGAGGACCCAACAGATAGCCTAGACGAACAGCGGAACGTCGTTGTATGCACTTACCACTGCCTGGTTGATCACCTCGAACAGATCGCGGACGGCGGTCGCCTGCTTGAGGAATCGAACCTCCAGACGCTCTGTGCGGACTGTCACAGCGAGAAGCCGGTCGACGAGAACTGCGATCGAGATCCAGCGCCAAACATGACGCTTACCGACTATCTGGATCTCGAGTCCTAATCCACTGTCCACACCCCATCGTGTCCAGTGTCTTCTCACAATCTGCGAACCGAACTGCACCCCACCCCACTCCACTACGTCCAGTGTCTCGAAAAGCTCGAAAGTAGCAGGCCACCCCATCGTGTCCAGTGTCCAAAATCACCATCAGGCGACAGAATAGATCCCATTGTGTCCAGTGTCTTTCGGGTGGCAGAGGTCCTGCTCGAGACGCTGCTGAACGGCGTCGGTTACCCCCACCATGTCCACTGTCTCGTCGAGAGCTTCGAGTAAGAGATCGGGATTTGTGTCGAGAGCATACTCGTAGTACCAACCACCCGATTCACCTCTGTTCCGCTCTGTACGACTCGCGATCCCTAACATCGAAAGCTCGCCGAGATGGTCACGCATCCGTCGGGGAACGAGCGAGTCAACTGCAGCTCGACCACAAATAATTTCGTATCGATCTTGCACGTCACGCGCCCGAATCGGTGTATCACCCTCTTCGTGTAACATCAGGAGGGCGTACAGCACGAGATGTCCCTGCTGAGTGAGACCAGCAACGCCATCGACGATCCGACTCCGCTCGAGGGACTTTCGAGCCTGGTCGACGTGGTCGACGGTTACCTGCGTGGCGTCCTGTTCAACAGCCACGTCCCCTGCTTCCATAAGCAAATCTAGACTCTGTCGGGCGTCTCCGGCGTCTTTAGCACCGAACGCCGCACACTTCGCGATGACTTCATGCGGCACGACATAATCGAAAAACGCGATATCAGCACGTTGGCGAAGGATATCACGGAGCTCATTCGCATTGTAGGCAGGGAACTGGAGTTCCTTTTCGCACAGGCTCGACTGGACTTTCGAACTCAGCGACTCGCGGAATTTAAAGTCGTTTGAAATACCGATGATCCCGACCTTCGATTCCTCTAGATTGCCGTTGGCTCGAGCGCGTGGGATCTGGTACAGAATCGAATCATCGTCGATGTGATCGATCTCGTCGAATACAATGATGACGGTGCCCCCGATCGCGTCGAGTTCTTCCCAAAGCCATTCGTTGACTTGTCGTCGAGGATAGCCGGTCGGCTTCAAATGATCCTCTGGATCGCGGAGATCGTTGATCAGTTGAATCGCGACCTGATAGCTCGTACTCAGATCCTCGCAGTTCGTACGGATAGTCGTGAGATCGACATCGAATTCAGCCACGTCGTCTTTGAGCTCCCGATGAAGATAGCGCGTACAAGCGGTTTTCCCGACGCCTGCTTTGCCATAGAGAAAGATATTCGCAGGCTGATCGCCGTTGATGACGGGCTGTAGGGCTGAAATATACTGCTGTAGCTCTTCATCGCGACCGACAATCTCCTCTGGTTGGTAATCTTCTCGGAGGACATCTCGCTCCTGAAAGATATCTGTGTCAGGCTGGAACAAGCCCATAGTATCTTGCCATAGCGTATTTGGGAACCAACATCGTGTCAAGTGCGTCCAGTGTGTCTAGTGTCGCGTTGTCTACCCTCCCCCCTCACCCTACTATGTCCAGTGCCTCCCCGGAATAGTACAGGAGACTCTGCTGACGAACAACTCTAAAATAAGAAGTTTTAAGGGTGGTATTCATGAATTAGCCGAATGATAGCTAGCGGAGCACTGAGTTATAGATTTCTTGGATTGAGGAGACTATAACAGCTTTCCGATCAAACCGGCGCGCAAAGACACTGGACACAATGGGGTGGGTGTGTCCATAACTTCCGACTTTTGGAAACCGGAATCGTCGGTGTGATTTGGAAACCGGAATCGCAGTGGAAATGTGCTTAACTTTTCTGTCCCTCGCTCCGACGAACCAGATTGTTTGAGTCCATGGATGTCGTTCTAATTCCAGTCAAGGGGAGACAGCATCGGTACTCTCTGATCGGAGATTCGGGAACGGAGTTGAATCGGCGTGAGTCGTTCAATCTCAGGGCTGTAGCTGAGTGAAGTAGCGGAATCAATTCGTGTACCGTCAGTTGGCATGGTTTTGCAGAGTTCACTGCTGTCCTCGTCAGGAGATCCGTGGTAGGGGTTATCGACGAAGTCGGTAGAGACGATTCTCGACCTTGACCAGTCGAGAATTGTCATGGAGAGGTGGCGAAACAGGTGTTTGCGGCCATTTCGAACTGGTCACCCTGAAGCGAAGCGTGTGGAGCCAGCCCATGACAGTGTCGTCGCAGGACGTGTCGTCTGTCTGGATAGTCACGTCCCAAACGGACGACTGATTGACACTGGCCAGAGTGACGACAGGCCAGATATCTCCGGAATCAAGGGCTCACCTCTCGATTCCATCCATCGGGTGATATCCGATCACATCAGCCGCTACTTCTTTGGCATCTGTCGCCGAAAGAACACCGTCTGGTTCGGGGAGATCTAACGCACTTACCGAACTAGACATCTTCCTCAATCAGAGCGACGCTTCGGCTCCGCTGTTTTCACCGGTTGGCAAGCACCGAAAGCAATCACAGTTCGCAACGCAAGCCTCGACAGGATCGATGGCACATCCTCTGTACGTGTATGGAAAGTGACAAATAGGCCAATCCGTAGATTCAAAACCTGGGGGTTCGTTCACCGACCACATGGTTGTCGGCAACAATACTACCAGCACAGACGTATTGGTAATCGGTGGTGGACCAGGGGGGTACGTGGCCGCCATCCGTGCGTCCCAACTCGGCCTCGACGTCACGCTCGTCGAAAAGGAGGCCTACGGCGGCACTTGCCTCAATCACGGCTGCATCCCCTCGAAAGCGCTCGTCTCGGCGACGGAACTCGCCCATCGCGCCGGTACTGCCGAACACATGGGCGTTCATGCCGACCCCGCCATCGACCTCCAGGGTGTGATCAACTGGAAGGACGACGTCGTCGAGCAGCTTACGAGCGGTGTCGAGAAACTCTGCAAGGGCAACGGCGTCAATCTAATCGAGGGCACAGCCGAATTCGCCGACGAGACCACAGCGCGTATCGTCCACGATGGCGAAGGCCAGGGCACCCAAGCCATCGAGTTCGAGCACGCCATCGTCGCAACTGGAAGCCGACCGATCGAACTTCCTGGCTTCCCGTTCACCGACGAGCACGTCCACTCCTCGCGGGAAGCGCTCGCGTTTGACCACCTCCCGGATCGCCTGCTGGTCGTCGGTGCGGGCTACATCGGTATGGAACTGGCCACTGTGTTTGCGACGGCTGGCAGCGAGGTCACCGTCGTCGAACAACTCAACGAGGCTCTGCCGACCTACGAGGACGACATCACTCGAATCGTCCGCAAAAGCGCCAGCGACCGCGGCATAGAATTCAACTTCGGTGAAGCCGCCAGTAGCTACGAGGATACTGGCCATGGCCTCGTCGTCGAGACTGAGTCCGAGGACGGACAAGTGTCCGAGTACGAGTGCGACGAGATTCTCGTCGCCGTGGGCCGCCGGCCAGTTACCGACACGCTGGGGTTGGACGCCATCGGCCTGGAACCCGATGAGAACGGGTTCCTCCCGACCGACGACCAGGCGCGGACCGACGTCGAAACAGTATTCGCCATCGGTGACGTCGCTGGTGAACCGATGCTCGCCCACGCGGCGATGCACGAGGGCCACGTCGCCGCGGAGGTCGCGGCGGGCGAACCGGCGGCGCTGGACGCCCGGACGATACCAGCCGTCGTCTTTACCGACCCCGAGGTAGCAACGGTAGGGCTGACTGAAGCTGAGGCAGAGTCAGCGGGCTTCGATCCCAACGTCGGGGAGTTCCAGCTCAGCGCGAACGGGCGGGCGCTCACTCGCAACGAGTCCAACGGGTTCGTTCGAGTTGTTGCCTCGAGCGACGGCGAATTCATCCTCGGCGCACAAATCGTCAGCCCGGACGCCTCCGAGCTCGTGGCGGAGCTTGGCCTGGCGATCGAGATTGGTGCCGTGCTTGAAGACGTCGCCGCTACCGTCCACGCCCACCCGACGCTATCCGAAGCAGTCAAGGAAGCCGCCGCGAACGCACGCGGAGAGGCGATCCATTCGCTCAACCGGTCCCATTAGCCGCTTGTGACGACGTCATCTCGGCCGAATCAGTAGCACCGAAGCAGCGCCTAATGCACTGACGACGGTAAGCTAAAACATGCTGTTCTGGATGACGAAGGCCGATTAGCTGGGAGACGCGGAATTTCCCATCACCTTCACAGAACAAGAGCGTTAAAAGTTGGAGTCGAGCGGAGCGCACTTGGAACGGAGTCCTTGATCCCCGAATTCCCGTCGAAGAAATGCTTAGAGAAGAGATTACTGCAGGGTCTTCCGCATGGAACCAGCCGATCTGAACACTGTCAAAACAGCGGTTCGTTCATTCAAATGCCGACTCATCGTGGCCACGTCAAAGCTTGTTAATCTGGGCAGCTATTCGGGTTGCTGTGAGGTTTAGCGCACCTCGAGCCCCACCGCCGTCATCACGGAGTGAGATCGGCGGAAGACTCGACGGCCGCTCCCGTTCTGCGCGCGTCTGGGGGAGTTGGAGTCGTCCGATACCAGGGACCGACACACCGGGCGGTTTCGAGTCGTCGTCGGTCTCACCGTCAAGCGTCCCCACCGCGGAATCGAGCGGAATGGCACCAAGTAACGGGACGCTGAACTCTTCACACAACCTGCTGGCCCCGCCAGAATCGAATATTTCGTGGGCGGAACCGCAATCAGGACACTCGAAGCTCGTCATATTTTCGACGATGCCCAGCACGGGAACGTCATACTCGGCGAAGCCACGGAGACCACGGCGCGCATCGTCGAGAGCCACTAGCTGCGGTGTCGTAACGATGACTGCGCCCGTAACCGGCAAATGCTGGATAAGCGACAGTTGGGCGTCGCCGGTCCCCGGGGGCATATCGACGATCAGGTAGTCCAGTGCGCCCCAGGCTACGTCGCCGAACAGTTGCTTGATGAACTCGTCGACGAGCGGTCCACGCCAGATGACTGGATCGTCTTCTCCGGTGATGAATCCGATACTCATGACCTTCACGCCGTGAGCTTCACGTGGGACCATCTCGTCAGCCTGCGTTGCCCCTGGCTTCCGTTCTCCGAGGCCAAGCATAGCAGGCGCATTCGGGCCGTACACGTCCGCATCCAGAAGTCCAACGGAGGCACCGGCCTCTGAGAGTGCAGTTGCGATATTTACCGCGATGGTACTTTTACCGACTCCACCTTTGCCGCTGCTGACTGCCACGACGTTCTTGACGTCGGGAATGAACTCGACCCGAGTACCGGGATCGGAAACGACCGGCTCGAACCGGCATTCGACCGTCGAGACGCTATCGATGGCCTGTACGGCACGTCGCACGTCGCGTTCGACGACTGCTCGGAGGCTATCCGACGGAACTGGGAGGGTCACCGTCACTATTACTGCGTCGTCGATGATTGTCACATCAAACGCCTCGAGCGCGGTGACGTCCGGGAACCGGACATCCTCTCCAATCGAGGCCGCTGCGAGCGCGCTCGATACCGCCTCGGCGGTATCGGACTGGTCTTCCTGCATGGAATCAGTCATCGTCGCCGGCGGCCGAGGAGGAACCGGCATAGTCCGAACCGCGGTCGACATCCCACTTATCGGGCCGTCCCACGGGACCGTCCACGTACCACGCGTCGTCTTGGCCGTCTTCGGTCGGGGGCGCGACCGGCCGCTTCAGCCATTTCGGACGACGCAACTTATTCGGGCCGGGTGCAGGCTTCGTATCCTCCTTCCATTCCCGATAAATCTCCATCGACTTGTCTGTGTCCACGTAGACGTCGCCGTAGTAATCGTCCTCTTTCGCGGGAATAACGGTGACGTGCTGGTGCCAGCAGTGCATCCCCGAGATGGGGTCCGGATGCGGCGCGTGCGTGAGGTTCTGGGCCACGCCGCCGTCGTTCCACCAGACGCGTTCGCTGTCCGGATCGGTGCTCTCGAAGGGTTTGATCCCCTCTGTCTGGCGCATCCCCCACTGATTCTGCTCGTTGTCGAGATCGACTGTGACCTTTCCGTAGGGGTCACCACCCTCCTTGGAGTCGGTATCAACGTCTTCCCGGTCGATTTTCCACTGCCCCATGTGGTGGGACATCGCGATGATTCCGGGTTTGATACTCTCGGTCACCCAGGCTTCGTTCACGAAGTAACCGATGTCAGTCTCGACACGGACGAGGTCGCCAGTCTCTACGCCGAGTCGGGCCGCGTCTTTCGTGTGAATCCAGACCGGATTGTTGTGGGATATCTCCTCTAGGTACTTGGAGTTCGAAGAGCGCGAGTGAATCTGAGTCGGCAGCCGGAAAGTCGGCACGAAAACCATCTCATCTTCGTGGTAGTCGATTTCTTCCGGATGGACGTGGGATTTGATGTAGTGAGGAAGTGTGTACTTGTCGTCGTCCCAGCCCCATTCTTCCATCGTTTTCGAGTAGAACTGCTGTTTCCCGGTCGGAGTGGGGAACCCTCGCTTTGGCTCGCCGTCGACCATCACACCGAGCACATCCGAGCCATCTACTTCGGAGTAGTACTCCGGTTCCTCCCCGCGTCGAATCGTCCCGTAGTCGTCGACCCAGACGTCATCCTCTTCCAGAACGCTCTCGTCGAGGGGTTCCTCGTGGATCTCGTAGTCGTTCGTCGATGCCTCGAATGCCCCGTGGTGTTTCATGTACTCCAGCGGGGTCATATCCTTCTCCTCGGCTAATTCGACGAGTTTGTCCTCGTTCTCAAAGATGTACCGGTAGTACTCGTCGATGGTCATTTTGACCGGCTCATCCCCGTCTCCGTCGCGGTACGGTGACTCGAAGTATTCGCGAATGCCGAGTTCGCCGTCCTCGTCGACCTTCCAGGAGAGGTCGAGCCAGAACTCGTCTTCCTCCCACACTTCACCCGGGTTAGCCTCGTACGTCCGATCTATGTTCTCACCTTCGCGTTCGGCGTACTCGCGGTGGACGGGCTGTCGATAGGTGACCCAGGTGCCGGCGTGGGTCTCCTGACTCTGTATGTCGTGGCGTTCAGGACTGTGGCCCATCGGTAGAACGTAGTCGGCGAAGTAAGCCGTCTCATTCCAGGTGGGCGTGAGCGCGACGTGCATGCCGACCTTGTCCTCGTCGGTGAGTGCTTCGATCCACGAGAATCCGTCGGGGTACGTGTAGACGGGGTTGAATACCCGCGTGAAGTATACCGAGAGCTTCCCTCGCCCTTCTTTGAGGAAGTACGGGAGGAGCTGGCTCATCTCGTAATGACCGAACGGCCATTCCTCCGGGAGTTGCATTTCATCCCATAGCTTCTGGCGCGGCGGTTCGTTCGGAAGCTCCGGATCGAACTTGTGCCAGGCGTTAGGGGAGGTACCCCCCTCTGTGCCGACGCTTCCGGTGAGTACCGATAGGAAGTGAAGCGTCCGTGAAACCTGCCAGCCGCCCTTATTGCCCGAGGCAGCCGACCGCCAGATGTGACTGGCGAACTGGTTACCGGCTTTTCCGATCTTGCGGCCGATCTTCCGGATCTTCTCGGCGTCGACGCCGCTTTCAGCTTCGGCGTATTCGGGCGTGAAGTCGGCGTATATCTCCTGTAGAACTTCGATGTACGTCTCGAAGGTGACTTCGCGGTCTGGATGTTTCTCTTCGAGGAACTGCTGCCAGTTGACCCACGACTCCATGAATTCACGGTCGTACATCCCTTCGTCGATGATAACGTTGGCCATCGCCAGCAGCACCGCCGCCTCGCTGCCGGGCTGGGACGGCAGCCAGTAGTTCGCCATGGCTGCGGTGTTCGACAATCGTGGGTCGAGGACGGCGAGTTCGCCGCCTTCCATGACCCCCTCCATGATGCGCTGTGCGTGCGGATTGAAGTAGTGGCCCGACTCCAGGTGGGCCGATAGCAGCAGGATGAAGTCGGCGTTGGCGAAGTCGGCGCTCGGCCGGTCGTACTTGTGCCAGAGGCCATAGCCCGCCCGTGCACCAGCGCTACAGATGTTTGTGTGAGAGTTGTGTCCGTCAAGCCCCCACGCGTCGATCACGCGGTCCATGTACTCCTCGTGGCCGGGACGTCCGACGTGGTACGTGATCTCGTTTTCTCGTTCGTCCAGGATGGTCTCGCGCATCTCCGAGGCGATGTCGTCGAGGGCTTCTTCCCAGGAGATGCGTTTCCACTGGCCCGACCCGCGCGGCCCGTCCCGCTTGAGTGGATACTTGATCCGCTCCGGGTCGTTTAACTGGTTGATCGTTGCAGGCCCCTTGGCACAATTACGCCCGCGAGAGCCGGGGTGTTCGGGGTTCCCCTCGATTTTCCGGATATCGCCAGTTTCCTTGTCAATGTAGGTCAGGAGGCCGCAACCGGCTTCACAGTTGAAACAGGCCGTCGGGACGACCGAATAGTCGCGTGGTTCGCCTGACGATTCGTACTCCGTCCAGTCGTTCCACTTTTCCGGATCAGGGTAGGAACTCAGGCCGTCGATTCCAGCCGGCGTCACTCTGTCGCTCTGTCCTTGTCGTTGCTTCGGCGTGTCAGTCGATCGGTTCGATATCAGGCCGAGTTTCTCGGCGAACTTTTCTATCCGACTTGGATCAAAATCTTGTCCCATGGTATTATGCGAGTGAAATGGTCTGCGGTGCAGTTATCCAGCAGTACTCGAAGGCGAATAACCCGGCGAGCGCCAGGAGCCCAGCGGAAACGATGGCAGCGACACTCCCGCTGGCGGCGAGTATCACAAGCGGGGCGGCGATTCCGACGGCCATGCCGCCGATCCAGAATGCCCGTGCAAATTCGCCGCGGGTGATCCGTGCGGCCGCCTCCTCTGCGTCTTCGGTCTGGTGAGGCGTGAAGATCTCCGAGGTCACGAGGGCCAGGTGGAGGATCAGGCCAGCCCCGAGGAGGAGCCGTGATGGATCGACGAGTCCGTCGTAGCCTGCAATCCCGAGCATGGCGGTCGTCGCGCTGCCCGCGATGATCGCCTGGGTGAACATGTGCAGCGGCATCGCGGGGCTCTGCCAGAGGTCGCGTCCCTTCGACTGGCTGAAGAGGAACGCAGTGTAGATGGCCGTCGAAGCGGCGAGTACTGCACCAACGGCCAGGATTGCTGGATTCGTCACAAGCGACTCGAGGCCCAGGAACCAGCCGAGGAGCACCAGGGCGAGATAGCCGCCAAATGCGGTGATGATGTACGCGCCCTTCACGAGCCATGATGTCCAGTTCGGTCGCAAGAGGACCCAGTGGAACCGTTTCGGCTGTTCAAGATCCAGGATGAGTAAAACACCGGTGAGCCCGAGGAAGACGGTACTCATGACGGCGCTCACGCCAACAAGCGTGGCGTTTGGATCGATAAATCCGGCGATCATCAGCAGGGCTGGAATCATGAAGACACCAGCGGAGATCGATTTCGTCCAGGTGTAGGAGTATACCTCCCAACCCCAGGATTTGTAATGGTTTTCGCCGATATCGTAGACGCGCGTTACCTCCTCGTGGATGAGTTCATAGGCCCGTTCGGTCCGGGATTTCTCAGGCCCTTCGGTGGTACGTGTCCCATTAGCGGTACTGCTCGAAGGGACACCGCCGTCCGAAGCAACTTGCGAGTCGCGTTCGCTTTGACAGCCGCAGTTCCCGCCGCAAGCACAACCACCGTCGGATCTGGCCGCGGACTCAACCGCGGCCCTGGCTTCGTCCTCATCCCCTGAGAATCGGATATCGGACTCTGCCAGCGACTCGGCGGCACGCTGGAGGTCGAAGTCCTCGCGTTCACCCCCTTCTACCTCGGTGTTGTGTGGTGCGTCACTCCACATATAGTGGTCTTCACGGCCAGATGTGCCGGGCGTGGTGCTCCCCTCGTCACCGTCGACGTAGAAGAGCTTTGGCTCGGTCCCTTTCTCCGGTTTTCGCGCCTGAACTTCCTGTCGGGACATGGTTGCTGTGATCTCAGTATCATTGTCCTCCATGTCTCCTGAAATGATCGCATCTTCCGGGCAGACGGTGACGCAGGCCGGTTCACGACCTGCATCCACGCGATGCGAGCAGTAATTACACTTCGCGGCAGTCGATGTCTCCGGGTCGATGTAGAGCGCGTCGTAGGGACAGCCCTGCATACACGCGACACAGCCGATACAGCGATCCGGATCGAAGTCAACGATGCCGTCTTCGCGCTCCCAGAGTGCTGTTACCGGGCAGACATCGGTACACGGTGAATCGTCGCAGTGATTACATCGCATCACCGAAAAGTTACGGTTCGTATTCGGGAATTCTCCCTTCTCGATCTGTTTCACCCAGGTCTTGTTGACACCGATGGGATCGTCGTGTTCAGCCTTGCACGCTACTGTGCAGGCGTGGCACCCGATGCATTTGCGGTTATCAATAATGAATCCGTAGTTGGTAATAGTGACCACCGGTACGTGTTGGTATGAACGTGTATCGAACACCACTTAAATCTTGAGAAAAATACTTGTGTTGGGAATATTTAATATTTAACAAAAACTAAGTAAATAAATACTAAATGTTATTATCAATCTATCTCGATAGAATACTCCAAGGCGGTCGCGCCGTCATTCGGCAATTCCTACGAACGAGCGAGATACCGTCTTATCATGGGATTTGAGATGCGGCGTGGTATCGAACATATACACTCGCTGCCAAGTCATCGGATCAGTATCGGCTGCCGAAAACTGATGGGCGATCATTCATCGACGCTATCGATCAGTGTCGTGATATCGTCGAGATATCGCATGGTCTTCCAGACCGCGATAAGCCCGTTCATAAGGGCATGTTGACTCATCTCCCCAGGGTAGATGCGATGCTCCAGGAAGATTCGGTGCATGTCCCCAAACCGGACGTTGTTGTCGTGTTCGTCGTGGAATCCGTAGATGACCGGGACTGCGGTGAGCGTCTCGCGGATTCTCGCGATCAACTTGTTTCGCTGGGTATCAGACAGTTGGTTGATACTTGCCTGGATCGATTCACCGTACTCGATCTGTTGGCCGATGAGCACCGGACCGTTCGGCTCTCGTCGGATCACGTGGATCAGCAAGTTCGATATTTTGACCGTGAAGTTGAATTCTGCAGCGTCGTCCGAAATCTGGTCGACGTTCTCCACGAGATCGTCGTCGATCCAGTTTCGAATCGACTCGGCGTCGGTATGTTCAGTCACGGGTTGGTCGTAATCCCGAAGAGCGATAAATCATGTCGTTTCTGTCCCCGGAAACGCGTTCCATCGAACCGACATGAATCCGGGGCTGGTGTTTTCACTGATCGAGCAGACTGGCAGCAATCACCGAACGCTGAATTTCGCTCGTTCCCCCTGCGATAGTTGCGCTCTTGCCTTCGCGCCAGTACCGTTCCATGTCGTTCTCTGACAGGAACCCCTGACCGCCGAGTATCTGCATTCCTTCCTGGGTTACTTCCTGTAGGACTTCGCCAGCCTTGAGTTTGGCCTGGGCAGCCAGGCGGCGGGATCGGTCGCCCTCGTCGAGCTTCGACGCCGCACGATAGACGAGTAGACGGGCTGCTTCTACCTCGGTCTGCAGATCAGCGAGGCGGTGCTTGATCGTCTGGAACTCGGCTATCGGTTGTCCGAATCGTTCATGCTCGGTGGCGTGGCTAAGGGCCGTCTGAACGGCAGTCCGAGCGTTCCCGACCATAACTGCGGCCATGTGCGTGTGTTCGGTGACGAGGTGTTCGTTCATCATTTGCCACCCGTCGCCGCTATCACCCACCAGGTTCGTCGCCGGAACGACGACGTCATCGAACTGCAGCCGCGACGTCCCGGCTGCTTTCCGGGTAACAAACGGCAGTTCCTCGACCGTCACCCCCTCGAGTTCGGTTGGTACCAAGAGGGTGGAGATACCTTCGTACTTGCTCCCGCCGGGATCGGTCCGAACGTACAGATTAACCACAGTATCCTGGGATACGACAGCTGATTGGTAGGTCTTTTCGCCGTTGACGATGTACGTCCCATCATCGCGCTCGGCTCGGGTCTGCAGGCTCGCAGCGTCACTTCCGCCATCTGGCTCCGTGACGCCCACCGTGAATCTCCGTTTGCCGTCCAGCAGTGGGGGCACCATCCGTTCGATCTGCTCGTCAGTGCCGTTCCTGACGATGTTTTCTGCGACGGAACCCGACAGTAGCACCGGAATCCCGAAGTCGTAGCCGTACGTGCCGAGTTCCTCAAGGAGAACAACGTGTTTCACGTGTCCAGCTCCCTCTCCACCGTACGCTTCGGGTATCAAGAGGCCCAGCCAGCCACGATCGACGACTGCGTCGTATAATTCGTGGGGATATTCCCGGTTCTGGTATTTCTTCCGGAAATACTCGACGCCGAATTCCTCATCCACGAACTCCCTTACGGTTCTGCGCCACGCCTGTACGTCCGAGCTTTCGCTAATTCGCATGTACCCTCGTTTCGCCCAGTTCAGTAAATCACTGTCGGTGATACTGTGTGTCAAGGCCACAGACTGTTCGATCCGAACTCGCTGGACCGAGAGCGACCGTCTACCGGGAGACACTCACCGCAGCCCCCTCGACAGTTTGATCGCGTCGCTGGTACGGAGTAGATCTCTGTTTACTTGGCTCGCACTACACTCCCAGCACCTCCTTCATGTGCTTCCCAATCGACGGTCGTCCCAGTTCAGCGAAACCGACAACTCAGGCTGACTGTCAACCTCTGCCACGTTTCGCACCGTGAGCTATGGGCCAGCCGTTACCACCGCCGGCGTGTTTTCGAGGCCACCTTCGATTCTTCGTCAGCGAGTGATGACTCCCATTCGTCTCGTGTTTTCGGCCGAAAGACATCAGCCAACTCCGTAACCTGTTTTTCGCATATCGCCGCATCGTCTGCCTTGTGGTACCCTCTCACCCCTGGCGACCGATGGCAATACACCGGTCGCCAGAACTTGCCGTCGAGTGCAACGAGCGTCACGTCCCATCCGCCGGCCGTCCTGTACATCTACGGTTCGGACGACCTGTAAAGAAGCGGGGGAGGTGGCAGACACGCATTTTCTCGAGGCTCATGGCTCGGTACTTCCGGAACTGTGCAGAAACTTCGTCCTGGCTGGGCGTCGATCGCCGTCAAAGCGGTTACGTCACACAGGTCAGATCGGGTTGATCCCGTGTTTCTTCGGCGGCCAAGTGCCATGCTCGACATCCTGTCCGAGTTCGAGTGCGTGCAGGATCCACTTGCGGGTCTCACGGGGGTCGATCACTTCGTCGATACCCATCCCTTCAGCAGCGCGGAGTGCGCCGGACCGTTCGGTGAATTTCTCGATCAATGCTTCGCGTTCAGCCTCAGGGTCGTCTGCTTGCTCAACTTGGTGATGGTACGCGATGTCGACGGCCCCTTCGATTCCCATCGCCGAGATTTCTGCCGTCGGCCAGACGACCGTGAGGTCGGTATCCGTCCAGTCGCCGAGGGCCATGACGTACTGTCCCAGACCGTAAGCTCGTCTGATGCCCACGCTTATTTTCGGGACTGTCGCCCGGTTCAATTCGAATACGACTTTCCCTCCGTACTTTGCCAGGCCTTCTTTCTCGGACTCGGGGCCGGGTAACGTCCCCGGAATATCACACAGAAAGACGAGCGGGATGTGGAAGGCGTCGCACAAGCTCACGAAGTGGGAAGCCTTGACTGCTGCGTCAACGTCGATAGTTCCCGCCATTACCTGCGGATTGTTCGCGAGGATCCCGACGGGACGACCACCCATTCGAGCCAGTGTCGTAATGATGTTCTTGGCGTACGTGGATTTGAGTTCGAAAGTGGAGCCTTTGTCGACGAGGCCCTCGATAACGGTGTACATGTCATACGCTTTGTTCGGATCTGTCGGCACGATGTCCAGGAGCTGTTCTCTCACCGAGCGCGATGGATCGGTATATGAATCCTCTGTCGGCGGAGATGTACTGGCGTTTTTCGGGAAATACGACAGAAAGAGCTTGATCGTATCGAGCGTAGCCCTTTCATCTTCACATGCAACGTCGGCGATGCCGCTTTCGTCGACGTGAATCTGTGGCCCGCCCAGTTCTTGCTTCGATATGTCGCGTCCCAACGCAGCTTCGACGAGCGTGGGCCCTGCGATGCCCATCGTCGACTGATCTTCGACCATCGGAATGAAATCACACATAACGGCTGCGTTCGTGGGACCGCCGAAGCCCTGCCCCATCATCGCACCGACGAGCGGCACCCAGCCCGAGAGCCGAGACAGGTGCTTTAGTGTGTCCTGATCTCCCTGAGTGAACGCTCGTGCATCCAGCCCTTCCTGGATACGACGTCCGCTTCCCTCCTGGAGCATCACCACTGGGATCCCGCGACGAAGCGCAAGTTCGAGCGTTCGGGATGTCTTTTTGTCCGCAGTCCGACCGAGCGATCCGCCCTTAACAGTATAGTCGGGGGCAACGATCGCAACTGATCTTCCGAGGACTTTCCCGACGCCAGTCACCATACCGTCGGCCGGTGCATCCTCCCTCGTCCAGTCATACACTTCGGGTGTCGTCGGGCTCGGAGCTGCGAGCTTGCCGATCTCGAAGAAGGTATTGTCGTCGCACAGGTATTTGATCCGTTCACGAGCAGTGAGAGCTCCGCGCGAATGCTGGGAATCAACCGACTCAGGCCGTCCCTCGTCGGAAACATTTCGTTTTTCTTCTAGAACGTCGTCGAGGAGTTCCCGGGGACTTCGGTCATGTCTGTCTGGCATGATATGAACTCATTAGCAGGGAGGTGACTTTAACTTCACCGGCCTGCATGCGTTTCGCCAGTTATAGCATCGAGAGTGGATTACCGCAGGTGCGACGTTGGTTGCTCCGAAATCGATGTCGCAACACCAGCAAAAGCCACCAACGTTGGTTCGGGACGCGGCCGTTACTCCGTCGCGATCTCTTCGAGTGTGATGTACTTCTGGATGACTTCTTCGTTGGCCTCGAGTTCCTCCATGGTCCCCTCCCAAGCGACATGGCCCTCGTTGATAATATAGCACCGTTCGGCGATGTCGAAGGCGAACTCGATGTTCTGCTCGGTAAACAACGTCGTGATGCCGCTTTCTCCGACCAGTGTCCTGACCATCTCACGCAGGTCGTCGACGATCACGGGTGCGAGTCCTTCACTCGGTTCGTCCATCAACAGGAGGTCCGGATCAGTAGCGAGGGCTCGAGCGATGGCAAGCATCTGCTGTTCACCGCCACTGAGTTTGTCGGCTCTGTTGTCTTTCCGCTCTGATAATCTGGGGAAGTAATCGTAGATTCGTTCCAGCGGCCAATCGGTATCCGGATCGCTGATGATAGTGATATTGCTCTCGACGCTCAGGTCCTGGAACACGTCACGATCCTCGGGAACGAACCCGATACCCATCTGTGCCATTTCGTGCGGTTGCAGGCCAGTTATTTCCTTGCCATTGAAGTGGATTTCACCGGTCCGGGGCGGTGTGAGCCCCATCACGCTTTTGAGTGTCGTCGTCTTCCCGGCCCCGTTCCGTCCGAGGATGGCAACGATCTCGCCTTCGTTGACGGACAGCGAGAGGTCCTGTAACACGTGGCTTTCGCCGTAGTAGGTGTTTATGTTATCGATGTCAAGATTGGTCATACTTCACCTCCGAGGTACGCGGTCTGTACCGTGGAATCTTCCTGGATCGCTTTGGGGGTGCCGTCCGCGATAATGCTTCCGTTGTTCAGTACCAGAATTCGGTCTGCAATGGTGAAGACGACGTTCATGTCATGTTCCGTGATCATGAACGTCGTGTCTGTCTCATCGTCGATTTGGTCAATGAGATCCACCATTTCTTGAGTCCCTTTCGGGTTCATGCCGGCGGTCGGCTCGTCTAGCAGCAACAACTGCGGGTCGGTTCCCAGTGCGATACCGAGTTCGACGCGCCGACGCTCGCCGTACGCGAGCGTATCACATTCCTTGTCGGCAACATCGTGAAGATTGACTAGGTCCAGTAACCGGTCCGTTTCCTCTTTCAGTTCGGGATTTGATTCGGTACTTTGATAGAATTTGAACCGATCTGATGTGCGAGCAATAACCGGCGCCTGGAGGTTCTCTCTCACCGTGAGCTCCGTGAAGATATTCGTGATCTGGAACGAACGACCGAGCCCCTTGCGTGTCCGGAGGGCTGGTGGCATGGATGTCAGATCCTCGTCACGGAACAGGATGGACCCGCTCGTCGGGGTGAGTCTCCCCGTAATCATGTTATAGAGCGTCGTCTTTCCTGCTCCGTTGGGCCCGATTAGGGCCGTTATTTCTCCATCGTTCACATCGATCGTAACCTTATCCACGGCTATGAAATCGCCGAATTTCTTGCCTACATCCTGTAATTCGAGTAGTTCAGTCATCTTTCACCTCTGGTTCTGATTTCGGATCGCGATTCTGCTTGCTCGTAATCTTGTTCTGGATTTCGTTGATAGACCAGCTCTGGTCCTGGTCAACCAGGGTCCCCAAGATGCCTTTCGGAGCGAATAGAACTAACGGGATGAGGATAAGACCTAGCGCGATATGCCAGTGTTCCGTCATCTGTGTCAAGAATATTTCCAATCCGATGAGGACCAGGGCACCAAGAGTTGGTCCGGCAAACACGGATGATCCACCGATAAGCGTTGCAAACACCGGGTCTGCGCTCACAGACCAGTGCATCATATCGGGAGAGACGAGGAACGTCCGAACGACTCCCAGCGCTCCGGCGAGACCGGCGAAGAATCCGGATATGACGAACGAACTCCATTGGAAGTACTTCACACGGACGCCGATGTATTCGGCACGTTCGGGGCTTTCCCGAATTGCTTTCAACAGGTCCCCGTACGGGGAGTTAACGATCCTCCATATAGCTATCATCGCAAGGGTGATGACTACTAATGAGAAGTAGTAATAGTTCCACCCTTGAAGTGGGCTGAACGAAAAGAGGCCAAGATTAATCTCCGTCACCGCAACGGATAGTCCGTTGACGCCGCCGCTGATGTCAGTGTACGTTCGGGCGAACAGATAGAGCATCATATTGAACGCCAGCGTGAGCATCGCAAAGTAGAACTCGTCGCGTTGAACACAGAGTGCACCGAAAATGGCGGCGCCGACTGTTGCAACGAGCGTGCCGAGTATCACAGCCACTATGAACGAGTGGAAGAACCCGGGGATGCCACTGAACATGTCGTTGAAGATGATAGCGATAGTGTAGGCACTCAGGCCGTAGTAGGCCGTGTGACCGAACGATAAGAGACCTGTGTATCCCCAGAGGATGTTGAAACTAGTCGCGAAGAGGGCCAGTACCAGTACGTCGACCACCAGACCGACATAGTACGGCCCGAGCAATCCGGTCAGGGGCAGTACTAACATGAAGGCAATGAGCAGGACGTACCAGATCTGCCTCAGAGAGATGCTCCGGTCACGAGTATCGAGTGAAGGCATGCTCATGCTTTAGCCTCCCCGATTATACCTTCTGGCCGAGCAAGTAACACGACCACAAGGAGGATGAACGGGATGAATTGTTGGAGCGCCGGTGCGAAGATGAATGCGAGAGCTCCACCCACGCCGAGCAGCAATGCCCCGATGAACGCACCGGACATCGATCCGACACCGCCGATGATGACGACGATAAAGGCTTCGATAACGAAATTCTCTCCCATCGTTGGATGGATAGACACGTACGGTGCGGCGAGTGCTCCACCGATTCCTGCGAGCGCGCTACCGGCGATGAAGACGGCCGTATAAACCAGGGGAACGTTGATTCCGACGGCATCAGCGATATCCTGGTTTTCCGCCGCAGCGATGGTGGTTTTTCCGAACTTCGTCCGCCGGAATATGTACCACATAATGATGCCCAAGACGGACCCGGCAACTATCAAAAAGAGGTTGTACCGAGGGATAGCCCCTCCGAGGATCGACATGTGAGAGTCGAGCCCCGGCGGAGTATTGACTGATTTGAATTGTGTCCCCCAATAAATGCGGGCGCCGTTATCGATCAACAGTAACACCCCGAACGTTAACAGCAACTGATAGATGTGGTCTATGTCGTATATCGGACGGATGAGAAACCGTTCGATGAGGCCTCCGAGGAGGCCGACGATGATGCCCGACAGCAACACGGCGATCCAGAATTGCCCTGGAATGGCCGGGAGGATGGCGTTCTCGCCGGCCAAGAAGAATGTGACGTACGCACCGACCATGAAGAACGACCCATGGGCGAAGTTGATGACGTTTAGCACGCCAAAGATGATCGTGAGCCCTCCGGCTATCAGGAACAACAACAATCCGTCTGACAATCCGTTAAGGACTGCCAATATAACTGTGCTAAGATTTACCATGTTTTTCTATTTCGGTGACTTATTGTTTTGCGCGCAGATGACGCCTCTGCGTGCCGGTCATCTGTTGATCGCACATGTAACAAGCATTCCCACGGGTTTATGCGGGTAAGCATAGCCGTGTTCTTCTAAAGGATAATATATAACAGTTTTGAATAATTGCTTAGAATACATCATGGAAATTAACAGGAGAGCTTGATGATTAACGATATCATATTCATTGACGCCAATAGTAAAGAATGTAAGCAACATTTCCCGGTCAGTACATTGTTGCCACCGGAGGGTGGGTGGTTCACAGTTGGCGTTCCCATCGGCAGAAGTTCCCATGAGAAGGTGAGAATTTACCGTCGAAGAGTGTACCGATTGTAATTGACACCCTCCGCGGGGTACAGGCCGTGGCACCCGAGTGGATGGAATCGAGGATTTCCGACCACCGTGTTCGACGGCGGACGTTTCGGGTTCGCAGACGGATGCTGCCCCTTAACGTGAGCACCGCCTCAAACCCATTCATCGTATCATTGGCCGGCGAGGGGTGGCTAACTGCTGTCTCCTCTTGCAGAGAGGCAACGTTGAACGTAGATTTTCCCTCTGACAGGACATTACTCCGGTAACGAGCTGACAGCAGAGCAATCATCGTAAGCGACTGTGAAATGACGACAGTGAAGTCGAGCAAATGCCGTATCCTTGACGGCTGCATATTCAGCGATCCGGCTGAGGGATATGAGATGATTTCCGGTGGCTGTAACGAATTCCGATCAGAAAATCCAGCGGAGTGATTGGTACCGACGAGTATGCGCTCGACTGTGCCATGCGAGATAGCGAGCAGTCAGAGAGAAGGGGTTCGTCACCGATTTCTAGGGAAATAGAGCATAATCGACGGCGATGTTGCGCGCATCGACGCACCGAAAATTTATGAGATCACGTCGCCTGGAGCGCGACACAGGATGACCCCCTGCCCCGGGAGTCAGCACCGTTGACGTTCGTCCCGGGGTTTGCAGGGGTACAGGCAGCCACCACTGCTGTGGAACTCGCTGACAATCTCACGTTGGCGGTTTCGAGATATCCAATCCGATGGTGAAATCCGAGCAGTAATACGCAATAGAATCGCTCACCAGCACCATGATCAGTCCGACGCGGAAAACGAGTCCTCACATCCGTATTTCGGCGACGAACGGTGCTATGAGCTGAATGGTAACGAATATCAGTCCACTAAGGAACACTCTGAGGACGGCGGAACGGCGACAGATTCGCCCTCAACAGGCATCATCTCAGCAAGACCGTAGAAGTCGAACTCGTCGACCGGCCCCATTCGCCCCTGAATCGTGTACTCCTGGATGCCCTGGTGATCTTCCTCGCGCAGGCGGATCTTGCCCTCGGGGGCCTCGTACTCGAATCCCTCGAGAGCATCGACGATATCGTCGGTATTCTTGCTACCCGCTTTGTCGGCGCCTTCTTTGACGATGTCCACGAACTGGTACCCCTCGCTCGAAATCCCGACCGGCGTGCGGTCGTATTCCTCCTGAAAGCTCGACACGAAGTTGTTGTTCACTTCCGTGTCAGGGAATGTGGGGTAGTACGTCGCGGTCAACAGGCACTCCGGCATGTCTGCGCCCAGGGCTGCCGGGACGTCAGGGAATGACCCGGTTCCGACGGCACAGAAATTCGGTCCGTCGTCCGATTGGAGCGATTCCATCTCGAACAGATCGACGTTGTTGCCTTGCTGGAGGAACGTGACCAGGTCGCCCGAGAACAGGGCGGAGTAGAGGACGTCAGGTTCGGCATCCATGATTGCCTG
Organism: Natrinema halophilum; assembly: GCF_013402815.2. Lineage (NCBI taxonomy): Archaea > Methanobacteriati > Methanobacteriota > Halobacteria > Halobacteriales > Natrialbaceae > Natrinema > Natrinema halophilum. Next base: position 80,723 of record NZ_CP084880.1, read on the forward strand.
AATCTCGTTCTGATAGTTCCCTTTACCTAGCTGGGTGAACGTCTCGTAAGCCACCTCGACGTCGTGATTTTCGTCCATGTACGACGTGAACTCTTCCCACGATTCGTGTCCGAACGTGTAATCCGGGTTGATGCCAGCGATCGTGTCTATCTCATCCCCGTACTCGTTGATTAAAATGTCAGCCGTCGACCGGGCGTTATCGGTGAGGTTGGCTTGCGCGCGGAAGGTCGTCCGCTGGCAGTCGCCCATCTGGAGGTTCATCGACTGTGTGTTACAAACCAGCAGGGTGTTCCTGGATGCACAGAATTCCGACACTGCGATTGCGCTGTTGCTCGTCTCCATTCCGGTGATCGCGTCGACGTTGTCCTCTTCGATTAGCTTGCGTGCCCGGGTGACGGCTGTGTCGGGATTCCCCTCGGAATCCTCGTGAATGACCTCGACGTTGTACCCCTCGTCTTCCTCGTTAATCTGTTTCGCTGCGAGATTAGCCCCCCGCTTCAGCGGTGGCCCCATCGACGAGAAGACGCCCGAATGGACGCCGATGACGCCGATTTTCAAGGTTTCATCGTCGCTGCCACTATTCCCGAGACAGCCAGAGAGGCCCATTGCCGTGCCAGCACTGAGCACACCAGTGGATTTTAGTAAACTTCGCCGGTCGATATTGCCTGGTTCCATAGCAGTAGTCGACAATCAACTCAAACTATTTATTATTTTCGTTTATTGGTTCTGTTCGGACACGATACGCGCACAGATTCTAATCTGGACGGCACGTGACTGTGAACGTCCCTTCGAAAATATACGGAGCTCGCTTACCGATGTTTGTGATTAGAGTCCAGATCAGTACGATTCTATAGTTCTGCTCCTATAGTTCTGCTAGACGACTACCGCGGGCGATACCACGGTGGTGTTCAGATAATGTACACAATCTTAACAGAACGCTGCCACTGGTATTTGTGAATGAGAGCCAACTCAATATGGGTAAACGGAAGGTCAGTTATCGATGCAAATGCCGAGTGAGACCTGTGTCACTCCCTCCACATTCGATCGAAATCGCTCGGAAGAATCGCTTTGAAATGGTCTGTAACTCACGTTTGTGTCCGAATACGATCCGGCTCATCGATGTAGAATCTATCCGAAACGGGATCAGCTACTGGACGACGCATTGCTCTCGAGTCGGTGATCAGCGCTAGCTGTCTTCGCCGAGCGCGTAGCGCAGGCAGACGACAACAGATCCAAGTATGCGGATTGTACAAAAAAACTGTTATGTGAGTAGCAAGCGAATGGCAGGTTATCGTATCAGTGCAATTAATACGAGCGGTAAATATAAGGAACATTGGAGACAACGTATATAATCTCCTTTAGATAATGGATATGGAATTAACACCAATACTACATAAGGTTCGGTCTCTCCCGACAGATATTCGTGACGACAGACGCAGACAAACCCTGCTGGTGGTGGCGGCAGGGTGGTTCCTGTCCCTCGGTATCCGTCTCGTGTTTCCCGTGTTCATTCCACAGGTGGTGGCCGAGTTCGAGATCGGTTACGATACTGCCGGGGTACTACTCAGTTTACTCTGGGTTGGCTATGCGCTGTTGCAGTTCCCGGGAGGAATCGTCGCTGATCGGATCGGTGAGCGAAACGTGTTAGTTATCAGTAACTCCATTACGATCCTCGGCCTCAGTGGAATTGCCTTCGCCCCTTCGTTTCTCATGATGGCTCTGGCGACCTGTTTGGTCGGCATCGGCCTCGGCTTCTACGGCACCACTGGAATCACAGTCCTCTCAAACACGTTTCCTGAGCGCAGCGACGTCGCCATCAGCATTTCCCAAGCAACAGGGTCGGTGGGAACAGCAACGTTACCAGTGATTTCGGGATTTGTCGCGTTCTACCTCGGTTGGCGGGTCGGGTTCGCCTACTTGATACCGCTGTTCATAGTGACGGCTGTCGGACTCTGGATGGTCGTCCCGAAATCATCGTCATCAGTCGTGGAAAACGCCGATCATTCGGTCATCGATCAGATACTGGCCATCAAAAAAACACTCTTTAACTGGGATATTTTGCTGATCACGACTAGTTTCTTCTGCATGCTATTCGTCTACCAAGGAGCGACTGGCTTTCTCCCGACTTACCTCGTCGAGGTCAAAGGGATTCAACAGGACACGTCGACTCTCCTTTTTGGATTGTTTTTCACGACCGGCATGCTGGCCCAGGTATCGAGCGGCGTTTTATCGGAACGATTTGGTCGACTCGTTATGCTAATCAGTTTTGCAGCCGTCAGTGTGCCCGCCTACCTGCTTCTTCCGCTCATCGATGACACGATGGCTATCGTACCGATTATCATCCTCGCTAGTGCTATTTTGGGGTTCGGACCGCTCGCACAGGCACACCTGGTTGATGGGTTACAAGACGAATTCCAGGGGAGCATCTTCGGGTTTGTCAGAACGCTCGCCTTCGGATGCAGTACGGTGAGTCCAGTGATCATCGGCTGGCTGGCGCAGTCTGGTCGGTTCGCCCTGGCTTTCAGGCTTCTCGGGACAATCGCATGTCTTGCAAGCGCTTTGGTCGTCCTCTTGCTGATTAAAACTCGAGCAGGAGCGACACGAGAATATATCCTTGACTGAGTTTCACTACGACCGATTTCGAGCGACCCTCTCCGGATTTCTGTTAGCGAATGTATAGATTTTCGTTGGTAACATTTATTGTCCAGTCGCTGGTACGAACAACCTGAACCAGATTCCGGTTTAGATATCCGTCTCATGACTCACGAGATTCAAAACGATTCCGGCAAACAGACGATGCCGTACGCAGAGTTAGCCCAGCAGGACCTGGCGATGCTCAAACAATTAGCACTTGATGGGGCACTGGACGACGAAATTTTGCTTCAGACCGCTCAGGTGTCCGACGAACTCGACGTATCCACTCAGACTGTCTCGCGTCGGTTACAGAATTTGGAACGAGAGGGACTGATAACCCGCCAGATGGATAACGACGGCCAGCGGGTCTCCCTCGAACCGGAGGGAGAGCACGTCCTGAAACTCAATTACAATGCGTACCGCCGCATTTTCAATCCTTCCGATAGCATCCAGCTGAAGGGGCACGTCACTACCGGAATGCAGGAAGGGCACCACTACATTTCCCTTCCCGGGTACGTTGAGCAGTTCCAAAACCGTCTCGGCTACACACCGTTTCCTGGCACCCTCAACATCGAACTCGACTCCGAAAGCATTTTGATTAAACCAGGGCTGAATTACCTCCGTTCAATCCGGATCGATTGCTGGGAAGACGAAGACCGTACGTACGGGGCGGTAGAATGTTACGAGGCCGAGTTGGAATCAGCCGGTGGAAGAACGTACGATTCGGCTCACGTCATCGTCCCCGAACGGACGCTCCACGACGAGCAGCAACTGGAAGTTATCGCACCCATCAAACTCAGAGACGAGATGGATCTGGAAAACGGCGACGAACTCACGGTCTCCGTACAGGAATGAGGCGAGTTGTACCGAATTTGGTTCTCGAAGCACCGTCTAGACGTACGAAAGCCAGACCGGTCAGCCCCCTCGATTTTCCCTGATTTCGTTTCATCACTCACCAAAGTGAGGCGGTCCCGATGTCGTCGATCCAATCCCGACCGACTGCACAGAGCATAACCGAGACGATTCCGACGCTTTCGATGAGACTCGTATACGAAAACTGGACAAACACCGCCAGTCACCATCGATCGACCCGATCGGAACTGAACGCACTGGTGATCGAGACTCCTATTCAGACAGTAAAACATAAATACCTAGGTACGGATTCGAATATATGTCAGTAAATGGCGATCGACTCAGACGAGTTGTCGGGAATTTTTCAACAGGCGTTAACGTGGTCACACTTGCACGTGATCCACCACACGGTTTGACTGCGAACGCCTTCACCAGTGTCTCGCTCGATCCACCGCTCGTTCTCGTCAGCGTCGATCACGAGACGAAAACGTACGAACTCCTCGAAAGCGGCGAAGTCGATGGGTTCTGCGTCAATATACTCAGTGCCGATCAGCAGTTCCTCGGCGAGTACTTCGCCGGGATGGCCGATGACGAAGAATCACCATTCGAATCGGAGGCGACGACGACAGGCCCGACCGGTGCAGTCATATTCGAGGAAAGTCTCGCCTATATCGACTGCGAGGTGTACGACGCAGTCGAGCAAGGTGATCACACACTCTACATCGGCGAAGTTCAGGGTGCGGACGTGTTGTCGGAGGATGCAGAGGCGCTGACGTTTTTCCGGGGCGAGTGGGGATCGCTGGCGTAGGCACCGTCGCTCGAAGCGGTTTGACAGCGAATACGGATAATCGACGCTCTATTTTCGGCGGGTTCAAGACCGCACCCAATAACTCTCCACGTTCCCGTCCCCAATCAATCCGGGTGAAAACCAGTTACGTCCCCTAGTTCGGACAGCCGATCCGATGTCGTTACTCGGACGTCAGGTCACACGTGATCTCGGGTGCGACCTCCTCGCCGGGAACCGTCCAGATGTCCTTGTATCCGTAATGATCGAGTTCAGGAGTGCCCTCGGGCCAGGGTTCGCCCACGTCTCCGAACCGGCCGACGAGTATCTCGTCCTCGACCCCTTCGTGATCTTCGGGCCGGATGTTCATCTCACCGCCTGGCCACTCGTAGGAGAGCCCTTCGAGACCGCTGATGATGTCGTCCGTGCTCTTGCCGCCTGCTTGCTCCACCGCCTTCTTCGCTGCGTATATCCAGCCGTATACGAGTGCAGCACCACCGACGGGGATATTATCGTACTTCTCGTAGTAGTTCCTGGCGAACTCCTTGTTCAGGTCGGTTTGCGGATATTCCTGGTAGTAGTATTCCACGCCGATGTACTTGGGGAGACCGTCTCCGAGCGCCTGTGCGACGTCCATGTTCGCACCGGTAGGAGCGGTAAACAGCGGATCATCCCCTTCGACTTCGAGCGACTCGAAAAAGCCCACTTCCTTCCCCTGCCTCATGAACGTAATCAGGTCACCTGCCCACAGTCCGCTCACGACGAGATCGGGATCAGCGTTCATCGTCGATTGAATCTCGTTTTGGTAGTTCCCCTTGCCGAACTGCGGGAATGTTTCGGAGACGACCTCGGCACCGATTTCGTCTTGGTAGTACTGTTTCGACATCTCCCACACTTCGTGGCCGAACGTATAATCCGGGTTCACGCCGGCGATGGTGTCGATGTCGTCGCCGTACCGTTCGATGACGGCCTTGGCACAGGCGTGTGCTTCGTCCTGAATGTTTAAACTCGGCCGGAACACTTGCTTGCGACACTGATCGCGGATCGGACGCATCGTCGCCGAGACTCCAATCAGCGGTGTATCGACCGTTGCGGCGAATTCGGAGAGGGCCAGCAAGACGGAACTGCTCGCGCCCTGGAGCAGGAGATCCACGTTATCCTGCTCGACGAATTCGCGTGCGCGCTTAACGGACGTGTCGGGGGTACCCTCGTCGTCACTGGCTTTGAAGTCGATATTCAGACTGTCGTCGTCTGAATTTATCTCTTCGACTGCCATTTCGATTGCCCGCACTTCCCGTTTCCCGAGAGAGGCAAAGGGGCCCGAAAGTGGCGTACAAAGCCCTATTTTGAAGTCCTCACTATTACTGCCGCCTCCACCCAAGCAGCCAGCAAGGCCGATAGTCCCAGCGGTTGCGCCTGCTTTGACGAATGAACGCCTGTCAACATAATCCATATAATAGTTTGCATGGCAGTGGCTTTACTTATATCTATGGGCTGAAAAACGGGCCTCCAGTACTGCGAAAATGTATAAGTGATAATGAATTATAGCAATTCATTTGACTGTTTTCAGACACTGTCATCACCGGCATTCGAAACCAACGGAGCGAAACGAGTATCCAGTTCGTACGAAACCCTGCCATCCCAGCGATTGATTCGGGTCGAGATACCAGTGTACGAGAGCGGATTCATCCGGGAAACGTCGGCGATAAACAGTTAGTACAGTCCACTGTCGATTCGAATACCATTCCTTCGAGTGTAGCATGACGACATGCTGTTGACCGATCACGATGCGGTAGGCGCTGCCTCGAGAATTCTACCCTCGTGCTCGAGTGGTAGGATGTCGACTATTCAGTATGATGTCCTCTTCCGTCCTTCACCAGTGAGACGGCAGGCCGTTACTCTTGATGACCGAGGCGATGGTGTTGCGCTGGATCTCGTCACTGCCGGCGCCCAACCGGCGGCCGCGGGCGAGGCGATAGAGGTATTCCAGCGGGTGATCTTGCATGTATCCGTTCGCCCCGTGGAGCTGGAGCGCTTCGTCGGTAACATGCATGATCATTTCCGTGGAGAACAGTTTGGCAATGGACGTCTCCAGTCTGTCGGGAATCCGTCCCTCTTCCACGGCGTTTTGTGCTGCAGAGTACGTGAGCATTCGAGATGCTTCGATATTTTTCGCCATGTCAGCAAGCTTCCATTCGTTCCCCTGGAAGTCCGCGATCGGTTTGTCGAACTGTTCGCGATTTTTCGAGTATTCAAGCGCTTTCTCGAACGCGTTGACTGCCCAGGCGTTCGCCTTTGCGGTGGCACCCAGTCGTTCCCAATTCAGCGCCTGTAGTTGGCGTTTGAACGCGTCGCGTTCCCGGGTGAGCACGTTTTCCTCAGGAACGACGACGTCGTTCATGAAGAACTGCGTCTGGGTGGCACCTGCCATGTTGGTGAAGTGCTCACCGATCTCAACACCTGGCTGGTCAAGTTCGATGACAACGGAGCCAAGCCCTTCAGGGAATTTTACCCAGACGACGGCGGCGCTGGAGTTGTACACGTTACTTACCCAGGTCTTCTCACCGTTAAGAATTAATTCGCCGTCTTTCTCTTCAACGGTGGTCTTCATTGATTTTACGTCAGAGCCGGCTTCTGGTTCGGAGATGGCCACAGCAATGGAGTCTTCGCCGTTGATAACCGGCGGGAGATACTTTTCTTTCGCTTCCTGCGTCCCGAACATTTCGATGCCCCGGGGCCCGACGAGATGCTGGCTGTGAAAGAAATTCGCCGTGTCTGGACAGACGCGACCGATCGCCTCCACGACGAGAATTGCCTCGAACTCCGTTAGCCCACCGCCGCCGAGTTCCTCGTCGTAATTGATCCCGAAGTAGCCTCGATCGGCGAGTAGTTTGACGTTTTTCCACGGCGTTTCTCCTTCCCAATTGAAAGCGTCCTTCTCGAATTTGTCTTCAGCGAGCTGTTCAACGGATGTGAGGAGCATTTGTTGCTCATCTGATAGATCGAGCATCTCTGGTTAGAACTATAATGCGACGCACACATAATAGTTTCTTTGGCGGGTATACTCCGATGGCTGGTCACAATGCATTTCGTCCGGCTGTAACGGACCAGCTGAATGCACTCGCACTCTCTTGGGACGCCAGTACGAACGGTCTCTGCTTTTTTTCCTGTCAAATTATCTAATCTATGGCCATCTTCCTGCGCCTCGTACCTGCTGCCATAATCTATTGCGTTCGGTACAGGAGCTGTGTTCTTCAACGGGTATCGAATAGCGATTAATGTTTGCAGTTATCAAATCCTTCATTATCGTTCATTAACGCTATTCCATCAGGAGCTAATCTTGATAGTTGAAGGTGTATCGGCCCTTTCAGCACATTCTTCGTATGTCATTGTCAAACACATCATCCTGACGAAAATGACTGTAATCGAATTTATTACAATCATATGGGTGTGAGAAATTCCATCAGCAATACTCAGCCCTGCAGAAATTCTTCCGAAGCTTTACGTAATTATCGCGCATTCGTCAGTCCAAACATCACTTCCAGCCACTGTTACTGCTAGGCACACCGATTCCACATCCAATATCCACCGCTGAGTTTGACGTTCACTGCCGGAGATCTAGTAGGACATAGTCCCAGTGGTCGTCCATGGATCGGCACTTTCAGCACATTCTCTGTATGGCATTGTCAAACACCATATCGTGAGGAATACAGCTTGCAGGGTGGTTTGTTACAACTCTATGATTGTAATCAGTTCAGGTGTCAGACGCCAGTCTAGGTGTACTTCTTCCGGACCACCACTGAGTTTGACATTCACTATCGCAGCCCATCCGGTGATCGTCCTGGTGTTGAATGTAGAACGTCTTTTCAGCGCATTCTCTGTATGTCATTGTCAAACATTATATCGTGACGAATACAGTTGGAGTACAATTTCTTACAACCATATGGTTGTAACTACAACCGTCAACAATCTTCAGCACAGCAAACTTTCTCCTGAAATATTGTGACATTTTCGCATATTCAACAGCCTGAACGTCACTGCCAGCCGCTGTTTCTGCCATGTACACTCGATCCAGCATCCTTCGCCCATCACTGAGTTTATCGTTCACTACCGCCAGTTCACCAGAAGGTAGTCACTGTTGTTGAAAATATATCGGCTCTTTCAGCTCATATGGCGTATGTCATCATCAAACATCTGATTCCGAGGAATGCGATCGAAGAGGGCTTTGTTACAATCATATGATTGTAACAAATTCCGGTATTAATAATCAGATTAACTGAAGTTCTTTCAATTCATACAAAATTTTCGCATTTTCGACGCCTGAACGTCACTTCCAGCCATTGTTACTACTACCCATACTGATTCTGCATCTACTGCCATCACTCCGTTTGGCATTGACAAACACCCTCATATATGAATTTTATAATTATTTATGATTATACATCATGATATAATTTCCGATAATGAGATGATCGGCCCCTCCAACCGGATCTATGACAGCGGAATGGTCCGACCGGAAACGATCAGTCGGCAGTGAACTGCTGACCGCTGTTACCGGGTTCGCCTTCCGAAATACCAATATACGCTGAGGTCGTGTCCGATAGTATGTCGAATTTGGCAATTGACTACGAAGTCGAATCTCGCGTTGGAATCCTCACAATCGATCGTCCGCCGGTCAACGCCATTCGATTAGAGGATGTCGAACGGTTGGATCAGTTTCTCAATGAACTCCCGAACGAAGACGAACTCGCGCTCGTCATTCGGACCGGTGGGAACATTTTCATGGCCGGCCACGACATCAACGAATTCCACGAAACAGACGGCTCATCGCCACCAGAGTGGGACCCTTACCGATCATTCGTACAGACGATTTACGAGTTCCCAGTACCGACGATCGCCGCAGTCGACGGCCCGGCGGCAGGGATCGGAGCCATCATTTCGAGTCTCTGTGATATCCGAGTTGCGTCGCCCGATGCGACGTTCTCCCTGCCGGAAATAGATGTCGGGATAATCGGTGGCCTGGGGCCGCTGCGGAGGGTGCTCCCTGACGGGGTTGTTCGGTGGATGACGTTCACCGGCGAATCAATCTCGGGAGAGCGGGCACACCAGCTCGGTATGGTAGCGAAAGTAGCACCCGATGCCGAGGGTGAGGCAGTCGAAATGGCAAATACGATCGCATCGAAAAGCCCGTCTGCAGTTCGCAAAGGCAAGGCACTTGCTATCGAGGAACAGCCGGACTGGCCGATCGAAGATTATCACCGTGAAGTCGAATTCGGCGAACAGCACATGACACACGAGCACACTGTCGAAGCGATAGCGGCAGTCGTCGAAGATCGCGATCCGGAATTCGACGCATAGTACAAGCCTACCTACTGGAACAGTTGCACCAGGATCAGCTATCGAGGAGCGTGTCGCGAAGTTTGGTTTTTTGAACCTTGCTCGTCTGTGTCGTCGGTATATCGTCGACGAACCAGACGTACTTCGGCACCATGAAGTCCGCTGATCGGTCCTGCAGGAACGCGCGCAGTTCGTCTTCGGTGAGGAGTCCGTCTTCGGTGAGTTCAACGGCGGCACCGACTTCGTCCTCGCCACCCTCTTCCGCTGGGACGGGAAAGACCGCGCTCGTTTCGATCGCATCGTGTTCGTTGAGGAGGTCCTCAATTTGCTGGGAGGAGATGTTTTCGCCTCGAACTCGTATGAAATCCTCTTTCCGATCGATATAGTAGTAGTTGCCCGATTCATCGCGGGAAACGACATCGCCGGTGTGGAACCACAGATTGCTCGTGTCTTCGATCGTTTTTTCGGGTTTTCCTAGGTACCGATCGAAGGTGATTCCTGGAATTGTGGATCGAACTGCAAGTTCGCCGCTCTCACCCGGCGGAAGCGTTTCGTCGGTATCGTCGAGAACTGTGACATCGTACACGGAACGTGGCTTGCCGAGGTATCCTTCGCCCGGTGTCTCTGTGGTGACTGGAATACCCAGTTCACGCATATTGTCGAGGGCGTCATCGATCGGGCGGCCCGTACGGAACCGGTCAGGCGTTCGATCGGCTGCGTCGGGCACACGAATGACCCCCGCTACTGGAAGACCGGACTCGGTCTGACCGAAACCAGTGCTCACAATGTCGAATCCGAATCGAACTGCAATTTCCTCGTAATTCGACAACAGCGGTTGGAAATGCGCTTTGGTGAGAGTTGTGTGACTGTCGTCATCCCGTCTGGGTTCGTTCATCAACCAGGGCATCAACGTGGATACGAGCGTGACTCGCGTGGCGCCGAAACGATCGACTCGATCCCAGAATGATGACGTACTGAATCGGTTCCACATGACTATCGACGCACCTGCGAACAGGGTGGTGCAGAGATCATTCGACGCGCCACCGATATGATGCAACGGCATCCAATTGTGTGCGACGTCGTCAGTGTTGATCATTTTCGACCACATTACGTCGTGAAAGGCCACCCAGCGGTGAGAGAGGATAACTCCTTTCGGATATCCGGTCGTTCCGGACGTATAGATGATCCAGGCAGGATCGTTCCATCTGACGTTCACATCAGGTTCGGCGGCGTCTCCTTCGAGCAGTTCGTCGAATCCGCGATGAGGTTGGTCTGTCGAGAGTGGTACCGAATCTGCATCAGTCTCGTAAACTATGATTGTCGGGACTGAGTGCAAGTCGTCGAGAATTGCGTTGATACGGCCGATGAATTGATCCTCGACGATCAACACGTCGGGATCAGTATCGTTGATCTGGTAGGACAGAGCGTCACCCTTGTACTCGTAGTTGACTGGCGCGTAGATGCTTCCGCTCTTCATGCAACCGAACAGCGTAAGTGCTGTTGCGAGGGAATCCTCCATTACTGTCGCGACCTTATCACCGAGGTTGACCCCCAGTTCGAGAAGCGCGTTACCGATTCGGTTGGCCGCATCGTCGACTTCGGCGTAGGTCATTTCACGCTCGTCAGGACCGTAAATCAGGAAGGGATGCTGGCCGATCTGGTCCGCTCGATTTCCGAGTGCTTCGCCGAGCGTCAGTTCACGTGCCGGTTTATCGTCAAATTCGAATTGCACATCTAACTCAGAAGCCATGAGACATAAGGAGCAGTTCAAGAGAATAAAACTTTTCATGGTCACTGCCAGTCTGGGTAGCGTCTGACTGGGAGCCACTCACTGAACGGTCCCCGGAGATGAACTGTGCCAGCTGTCGATCAGATCAACCGGTGCGGGAGATTGACGGCAGTACGGCTTCGACAAACACGGACGCTGCAAACCTACTGTCCGGCGAAATCCGGATTTCGCTTCTCCAGGATCGCTTCGACGCCTTCGCGATGGTCCTCGGTCGTAGCGGCGATAGCCTGAGCATTGGTTTCGCGCTTGAGTGCCGCCCAAATGTCACCCTCGCCACTGGCATTGATCAGTTGTTTGGTGAGGCTGTAGGCTGCGGTAGGACCATTTGCCAGCTGATCGATAATCTCACTGCACTCCCTTTCGAACTCGTCTTCAGGATACGCGTGGTTGACGAGTCCCAGTTGCTCGCCCTCGTCGGCTGTGATCAGATCAGATGTAAAGAGGAGTTCCTTGGCCTTGTGCGGGCCGACTGCTTCGGTCAGCGTGTGCGATCCTCCCATGTCAACGACCAACCCGACGTTGTTAAACGGCACACCTAGCTTCGCCGATTTTGTCGCGATGATGATGTCACAAGCGAGTGCAAGGGAGAGACCGGCACCCACCGCGGCACCTTCGACACAGGCTACCGTGGGGATCGGAACCTCGTACAGGCGGCCAATAAGCCGGTGGATGCCTTGCTTGTGCTCGTCTACGTGATCGATCGGATTCGGATCTTCGATGCCTTCCTTCATGGCGTCGAGATCTCCCCCTGAAGAGAACATCCCGCCAGAACCTTCGACGACCAAACATCGAACGTCGTCGCGATCGGTTTGAATTTCGTCGAGGACGTCGTTGAACTCCTCGACGATCGATTCGCTGAGCGGGTTTCGACGGTCCGGTTGATTGAGCGTTACAGTCAGGACTTCGTCATCAAAATCAGTTTCGATTGCTGACATAGTTAGCCAAATCACTGTCGTACATATAGAACTTGTGGTCCGAAATGGCCAATAACCGCAGTAACTCGGTGCTGAATCCTGTATCTGGTCAGGTCCGTATCATCACCAAGTGGACGGTTCGATAACCTCCAAATGATACGTTTGTGTGTGTTTGAGCGGTTCATCGGTCGGGAACCAGCAAACAAGTTGACTGATGCCGAGTGCTTCGAGCGTTTCGATCCGCTCGTGACACTGTGCCGGCGTTCCTGCAACTGCGAACCTGTCCCCCAGATACGAGAGTACCTCGTCCGAGATCTGTTCGTGGGCCTCGGCGTCAGCCTTCCCGTGTTCACTGACATCGTGATTCTCTGCTATAGACCGGAGTTCCTCACGGAACTCTTCGGGCGCCTCGTCAGCAGAATGCTGGAAGTTATGCGCCGCTAGCGGCTCAATGCTCTGTCTCAGTTCCTCGAACGCGACGTCTTTCGATTCGGCGACGTACGTCGGAGCAGCGACCACCAGATCGATATCGTCCAGGGATCGACCGGCGTTCGATGCGCCTTCAGCGACGTTATCTAGAAACAGATCCTCGATGATTTCCGGATGGGTTCCGCCGCCGAAGATGATACCATCTGCCACTTCACCCGCCATACGCAGCGTAACCGGCCCTTCGGCTGCAACGTAGACGTCGACGTCCTCGTGGGACTGCTCAAACTGGAAGTGTTGGCCATTGAAGGTCACGTCTCCGCCGTCGAGCAGTGTTTGAATCGTCGATATGCCCTCGTGAAGTTCCCCCACACTTGTGGGTGTCTCACCCACAGCGAAGACTGCGCTGTCGCCGGCCGCCACGCCAACGTCGACCCGACCAGGGCCGTACTCGTCGAGCGACTTGACGGCGCTCGCGGTAACGGACGGATGACGAGTAACGAGATTCGTCATTCCTGGTGCGAATTGGAGATCATCGGTCGAGCACATGCAGGCAGTCAGGGCGACATAGAGTTCAGCAGACACCTCGTGTGAGTCTGCCATCCACAGCGTGGAATACTCGCTATCTTCGAGGTATTGGGCGTACTCGATCGTTTCATCGATGTCGAACGGCATGTAGACGCTTCCGAATTCCATAATTGATCAATGATGTTGCACGTATATGATACATGTCCATCCTAATATCAGTATTGGACGAACCGATACGGGCGAAATCTCAGTATTGGAGAACCGATACGGGCGAAAGGAGTGCTGTCAGCTGGACTTTTGACGCCTGAAACAAACCATTCTGTCGTCTATTCCTGTTTCTCCCTCGTACATGCCCGGCCGGTAGTCGTATCGCCAGCGGTAGAGAGGTGGGACGACCGCCGGTAGACAGTTCAGACTGATGTCCGGCAGTATCGACCGAACACACGACGTCGGTTTGCCTTTCGACCGACGTTATCGATTCAGTTATTCGAATACTGACGAAAACGGTGCCTGCGAAAGGGGCAGTACTACTGCCTGGTTCCGTCCGCGTTATACTCGTAAAATCCCTCTCCAGCATCAGTACCAGTCTTCCCGTCTGCGACGAGATCAACGAGCAGATCTGCCGGCTCATACCGGTCTGCGCCAGTCTCTTCATGGAGGGATTCGAGTTTCTCGACGACAACATCCAGCCCGATCTGATCGGCCCGTTCACAGATCCCTTCCGGGAATCCAGTTCCGAGTTGCATGCCTGTGTCGATCTCTGACGGTGACGCGACGTCATCCTCGACCAGTTTGCCCGCTTTGTTGATCATCGTCGCCTCAATTCTGAGCGTGTTTACGTCCACTCCCTGTCCTTCCTCGTAGTCTGCGCCGACACCGTCTTCGTGATCGTAGTACCCTTGACCAGTTTTGACGCCGTAGTTCCCGGCCTGATAGGTTTCCTCGAGAGCGGGAGCTATAGGGAGGTTATTCTCATCACGAACGTGGTACGCGACATCTATACCGACGTTGTCGGCGAGTTCGAACGGACCCATGGGATAGCCTCGTTCGTGCACCATGGCAGCATCCACTTCGCGTATAGTCGCCTCTCCCTCAGAAACCATCCAGGCTGCTTCGTCCAGGAACGGTCTTAACACGTTGTTGACGACGAAGCCGGGGACGTCTTTGCGAACGTATATCGGCGTTTTGTCGATTGATTCGATGAATTCGTACGCTGTTTCAGCGACATCGTCGCTCGTTTCGTCTCCGTAGACGACCTCTACGAGGTCCATTATCACTGGTGGATTGAAAAAATGGAGACCGACTGCTCGTTCTGGCTTCGCTAATGCCTCTGCAATATCCGTTATCGCGAACGAAGACGTGTTCGAGGCGATGATCGTCTCTTCGGCGGTCGCGTCTTCAACGTCGGCGAACGTGTCCAGTTTGAGCGATAAGTTCTCGGGCACGGCTTCGATAACCAGGTCAGCGTCGGCAACGGCTGCTTCGAGGTCGATGGTCGTATCGAGTCGCGCGAGTATCTCTGCGGGGGATTCGTCAAGATGGCCGCTAGATTCGAGTTTCTCGAGGCTCTGTTCGATTTCCTCGCGCCCTTCCTGGAGGATGTCTTCGTCGATGTCCCGTATCGTCACGTCGTAGCCTGCGATGGCAGTTACCTCGGCGATTCCGTGTCCCATGCTCCCAGCACCGAGGACGACGACGTCGCTGATTCTGTCGACCATATTATCGATCAATCGGAATGCTGGGTCTAAAAACTACTGTTTCCCCACCGAGCGGAGCGATCGCATCTGGATCGGCCATGATTATACCCCAGCACGCGCTTTCCTGCCGGAGATACCGGACTGGGGCGGAAAATGGAATGGGTGCGACTCGCAACTGGACGAGTGTCCGTTACACCTCGCGGGTAGTGTCGAAGTCCCGACCGAACTGAGACCGGCCGATTTGCGTTGCGGTCATATCGTGTCCCGAGTGCTGCGTGTGGGTGTGCATGTCCCGGAGATATCGGCCGATGGGGAATTGCTCGAATTGTGCGGTCGATCCTGCGGTTTCGGCGATCTGGAGGCCGACGTCCATCGCCGTTTTGGCGTTGAACCACTTGGCCTTCATCGCCACTGCTTCGGCATCATCTTGGGAGATGGACGGATCCTGCCACTTTCGGATGGCGTCATGGAAGAATGCCTCGGCAGCTTTCATCTCGAAGTGAACTTCACCAGTCCGAAGCTGAACTGACTCGTAGTCAGCTTTGCCTCGATCGTGCATGTATTCGAGGAAAAAGTCGAAGACGCCTTCCATCGAACCTAGGTAATTTGCACAGAAGGCCGTGTGGTATTTCGCCTGCCAGTGTTCGGAAGCATATTGACCGGGTTCACCCAGCATGTTTTCTTCTGGGATGAACACGTCGTTGAGTTCGATACGGGGGCTGACTGCGGCTCGCATGCCGAATGGCTGCCACCAGCTAGTGTCTACCTCCACTCCGTCCCAATCATCCTCGACGACGAAGACCGTTACCGAGTCACGTCCTTCCATCCCCTCCATACTCGCGAATACGAGGTGGAAGTCGGCAATAGATCCGTTCGTCGCGTAGAGTTTCGTTCCCGACATTTCGTACCCACCGTCGACCGGCGTTGCGGTCGTGTCGAGTTCGTACTGGTTGGTCATATTGGGTTCCACGGCAACGAATGTACCGTAGTAAGTCCCGTCCAGCATGGGTTCGAGATAGCGTTCTATCAGGTCATCGTCTCCGATAGCATCGATGAACCACGCGATGTGATAGTGGAGTTGAAGACAGTGTGCAGTCGAACTGCAACCGCGTGCGACTGTTCGGATTGCTTGCAGATACTCGGCAGGGTCACCCAGGTCAGTGTTGCTTCCCCAGCCGCCGTTCTCTTCGCTCACCGCCGCTTTCAACCAGCCGCGCTCTCCTAACTCATCGAGGTTTTTGACCGGGATCTCGTGGTTATCGTTGTACTCTTTCGACCGCGAGCGGAATTCGTTCTGGGCCAATTCATCTAGTTCCTGGAACCGATCTTCTTCGAGAAGCTTAGATGGGTTGTTGACAAATTTATTACCAGTACTCATTGTGTTACCAACTTACACGTAGGTTCAAGAGGGAAAGGGAAATAAAAGTTTTGTCCACGGATAGGTCGTTTTCAGACTAAGATCCAGAGTTGCACGTTCCTGTAGATCGGCTCTTCTGACCGCTCACGATCGGATATGGAGAGATTGTCACTGATCTCACACAATTCTGGCGTCGTCAACGGACCCCCGATTTTCGTGCCAGGTTGGCTCTCCACACAAATTCCGGAGACGATAATCTGCGTGTATTGTCCGCGTGCCGCCGTGAATAGGCTCAGAAGGTTTATAAGCAGTATGCTGCTACTCTTCCGTAAATGGTGGAGATGCAGCGAATAAGCATCCCTGGTGCTACCGGCGATGTCTTTCGAATCGAGTTCGATGTCGGCTGGCGACCGGGTCACGTCGCAGCATATCTACTGGATTTCGGGGATCTGGTCCTGGTCGACGCCGGGATGGTGAGTGACGGAACCGTCGAGGAATTCGATGATGCGCTATCCGCCTATGATTACGAGTTTGCCGCAATCGACCACCTGATCGTCACGCACCAGCACATTGATCATACCGGGATGGTCCGCGCAATCTTGGACGCCGGTGATCCGACGATGTATGCGCCGGCAAGCATCCGGGAGAAATTCGAACGTGACTACGAGCGTGTTGAAGCCGCCATACGGACGAACGCGATCCGTGCTGGTGTCGGCACCGATGCCTTCGAATCTATCGTGGATCAGGCCACCGAGCGCCAGCGAGTCTTCCCGGAGAAACTTCCCGCCCAGCAGGTCGATCAGTGGCTCGACCACGGCGACTGCGTCGATATCGGCAGTCTCAGTTTCGAAGTCGTCCATACCCCTGGTCACCAAGCGGATCACTGCGTGTACGTGGCTACGCTCGGCAGTGAGCGAGTCATTTTTTCCGGAGATATGGCGAACAAACCGTTCCGATCGGTCTCAGCACACGGCGATCTCGTCGAAGGTGTCGAGGATGCTATCGGCGCCTTTTATACAGCCCTGGATCGACTCGAGAAGATCGATGTCGATCTGGTGCTTCCAGGACACGGACCAATCCACACCGAGTACCAGGCGATCATCGAACGCGACCGCGACAGCCTCGATGAAATGCTCGAAACCACCGCGACGCTCGTCGCTCAAGGGGCCGATACGGCGTACGCTGTGGCGAACGAACGCTCCGGGGCGGTGTACGCGCTACTCATCGAAGCCATCGGCGCCCTGTCGTACCTCGAAGAATCAGGGGAACTCAGGTCGACGATCGACGAAGACGGTTGTCGGTCGTACGAGCATGTGTGAGAGAACGACCGTCGGCGGGCAGCACCACAGGTGCGTTACGTCGGGGACAGCACCTGCATCGGTAGCTCGATCTCGTTACCCTCGGCTCCGCTGCGAGAACGAGATCGAGGCTGCGTCACTACCGTCCACCGTTGCGAACGACTCGAGATGCTCCCGCAACTCGGCGGGGAAATCCGGCGACTGCCAGCGAATCGAGATGCCCACCCTGGAGTGGCGCAGTCGCTTCGTCTCAGGTCCCGATTGTTACAGATCGTAGATTTCGTGAGCGGCTGATTCGCCCCGCTTCGTGCTAGGAAATCGCGATACTCGCCGTCGGAGGATACTGTCGTCCCAGGAGAACCTGCTCGACCACTTCTCTCGCTCGCAGGTTCGAGAGAGGGGATTTCCGAAACCCCCCCATGCCAGTTCTCGACCGCGTCTCGCCTATTGTGTACCGGAGCGTGCCCGTCTCGTCATTCGCCGTGGGGATGACTGTATTCGGTGAGAATGACCATGACGCCGTCGAAATCCTTCGGATGATAGAACGCCTCGGGTGCCTCACTCTCGTCTACTTCGATGATCGGCGTCACGTCTTTCGCCGATAGTTCGTCCTTCGCAGCGGCGAGATCGGCGACGCGGAACACGACGGCGTACTGGCCCGGACCGTTCTCGTCGATGTACTTTGCGATCGGACTGTCGTCGTCACCTGGGGCGATCAGTTCGATGCCGGGATAACTGAACGTCAGTTCGAGCCCGCCCAGTTCCTCGTCTAGTTGCTCCGTCTCTGCGAACGAGAGATCGAGCAACTCTTCGTAGTTTCGCTTCGTCATTTCGATATCTGAGGTCGCTACGATCACTCTGTCAAGTTCAATAATCTTCACAAGGTGAAAATCCATTCAGAGTATTTATTGTTTGTGTTCCTCCAGATGCGGCTTCGGTTCGATTCGGATGGTTGGCTGTGGGGTCGCTGAAGCGGCTTGCGAACTCGAGTAGCCGCGACGTCGACGCGTGTCTCCCTGAACGAGGGTTTCGCTCTCAGCACTAGGCAACCTCAATCGCGTTACCACCAGGAAACGGACCCCTCGATTCAGATCCCAAAGTGGAATTCTCAGTGACGAAAGACGGCTGAAATGCCGGAGGAGCGTCAAAACTCTTTAATATGAAAGAAGTGATATAGTACTATATGGTAGATTTCGAGCCGAATAATGATGTCGATATGATAAAACGGAGTATAGATGGATTTCTGGAACAGGAAATCGAACCGCTCGAAAAAAAACACGAAGACATCCTTACGCCGGATTATCGAAAGCTCCGTGACGATGGTCGGTTGAAAGACGAAGTCGTCGACATCATCAAGACAGTGCGCCGGAAATCCGGAGAAGCCGGTTACTGGGCCATGCACATGCCCGAAGACGTCGGCGGCGGGGGGATGAACATCGTCGATCTCGTGGATATTCTCCAGCACATTTACTCGAAAGGGCTGGGGCTCAACGAGCACCTTATCGAGAACACTCCCGGGCCGCACCCGACGCTACTCGAGATGGACGATAGCCTCAAAGACGAGTACCTCTATCCCCTCATCGAAGGCAAAAAGGACGGCTGTTTCGCGCTCACCGAAGGGAGTTCCGGGTCGGACGCGCTGAACATGTCCACGACCGCGGAGAAAGACGGCGACGAGTGGGTCATCGACGGCTCAAAGATGTGGATCACAAACAGCCCATACGCCGACTTCGTGCAGGTATTCGCCGTCACAGACCCTGACGCAGGTCCCGGTGGAGTTTCGTCGTTCCTCGTCGATGCCGACAATCCCGGATTCACCGTCACTCGAGTTATCGACACTATCGAACTCGACGGGATGCACGCCGAACTCGATTTCACCAATTGCAGGGTGCCTGACACCAACGTCATTGGCGAGGTAGGGTCCGGATTCTACACCGCGATGGAACAGATCAACTATGGACGGGCGCGTATCGCTGCTCGATGTGCGGGACTCATGGAGTTTCTGCTCGAGGAATGCGTCGAGTACGCCAACAGCAGGACCTCCTGGGACAGACCGATCGGCAAGCGACAGCATGTCCGAGGTATGATCGCCGACATCGCAGTTTGGCAAGAAACAGTCGAGAACCTCGCGCTGAAAACTGCCTGGCTCATCGAGCAGGGCGAAAATCCCATCAAGGTGAGCGCCATGGCCAAGTACTACGCCACCGAGACCCTGTTTCAGGCTGCCGATAACGCGGTACAGGTGTTCGGTGGAAACGGCCTTTCGCTCGATTACCCGCTCGAGCGGGTCTTCCGCTACGCGCGAACGCTTCGAATTCCAGAAGGGACGTCCGAGATGCAAAAGGAACGAATAGCCGACGAAGTCGGTCTGGGTTCCGGCATCAAATAACCATCATCCGGGCTGCAATCGCAGATGAGCGATCCTGAATTGCCATTTTGCAGATGCCACCTGGTCGGATGTCACTTCGCGTTTTTCCATCTATCGGTCCGTGATGCCAGCACGACCCGTTTTCTTGCTGGGTAATCTCGGTGTAGAGGGGCGACTTGTGGGCTCGATAGAAAACAGGGGGTGAGTTACCCGGCGAATCGATGCGTCAGTTCTCGTAGCGGCCTTTCGTCTTGAGGCCGAGTTCGTGCTGAGCAACCTCCGCCTTCTGCTTGTCCACGACGTCGTGGAGTACGAGCGTGCGGGCGTTGCGCCAGAAGCGATCGGCATCGAACTGTCGACTGGTCGAACGTGCGCCACAGATCTGAAACAGTCTATTTGTAACATCCAGTACGACCTCTGACGAGAAGATTTTCGCCCGCGATACGGCTGCTGTCGTCTCCTCTTCGAGGTCTGGATCGTCGTGGTGGTCCTCCAGCAGTTCGATCGCTCGCTCGACGAGTTGACTTGCTGCCTCCGTCCGAACGTTCATGTCGCCGACGTGGAGTTGCACGTGCGGGTCGTGAGAGAGGGATGGCAAATCTTTCGGGGGTTTCGACTCGTTTTCGAGGTACCACTTGGTGAAATCGAGCGCACCCCTTGCGAGTCCGACGAAGATACTGGCAAACGAAAGTTGAAAGCTATTCCAGATGTAGGGATTCTCCGTGAGATCGCCAGGATCTCCGATAATACACTTATCGGGGATGGATACATCTTCGAATTCGACCATACCGCTGGCTGTCGAGCGCTGCCCCATCCCGTCCCACGTATCGTGGATCGTTACGCCGTCGGCATCATCAGGCACGACGACCTGCATCAACCCATTCATATCCGTGGCGCCTTCTTTCATCGCGAATGCCATGTGATAGTCGGCGTGTGTCGAGTTCGTGGTGAAGAACTTTCGACCGCTAACCTCCCAACCGTCGTCGGTTCTGGTAACTGTCGTGTCGTAGTCAGTGCGGGTGTTCCCCTCGAAGACTTGATCGGGTTCGCTTCCATAGTATCCAAACACGGCCCCGTTCTCTGTGACTTCATTGCTGAAGAATTCGCGTGATTCCTGCGAGCCGAGCGCACGGATCGTTCCCACAGCCATAGAGTGTGTGGCGAAACACTGTGCCGTGCTGCTACATCCTCTTGCAAATTCTTCGATTGCGTCGAAGAAAAGTTGGTAATCGCCGGCCATTCCCGCGTCAAACCCACCGAAATCGCTACCGCAAGCGAGTCCCAGGAGATTTTCTTCCGCTAATACGTCGAAATTATCGGCCGGGAATGACGCCTGCCGGTCGACCTCTGCTGCGCGATCCTCGAATATCTCTGAACAGCGGACAATTCGCTCTGCTAATTCTCCGTGCATAGTATGTTGACAGACCCGAAAGGTAAAACAATTTTTCTTTTTTGAGCCTCTGTCCGTCCCACTGCGGATGGAAACGGTACGGACTCGGCCACGCTAGATGGGGAGCGATCCTGACGGTATGTGACTCGGCTGCGACGTGAACACCGAGTCAACGCTCGACGACACCAGAAAGCTTCGCTCGAGATTCAGCAGGCGCTAACTGTACTCGTCGAATTCGCCGCAGAACATGAACTCACTATCGGGCCGTCCCGAACCGGGCGGTCAGGGTCCGAACGACTGGTAGTGCTGGTCGAGTTGGTGCTGTTCCTCTCGGAGTCGCTCGTACTTGATACCGAGGTTGATCAGGTGCCGTGCAACGTCCTCGCGATCGTCGTTGCCAGTCACTCTACTCTCGATTTCGTCGAGAGTTTGCTCCGACACGTCAACTGTCAGTTCCGTCATACCGAAGCTTACGCACTACACCCCAAAAATACTAGGGGTGTGTTCAGCGCTCTCGTGAGAGCACGTTCACGCAAGAGACACTGCCCGTTGCGTTTCGGCCGATGCCGATGTTGTGCTGGAGGCCGTACTGCGGGTCGTTGCCGACTTGTACGGCTCCTGCTTCACCACGCAGTTGCTCGTAAATTTCGTTGATCTGTGCGACACCGGTAGCACCGATTGGATGACCCTTGGCGAGCAGACCACCGCTCGGGTTGACCGGCTTCTCGCCGTCGAGATGTACGGTTCCCTCCTCGACGAATTGTCCGCCCTCGCCCTTTTCGCAGAAACCGAGATCCTCGTACGTGATGAGTTCGGTGATGGTGAAACAGTCGTGGACTTCGGCGACGTCGATGTCCTCGGGACCGATATTGGCCTGGTCATACGCTTGGTTCGCTGCCTGGGTCGTCGCTTCGAACCCTACCAACGCCGAGTCGTTGCCACGAAGGAGGCTGTCCGTCGAGAGTCCGCTTCCAGCCGCCCATATTGGATCGTCCGTGTAGTTGTCGGCGACATCTTCACTCGCGATGATCGTCGCAGCTGCGCCATCAGTGACAGGACAGCAGTCGTACAGTTGGAGGGGGTAGGTGACCTGTGGACTCTGGACGACATCTTCGACGTCACAGGTGAACTGGTAGTGCGCGTACGGGTACTTCGAGCCGTTTTCGTGGTTCTTGACGCTGACCTCGGCAATCTGTTCGCGAGTCGTACCGAACTCGTGCATGTGCCTCGTTGCCCGCATGCCGAAGAAAGCAGGCATCGTCACCCCACGTCCCCGCCAGACCTGATCGAGCGCTGCGTTCGCGATGAGTCCCTCGGCAGAGTCGTGCATCTTCTCGACGCCCAAGACGAGGGCGACATCGGCGCTGCCCGCACGTACCGCTTCGACGGCTGCCCGGAACGCTGAACTGCCAGTTGCGCACGCGTTCTCGACCCGCATGATCGGAATTTCGAACTGCCCAGTCGGATGCGCGAGACCGAGACCGCTATTCGCGTCTCCGGCTATATTGCTCGTTCCCAACCATCCAGCGTCGATCTCGTCAGGCGAAATGCCGTAATCAACGTCATCGAGCGCGTTGAGGAAGGCTGCCTCGGCCATATCGTCCGTCGATTGCTCGTACAGTTCACCGAACTCAATCATCCCGGCTCCGATCACGGCGACGTCCCTCATTAGCGCTCACCTCGTGGGAGCTTGAACTTAAAAGAGTGGACCGGTAGCCCGTTGATGTCGAACAGTTGCCGGAGATCAGCATCGGCGACCATTCCGATCTCGATGTCGTCGGGTTCAGTCTCCGTAAACAGGCCGTACACCCGGGCTGGTTCGCCGTCGGTTTCCTGTGGCATATCAAGCACGGCGAGCGGGAGCGGAGTCTCGAATTCATCTGGGAGACGGTTCTGGACGACGTACGAACGGACTGTTCCTCGTTCCTGGAGACGGACCTCGTCCCATTCGACTTCATCCTGACAGCGCTTGCAGATACGCCTGTGTTCCGGGAATGAGACGTACCCACACGTGCGACATTCCCGGGCGAGAAGCCGTTCGTTCTGCGGCCGATCGCGCCAGTGTGGCGGTTCGTGCATTAGGCGTTCCCTCCTGTTGGTTCGCGGAACGAACGGTGTTTCGAGTACGTCACGTAATCTTTGCTCTCGATATAGTCTTGCGTTGTCATAGGTGTCGCTCGGGTAACATCGTCTACTTCGAGGGCGAGTGCGGCACAGCCGCCAGGACCGCCGGCTGCGACGAGGAGCCTGTCGTCCGGAGCAGCGTTCTCGAGGACGAGCGCCAGATCAAGGAGGACGCTCGCCGTGCCGGCATCGCCAATGTCGGCGAACGTGGACGGACGCTCGGCGTCGCTGTCGAGCGCAGAGAGGACCCGATCGCCCCAATCGTCGCCGGGAGCGGGAATCGCTGCGATATCGGCTGTGCCAATCTCTCCGATTGCCTCGGCGACCTCCTCTACAAACCGATCGCGGTTGAATGGAACTTTGCCTTCGACCGGCGACCCACCCGCTGGGGTGAACCGACCGACGAAGCCGGTCGTATTGACGGCCGCGCCGTCCAGGGACGCGACATCCCCGTCCGCATCGAGGACGACTGCGGCTGCGCCGGCGCCTGCGGTCTGCTCGGCTGAGGACCCGGCAGTTGCTCGCCGGATATCGGTCGCCACGACCAGCACCGTCTTGGCACGGTCGGCTTCGATCGCGTCTCGACCGGCCAGTATGGCATCCACTGCCGCACGCTGTGATCCCTCAAAGTCGGCGATGCGGGTTTGAGGGTCGATGCCAACAGCGTAGCCGACGTTCGAGGCGACGCCGCGTTCGTCGAACGGATCTGACATCGTCGCAGCGAAGACTGCATCGAGATCTGCTGCCTCGACGGCTGCGTGTTCGAGGGCGTTCGACGCGGCGTTTACGCCTAGGGAGACAATTCCTTCGTCGCTGGCTGGAACGGACACCTCGCCGCTCGAGGGATAGTCACCGTGTTGTGTGGCGATCGTTTCTCGTTCAATCCGGTAAACTGGGATATACGTACCGTATCCACGTATCGCAACCATACAGTGCATCAGTGAACAGACTACAACTATAAAAAATCTCGTCTCATTGTCCCAGTATGCGCCAGATTTGCCGATTTCTGGGCGACGGATATGGATCGTGTTCAGGTACGCATGGAAATTAGAAATCCTTTCTGAGCATTTTCGACCGGATGTGGAGAGAGTGACACCAGCCTTACTCGACCCAGGCGTCGACAACTGATCTTCCGGCTCCAAATCGTGAGTTGAATCTCCCGTACAAATACCAGAGACGGTGTTCTGTTAGTTCCGTACGTATTATTTGGTGAGCGATACCCAACACTTTTGAGACAATCACTCGAAGCGTAATCTCATGGATGCCATTTTCGCAGAGAATATGGACCAGGAGATGCAGCGTCGCCTCGAACCGTGCCTGGACGAAATCGTCAGCCAAGCGCCGGACGTAGACCGCGGCGGAGAATTCCCGGCCAAGAACTTCGAACTGCTCCACGAGCACGATGTCCTCAATATTACCGCAGCGAGCGAACACGGCGGCCTAGACGCCGGGATCACGAGCAATCGAGCGTACTACGCCGCCACCGCACAGCTCGGTGCTGCCTGCAGCAGCACTGCGCAGTGTTTCTCGACGCATTCGATCGCCCTTGCCATCACCCGGGTGCTCGGTACGGCTGAGCAACACGAGCGCTACGCCCGGGCGGTAGCAGACGGGGCTATTTTTGGGTACTATGGGAGCGAGCCTGACCAGGAATTCGACTCCGACTCCGGCGACAGAGTCAGGTACAACGCCGAAGCTCGGCAGGTCGACGACGGCTGGATCATCGACGCTGACAAGTTCTTCGCCACGAACTCCACGCACGCAGACTACCACATGCTCCACGTCATGGAGGCCGGTTCGGAAGACATGACGGGGCTGCTCCCGGTTATCGTGCCGGCCGGTGCGGATGGCGTCACCATCGAAGACACCTGGGACGGGATGGGACAGCGCGCGACCGCGAGCGGCATCGCGAAGTTCGACGGCGTACACATCTCCGACGAGAACGTCATTGGCGAGCCAGGCGACCTCATCGAACATGGACTCATCGGCTTTAATTTCCAGCTTCTGTTCGCAGCTATCTTCGTCGGCCTCGCCAAGGGTGCATTCGAGTTCACCACGTGGTACCTGGAGAACGAATCCAAACCGCCGAGCGATCTCGAGAGCCTCGCACACGACCCCCACGTGCAGCTCCACGTCGGTGAGATGGACATCGATATCAGGGCCGCCTGGGAGCTGGTCGACCGTGCCGCCCAACTGCTCGACGAGACCGAAGGCGGGGCCAACGCCGAGGCGCTGTCGAACATGGGCACCGCCGTCTACCGGGCGAAAGTGAAATCCTCTGAAGTTTCGATCGACGTCGCGAATCGGTTGTTCCAGATCTGTGGCGCACGCTCGACCAGTCGACAGTTCGACGCCGACCGCTTCTGGCGCAACGCTCGTACACTCACGCTACACGATATCCTCGACAAACAGAAGACGAGCGTCGCCAAGGATGCACTGGGGATAGAGGAACAACAGGCCTCGACGCGGTGATTCGGAGCGGGCCACGCCAGGCCGCCTGAGTTCTAAGGCATTCCGTCGTCGTCCCCTGATCGACGCCTCGCAACTGGCCACAGCGGTCGGATCGATCGCATCTTGGGGGATCTCCTTCCGCCAGCCGTCGGCGACGACTGACCGGCGAGGCGGATCGCACGGGGCTGCCAGACGGCGTCTGCAGCGTCGGCACGGAAACCACTATATTCCCCAACACCAACGAATATCCATGGATCACGATGGCACAGAGATCGATGTCCGGCTGCAGACGAGTGCTCTCGGCGATCTCGAGACGATCACGTCGTTCGGGACGCTCGCGGAATCGCTCGGCTACGACCGCGTATGGATTCCGGAGACCTGGGGTATCGACGCTGTCACGGTCAGCACGCTCCTCGCAGAGCGGACGGACGAACTGGGCATCGGCGTGAGCATTTTTCCGACCTACTCGCGTTCGCCGGCCCTCGTCGGACAGACCGCAGCGACGCTGCAGGCGGCAAGCGGCGGGCGATTCCGGGTCGGACTCGGCCCGAGCGGCCCGGCGGTCATCGAGAACTGGCACGGCATCCCGTTCGAACGGCCGCTCCGCCGGACGCGGGAGTACGTCGAGATCGTCACGCAGGTGCTCGCCGGTGAGACGGTGTCGTACGACGGGACCTTCTTCGAACTCTCAGGCTTTCGCCTCAGGTGCGACCCACCCGAAGATCCGCCAGGCGTCGACGTCGCGGCGATGGGACCGAAAGCTGTCGAACTGACCGGTCGGTTCGCGGACGGCTGGCACGCCCTCATGCTCACGCCGGATGGCCTCCGAGATCGGGCCAGCGACCTCCGGCGCGGTGCCAGCGCTGGTGACCGCGATCCTGCCGACATTCACACGACGCTGACGGTTCCGTGCTGCGTGCTCGAGGATGCTGCGACAGCCCGCGACCTCGCTCGCGGACACATCGCCTTCTACGTCGGCGCCATGGGCACGTTCTACCGGGATGCGCTGATCGCCCAGGGCTACGAGGATATCGCCACCGAGATCCACGATGCCTGGCAGGCGGGTGAGACGGATCGGGCGAGGCAAGCGCTCGACGACGACCTCCTGGACTCGCTGGCCATCGCCGGCACGGCGGACGACGTCCGACCGCGGCTAGAGGCGTTTACAGGCGTCGACGTCGTCGACGCCGTTTCGCTATACATCCCGAGCAGGGCGACGAACGATCAGGTGCGGGAAACGATGGAAACGGTAGCCCGGTGCGTCGAGTGACAAGGCTGTGATTCGCCCGCAACACGGTCCGAAGCCCGAGGATGGCTCGCATCACACGACGTACGCATCTCGTCACGATCGCTCACAAGCATAGAGTTTTAAAAAAATAGGTTGAACAGGTACAACGTGAATTTCGAATTGTCAGACGAGCAGCGTTTGATCCGCAGTCAGATTCAGGAGCTCTGCGCGGATTTCGGCGACGAGTACTGGCGTGAAAAGGACCACAATCATGAGTTCGGTTGGGAATTCTTCGATGCGTTCGCAGACGCGGGCTGGTGCGGGCTCACCATTCCCGAGGCGTACGGCGGCCAGGACTACGGCGTGTTTGAAGCAGCGCTCGTCCAGCAAGAGGTCTCACGCTCAGGCGGAGCGATGGCTGCCACGTCGACGACGTCCCACCACGTGTTCAGCACCGCACCGCTGGTCGAATACGGCACTGCCGATCACAAGGAGCGCTACCTTCCGGCGATCGCCAGGGGCGACGTGATGGTTTGTACGGGGGTGACTGAACCGAACGCCGGAATCGACACGTCCCAGATCGAGACCTACGCCGAGCGAGACGGCGATGAGTACCGAATCACCGGGCAGAAGATCTGGACCTCGAAGGCCCAGGAAGCCGACGTCATCATGCTTCTGGCCCGAACGAGTTCCCAGGAGACTGGCGATCGTTTCGGCGGTCTGTCGCTGTTTTTCACCGAATTCAGCATGGACAGTGACGGCGTCGACGTTCAGGAAATACCGAAGGCGGGCCGCGGCGCAGCAGAATCCAACGAAGTGTGGTTCGACGACTTCCGAGTGCCGGCGGACGACTTAATCGGAGAGGAGGGGGCGGGATTCGAGTACCTCCTCTCGTTTGCAAACGCTGAGAGGATCAGTCTCGCCGCGAGCGCGCTCGGTATCGGCCAGGCGGCAGTCGAAAAAGCGAGCCAGTACGCCAACGAGCGTGAAGTGTTCGGAAACAAAATCGGGTCATATCAGGCAATCCAGCATCCGCTTGCCGATTCCTGGAGCAAGCTGCTCCAAGACGAACTCCTCGTACAGAAAGCGGCGTGGCTGTACGATCGTGACCGAGAGTGTGGAGTTGAAGCGAACGCGGCCAAACTACGAGCGAGCGAACACGCGCTCGAGGCTTGCGAACGGGCCGTCCGAACCCACGGTGGCATGGGATACGCCAAGGAGTACGACGTCGAACGATACTGGCGGGAGGTCATGATCGAAGTTCTGGCACCCATCCCCAACGAGATGATCAAAAATTACCTGGCCCAACACGGACTCGGATTACCTCGATCGTACTGACTCTCCGTTCAGTCACTCCAGGACGACTAACACGTCGCCCATGTCGATGCTCTCGTCCTCAGAGACTGCAACTTGTGCGATGGTGCCGCTTCGGGGGGCCACTATATCATTTTCCATCTTCATTGCCTCCAGCACGCAGAGTACGTCGCCGGATTCCACTGCATCTCCCTCGTCGACGGCGACGTCGAGAATGGTGCCCTGCATCTCGGCAGTGACCTGTTCGCCGTCGGCTATCGTGGTTGCAGCGGCGTCACCGCCGCTATTGCCTCCGTTGGCTTGGTCGGATTGCGCTTGTTTTTGACTGCCGCCATTCATGACAGCGGTAGTGTTCGGCGTTCGAGCCGAACCGTGCTCTTCGAGTGTTACATCGATGCGCTTGCCGTCGACCTCCAGGGTGTACTCCCGCTCGACGCTGTCCGACGCTTCCTCGGTACTCGCCGACGCTGCCTCCGACCCCCACTGATTTTGGGCGTCAACGACGCGTTCAGGGTCCAGTTCCTCGTCCAAGTACTTCGTGTGATGGAGTCCGCCGACGAACGTCTCGTCAGTCAACAGTAACCGGTGGAGTGGGATGATCGTCGTGATGCCCTCGATGTCGTACTCGGCCAGCGCCCGCTGGGCGCGGCTAATACACTCGTCGCGATCGCCTGCTGAGACGATCAGCTTCGCGATCATGGAATCGTAATCGGTTACCAACTCGTCACCCTGTCGAAGCGCGTCGTCGACCCGGACACCGATACCGCCCGGTGGATCGTACGTCTCGAGGGTGCCGCCAGTCGCTGGCGAGAACTCCTCTGCAGCGTTTTCAGCGTTGATCCGGAATTGTATGGCGTGGCCGTCGATATCGATATCGTCCTGGGAGAAGGCGAGTTCCTCATCGGCTGCCACTCGCAGTTGCCATTTCACGATGTCGATCCCGGTGATCTCTTCGGTAACCGTGTGTTCGACCTGGATACGGGTGTTAACCTCGAGGAAGTAGAAGTTATCGTCGATATCGAGCTTCTCGCTTGGGTCCCGATTAGGGTCATCTTCGACGAGGAATTCGACGGTCCCGGCGTTAGAGTAGTCGGCGGCGCTCACGCCTCGCCGTGCGGCTTCGCCGATTTGTTCGCGTAAGTCGTCTGTAAGCTCGGAACTCGGCCCTTCTTCGACGACCTTCTGGTGACGGCGCTGGAGCGAACAATCCCGCTCCCCGAGGTGACAGACATTCCCAAGCTGGTCGGCGAGTATCTGGACCTCGATGTGGCGTGGATTGTCGAGATACTTCTCGACATAGACCGTTGAATCGTCGAAGTACGCTTCACCTTCGCGCTTGGCTTCTTCGAGTCGATCTTCGATCTCGTCTTCGCTGCGGACTATCTTCATGCCGCGCCCGCCGCCGCCTCCTTCGGCTTTAATAGCGACTGGATAGCCGTGTTCGTCTGCGAATTTTCCGACTTCTGTGGGTTCCGTGACCGGATCTACCGTCCCGGGAATGATGGGGACATCCGCATCACTCATCACTTTGCGAGCTTCGGTCTTCTTTCCGAGGCGTTCCATCGCACCCGCAGACGGACCAACCCACGTGATTCCGTCAGCGGCTTCGACTTTGCTCGCGAACTCTGCGTTTTCCGCGAGAAATCCGTAGCCTGGGTGGATCGCGTCGGCGTCTGCGTTCCGGGCCACGTCCAGGATTTCACCGTGATCGAGATAGGAGTCGGCCGCTCTCGACGGACCGACGTTATATGCCTCGTCGGCGTATCTGACGTGCCCGGAGTGTTTGTCCGCCTCGCTGTAGACGGCGATTGTATCGATCCCCAATTCCTTGCAGGCGCGCATCACCCGGACGGCAATCTCTCCGCGGTTTGCGACGAGTACCTTGTCAAACATTTCTATCAGTTCTACGATAGTGCCATGAACCTCCATATAACTACTCTTTTGGTATCCGATGGCATTCAGATTCAAGTGAAAGGAATGGCGTATGGCGGTTTCAATGCGGTCTATGACTGAACATGCATGCTTCAGTGTAGTATCGGCCAGTTCGACGTGTTTTCGTAGACGAGAGGCAACGCTGTGACTGGCGATGATTGCAGTATTCAGCTCTATCTTGCTTCCCCTTTAAAGTCCATCCGAATACCAAAGTTATACTATTATTTACAATTCACCAGAACATGACCGGATATATAAAAAGCTGACTTTCAAGCGAACCCAGGGAGAGGCTATACGACGACGCGCATTGCGGCGTCGGCACTGTCCTGATAGGCTTGCCCATGCGATCTGGCTGGCACCTGAGGTGCCGTTTGCGTCGTGAACCCGTCGTTAAGTTCTTGGACCAGTCCAGGATGCGCCATTGCGCGTCGACAGAGCGTGTTCGTGTAGTGAGTAGTGCGCTGGTTCTCATCTCATGGTCAACGAGACCCCCAAGTACACTCACGTTGAACTTCTCCGTTACTTGTCGGTCGTGCCGGCACACCACCGGGTCGCCAGCCACCTGATTCAGTACTTTAGAAAGGTTATTGGTTATCATATCAATATATTGCATAATGCGACGTGCAAGATTTCGTACCCCGAGCGGGAGAACGCGAAACGGAACGTGGACCGACCGCAGACTCGAAGCCGGCGGAACGGTGTATCGACCCGACGAAGTGACAATCCTTCCACCGACGGAGCCGACGAAGATCGTAGGGGTCTCAACGAACAACTACGATCTCGTCGACGAGTATGGCTACGAACTTCCGGATCGACCGAAGCTCTTTTTGAAACCACCGAATACCGTTTCCGGACACGGTGACACAGTTTCGTTACCCTCTGGAGCGGAGATCCAGTACGAGGCAGAACTGGCTGTCGTCATTGACACCCAGTGCCGTCACATGTCCCGCGACGACGCCATGAGCGTCGTGGGGGGATTCACCATCCTGAACGATCTTACAGACAAGTCGAACGACGATGTGTACGGCGTGCGTTTCAAAGCATTCGACAACTCTGCAGTCGTCGGACCCGTCATCGTCGATCCTGATGCAGTCCCCGATGACGCTGACATCGAACTTCAAGTCAACGGGCAAGTCCAACAGACCACTGACCGATCCCGTCTCAGATTCGGTGTGCCTGAGATAATCGAAGAGGTGACGCGGTACATGACACTCGAACCGGGTGACCTGATCGCGACCGGAACCACGTCAGGAGCCGATGCGCTAGCCCACGGTGATGATATCGAGATCGAGATCGAAGGCATCGGCACGCTAGAGCACGGTACCGCTATTACCGATGATCGAGACCACTAATCGCTAGTAGCCAGCGGATCCCGTCCCCGTAGGGCCACGATAGGATACCCAGTTATTTCCCGCTTCCGACACAGTGTGTGGAAACGTATCCGACTTCGTCGACCTGATAACGGTACGGGAGTCGTTGCGGCGATCGCAAATCGTGCGTTCCAGTACCGATACTAATCGGAATTTAGGATTGTTCGCGATTCACTTCGCTCGCACACGACGGGGCTGAGATCGAACACAAGGCGGCCCTGCGAAATCTCGTCGTCTAAAAGACGGCTCAATTGGCCGTCTTCATACTTCCCGCGTGGTGTCGTATTCGATGTCGAATTGCGACCGGCCGATCTGAGTCGCGGTCATGTCGTGTCCCGAGTGCTGGGTGTGGGTGTGCATGTCTCGAAGATATCGGCCGATGGGGAATTGCTCGAATTGTGCTGTGGAACCGGCGGTTTCGGCGATCTGGAGGCCGACGTCCATCGCCGTTTTGGCGTTGAACCACTTGGCCTTCATCGCCATCACTTCTCCGTTTTTCTGGCTTGCAGTCGGATCTTGCCACGTGCGGATGGCGTCGTGGAAGAACGCTTCGGCGGCTTTCATTTCGACGTGAACTTCGCCGGTTCGTAACTGCACGGAATCGAAGTCAGCCTTGCCTCGCTCCTCCATGTACTCACGGTAGAAGTCGTAGACGCCCTCCATCGAGCCGAGGTAGTTCGCACAGAAGGCTGTGTGAAACTTCGCTTGCCACCGTTCGTCGAGGTATTGTCCGGGTTCACCGAGCATGTTCTCCTTGGGGACAAAGACGTCGTCGAATTCGATGCGCGGGCTAACGGCGGCTCGCATGCCAAACGGGCGCCACCAGCTCTCGTCAACTTCGACGCCGTCTCGGTCATCGTCGACGATGAAGATCGTGACGGATTCTGGACCGTCCAACCCATCCAAAGAGACGAAGATGAGATGGAAGTCGGCGATCGGCGCGTTGGTGGCGTAGAGCTTCGTTCCGGAGATCTCGTAGCCACCGTCGACCGGCGTCGCGGTCGTGCTCAGATCGTACTGATTGGTCATATTCGGTTCGGCAAAGGTGAACGTCCCGGTAGCCGTCACGTCGTCGAGCATCGGTTCGAGGTACCGTTCGACCTGCGCGTCCGTGGCGATCTTATCGAAGAACCAGGCGGTATGGTAATGGAGTTGGAGGCAGTGTGCGGTCGAACTACAGCCGTGAGCGACTGTCCGGATCGCCTGCAGGTACTCGGCGGGGTCACCCTCGTCGGTGTTACTCCCCCAGCCTCCGTTTTCTTCGCTCACCGACGCTGCCAGCCACCCTCGCTCGCCTAATTCCTGTAGATTCTCTGTGGGTATCTCGTAAGAATCGTTGTACTCCTTCGCCCGCGACCGAAATTTATCACGGGCCAATTGATCGAGCTCTGAAAATTTCTTAGAATCGGTTACACTTTTCGGATCTTTTATATTGTTACGACCAACACTCATAGTTTCTAAGGTATATCGCGCTTCTGGTTCATAAGGATTTGGACGCGTGGCTAGTCAGGAAGGTTCTCATCTGGATGTTCGAGTGAGCGGATGCGGACCACTGCTGTTCTAATCGATCGCTGGTGTAACTCATCTAGGGACGATTGGTAGTGATACGGAAAGGCGAATTTTATCGGCTGATATCGAAGTAAAACCTCTGATTCCCCCGAATTCGATGGTTTTGCGCCACTCGTCGACCTCGCCCTCGACCGTTCGGCAAGGCTTGAGATCCACGGCAACTAGAACTGCTCGATTCCTGGCTGCTAACGGTTCGTCCAGGATAGATCCGTTCGGAACTGACGGATAACTGTCAGAATCGGGTGCCTGGCACGCGCTGCAGCGACTCGTTTCTGTCTCGTGTGGATTTGTACAGTCAGTGGCTATAAGAACCATCGACATGATCAGAAATGTATGGCAATCCAGCAACGAGACCAGTTCGTCCTAGCAGCGACGGGAGATGCTATTCCCACGCGCGAAATCCTCCCCTACGAAGGCGTGACGGATCGGTTCGATCAGATGTTATCTTTGCTTCGCGAAACTGACGCGACGGTAGCCAACTTCGAGGAGATGGTACGACCGGATGACGGATACCCGAACGCTCAATCATCGGGGCTTCACATCGGCGTCTCTCCCGAAATGATCGACGAACTAACCGCGATGGGGTGTGACATCTTTAGCACAGCGTCCAACCATACCATGGATTTCGGCCATGCGGGCATCGAGCACACGATCGCCGAATTCCGGAGCCGAGACGTTCCGTTCGCCGGGATGGGGCGGACCCTGTTCGAGGCACAGAAACCGGCATATCTGGAGACGGCCGCCGGGCGGGTCGCGCTGGTGAACAGCTGTAGTACGGTGATACCGGGGAGCGAGGCCGGCGAGCAGACCGCCGCGATGCCGGGACGTCCCGGAATGAACCCGTTACACGTCGAGCAGATCTATAAGGCCACTGCGGAGCGAATTGAGGCGCTCGAAAAAATCAGCGAGGAAGTCGGCATCGAAAATCTAAAAGAAATCTGGCACGATAGCGCAATCCAGGCTGGGCACGATTGGGACCAGGAGGAGTTCTTCCACTTCATGGATCTCAAGTTCGAATCAGTCGACGAGGTGTCCGAGTGCGGAATCGAGTATCGCGCCAATCAGGCAGACGAATCCCGGATAACCGACTGGATCGAAGAAGCTCGCAATAACGCAGACTGGGTCCTCATGGCTCATCATGGACACGAAGGGGTCGACGGTCTCGGAGGGACTAACGCGACGAAGGAGACGCCCCGATTCATGACAGAGTTCGCGAAAAATTGCATCGACGCCGGCGCAGATGCGTTCATCGGGACGGGACCACACGTCATCCGGGGAATCGAACTCTATCAGGACTGCCCCATCTTCTACTCGCTTGGAAATTTCATCATCCAGTTCGACACGCTCGATCGCCTCGGGCCGGTCACGTACGATATGTTCGGGATCGACCAGTATTCGAAAGCGTCCGTGGCTTACGACGCCTGGGGGTTCGACGAGGACGGATCTCCTCAGGCGTACGTCGCCAACGACGGCTGGTTCGAGTCGTTCATCCCGGTCTGTCGATTCGACGGTTCCGGAGATCTCGAAGAAATCGAACTGCATCCGCTCGATCTGCAGCAACGTCAATCCCGGCCACAGCGCGGAATCCCCGTACTGGCGGACGAGGAAAAATCGACCAGAATTCTCGAGGATGTCGCCTCCCTTTCAGCCGACTTCGGAACCGAAGTCGTTTACGAGGATGGCGTTGGACGCGTCGAGATTCAGTGAGGTGCGTTTCCGGCCAACTACCGCCGTCCAGAGAAGAGATTTCCGAGAAGATCAGTCGCGCAGCTGAAACGGTTTGCACCGTCGCTTAGGCCACCAATTTCCCTTCTTCCGAGCCATCGGTCGGATAGCTACCGTAATCACAGATAGCTCTCCCCCTCTGTCAGGTAATCTGCGATCTCCGTATACGGTTACAGCGAACTGCATACTGTTCGATCGTTTGCAAAAACTCTATTAGTAATTCATCGCAACTGTAAACGATGCCATGTCTAACATCGTAAACCGAGACGAGCCCTATTTCTTCGAAAGAGAGTTTCGAAACTACGAGCACCTCCACGATGAATTCGAATGGGAGATACCGGATCAGTTCAACATCGCAGAGTACGCCTGTGACCGGTGGGCCGCAGACGAGGGCGAGCGAGACGCAATCTACCTCGAAGACGCAGACGGCAGTCGGGCAACCTACACCTACAAAGAGTTAGAGGATGCTGCAAATCGACTGGCCAACGTTCTCACCGAGCGAGGTATCGAAACGGGAGACTGCGTCGGGATTATCGCTTCTCAGCAGATCGAGACGATCATCAGCCATCTCGCAACGTGGAAGATCGGTGCGGTATCAGTTCCGCTGAGTACGCTATTTGGGCCTGAAGCCCTCGAATATCGGCTCAGCGACTGCGACGCCACGGCCTGTATCGTGGACGAAGACAATATCGATAACTTACGCGAAGTCGCAGCCGGGCTAGACGACCTATCAGTTACGCTCACGGTGGGCGACGTAACCCCGACCGACGGCGAGACGGCTTTCTGGAACGTGGTCGAGGAGGCAGCTCCCACGTTCGAGACAACGGAGACAGATGCGGAGGACAACGCACTCATCGTCTACACGAGCGGGACTACCGGGAATCCGAAAGGAGTCGTCCACGCCCACCGCTACGTTATTGGCGCGCTAACCGGGTTTTCACTGGTGTTCTGTAACGGCGAGCTCCATGACGACGACATATTCTGGACGCCGTCCGACTGGGCATGGATCGGATCGTTGCTGAATCCCCTGCTCGGTGGCTTGATTTACGGTCGAAAAGTTCTCGCGTATAACGGTGGATCGTTCGACCCGGAAGTCGCCTTCTCGCTGATGTCGGAGTACCAGATAACGGGTGCGTTTTTCGCGCCAACCGCCCTCCGAATGATGCGCAAAATCGACGATCCCACCGAACAGTGGGATCTAACTAGCACCCGATCGATGATCGTCGGCGGTGAACTCGTCGGCGAGGGCATCCTCGACTGGGTCCAAATGACGTTCGGCGGCGATGAGGATATCGCCGTCCACAACGGGTACGGACTCACCGAAGCACAGAACATCGTCGCAGAAACAGCGGCATTCGACAAGGTCCGAGAAGACAGTATGGGGGTGCCGATGCCCGGCCACAACGTCCGAATCCTGGACCCAGAGACCGCCAAACCGACCGTCGATCGGGGTGACGTCGGCGAGATTGCAATTCAGTACGAGGGAGATCCAGTCTGTATGAAAGAGTACTTGAACAAACCAGAGAAAACATCGGCAACCATCAAGAACGGCTGGTTCCTGACAGGCGACCTGGGGGTGCAGGACGAAGACGGGTACTTCTACTTCCACAGTCGGAAAGACGACATCATCATCAGTTCCGGGTACAAAATCGGTCCAGAAGAGATCGAGGATACGCTCGCCAGTCACGACGCCGTCGTCGACGCCGGCGTCGTCGGCGTCCCCGACGACGAACGTGGCCACGTTCCGAAAGCGTTCATCGTCCTCACCGACAAGACGGAGCCGAGCACCGAGGTGAAATCGTCACTCAAATCGTTCGTGAAAGACCGTCTCGCGAAGTATGAATACCCACGTGATATCGAATTCGTCGACGAACTGCCGATGACGGCGTCGGGGAAAATCAAGCGAGCGAAACTCCGCGAACACGCGTAGTCCGTCGGTTCGTGGTCCTCTCGTCCGAGTCGTGAATCGAGTCGGTTGAAATTGCTGTGGGAGGCATCTACACTACACATCGTCGGCCATCTCATCTATGGCCGTCCGATCTGTTTTGCCGATCTCGGTCGTTGGGACGGCATCTACGAACGCGATGGTCCGCGGCCGCTTGTACGGAGCCAGACGCTCTTTCGCCCACTCGATGATCTCCTCCTCGGTGACAGATTCGTCGGATAGTTCGACGAACGCAACAGGTTCTTCGCCCTTCTCCGGGTGCGTCTTCCCGGCGACGGCGGAGTTCTCGACGTGCTCGTTGTCCTGGAGGACGAGTTCCACTTCCTCGGGGACGACCTGGTAACCGCTGTACTTGATAAGGTTCTTCTGGCGACCCAGGTAGTAGAGGTAGCCGTCGTCGTCGAGGTAGCCGATGTCACCTGTCAGGAACCAGCCGTCCTCGAGGGCGTCAGCGGTCGCCTCCGGATTGTTCCAGTACCCCTTCAGTAACGATGGACCGCGGTACATGATTTCGCCCTCTTCCCCACGCGGAAGTTCCTCCCCAGTCTCGGGGTCTCTGATGACGATTTCGCCGCCGTAATGCGGAAGGCCAACGAACCCTTCTTCGACGATATCCATCCGGTTCGTGAATGTGACGCCGTTGTGCGCCTCGGTAAAGCCGTATCCGCCTTCGAGTACCCTGGACCCGGTGAGTTCTGTCCACTCATCACTGATCTGTTCGGTCAATTTCTCGGAGAAACTCACCGCCGCGCTGTACTTGAAGGATGTAAGATCGTACTCGTTGCGGTCTGGATGATCGAGAATGTCGTTGACGATGGATGTCGTCATGTAATTTCGCGTGGGCCGGTATTCCTCGGTCAGCGCCATCATCGTCTCTGGATCGTAGCGGGTCATCAGGATGACCGTTCCACCATGGATGACGACGGCATCGAGGCTCAGACACTTCCCGCCGATATGATAGATGGGGAGCGTCGCGAGGTGGCGATCGTCGACATTGAATTCCCACACAGTGGCGATGTTCACCGACTCGATCAGCATCGTCTCGTGTGTATGTTCACAGCCTTTGGGCAGCCCGGTCGTTCCGCCGGTGTACACCAGCGTGGCCGTATCATCCATCGATACGTCCACCTCAGGCGGATCTGGCTGCGTGGTCTGGAACACCGACGCGAGGTACCTATTTTGTTCGTCCGTAGGTTTGCGATCCTGTTGGGTCGCCGCCGACATCGATTCGTGAATGTCAACCGCGGGCTCGTCGGGGAGAAACGTTTCGTAACGAGTGTAGATCACGTCACGAATGCTCACCTCATCAACGACTGATTCGACCACGTCTGAGAGCGAATCGTGCGCCAGGATGACATTTGCACCTGTGTCTTCGATCTGATACTTGAGCCGATAGGTCTTCGAGAGCGGATCACACGGGACTGCGATCATTCCGAGTTTGTACGCCGCATAGTAGCCGATGTAGAGTTGTGGACAATTGGGCAGGTACAGGAGCAAGACGTCACCAGCACTGTATCCCTGTGCGGCCAGATGGGTGGCAAGCCGATCCGAAAACCTGTCCCACTCGCGATAGGATATTTCTCGCCCGTAGTAGTTTATCGCCACGCTGTCCGGTTGATTTCGGGCATGATGGCGGAGGTACTGATGGACCGGTACCTTCCCGAGGGGGTAGTCTGGTTCATCCGGGATGCCGTCAGGAAAGTCCACAGTCTCCGCCGAGACGCCATATGTATACTCCGAACCTGTCATGGCATGCAATACCAATTCAACCGGTATAAAATCAAGGGCGTTGTCTCGCTTCCCTGCGTGGGGACGACAGCATCTGGCGCCGACCGTCAAAACAGGATGCTGCCGTGCTTCTGATCCGGTGACGGCTTCGTTTCGTACGTCTCCAGCCTGGCTGCCAACTGTTTGCGGAGTCGCGCAGCGGGAATGAGTTCATCGATAGCCATCTTGGAGCTCAGTTTGAAAATATCAATATCTTGTCTGTACTCCTCGCGTTTGTCCTCGATGAACTGTTGGCGTTCCTTGGGATCGTCGATCTCCTCGATTTGATTCGCGTAGACGGCGTGAATTGCCGCTTTCGGCCCCATTACTGCTATTTCGGCGCTCGGAAGGGCGATGGTCGAGTCAGGCTCGAAGGCCGGACCGCTCATGGCAAAGATGCCGGCACCGTAGGCTTTTCTGACGACGACACAGAACCTCGGCACGGTTGCGTTCGAAGTCGCGTAGATGAACTTCCGTCCTTTCTGGAGGATCCCTTCGGATTCGACTTGCCTCCCGACCATGAAACCGGGCGTATCACACAGATAAACCAGTGGTATGTTGAACGCGTCGCACTTCCAGATGAAACCCGCTGCCTTCTCACTCGAGTCGGGATAGATCGCCCCGCTCCGCGTGTTAGGCTGATTAGCGAGCACGCCGACGGGCCGCCCGTCGATGCGACCGAATCCTGTGACTAGTTCGGAAGCGAATGTGGGTTTGAATTCGAGCCACGAATTGTCGTCGATGACGCAATCGATGAGTTCGTGGACGTCGTAGGGAGTGTTCGGGTTGGCCGGGATAACCGAATTCGTCCGTGACGGGTTCGTCGACGGTTGGGATGGTGACGTCTTCGGCGGCAGTTCTGTGTGGTTCTGCGGAAGGTACGAGATAACATCCCTGATCCGATCTGCGGCTTCGAATTCGTCGTCGACGACGAGGTCTACGCTACCCGACTCGGTCGCGTGTATGTCCGGTCCGCCTAGATTCTGCAAGGTCGTTTCCTCGCCAGTAACTTGTTCGATCATGCGAGGACTCGCAATTGACATTGCAGACATCTGGTCGACCATCATCAAGAAATCACAGAAGACGGGCGTGTACGCGGCCCCGGCTACGCACGGACCGTACAGGACGCCGATCTGAGGGATGTTCCCAGAGGAGCGGGCCTGGTTGAAAAACGTCTTGCCGCCGCGGTAACGATCGGCGAACAGCCCCGATTGATCGGTAATCCTGGCACCGGCGCTGTCGACCAGAAACAGAATCGGAGCACCGACTTCTTCCGCTCGTTCCTGGATGCGAAGCTGTTTTTCGGTGCTCATCGTGCTCCGGGTGCCGGCTTTCACCGTGTAGTCGTTCGCGATAAAAAACACCGTTCGGCCGTCGATCGTTCCGCTTCCCGTGACGATACCATCTGCCGGAAGCCGGTCGTCTGAGTCATATCTGGCGAAGGTTCCATCCTCCCAATTGATCTCGTCGAAGATCAGATCGAGTCGTTCCCTGACGAAGAGTTTCCCTAACTGCTCGATCTTCTCGTGGCCCCGTTCGGGGCCACCTGTGAGAATGTCGTCGATCGCTTCGACCACCCGCCGCTCTCGTTCCGTCTGGATCTCCTCGTCGGTCGGCCCGTCGTCACCCGTCTCTGCTGGCCCGTCGTCACCCGGCTCTGCTGTTACGACCGTTTCGTCGCTCGTCGTATCAACGAGTTCGATAGAGTGGCCGAAGTGGTTCGCGACAGCCGTGACGATGGCTATCGCTTCGTCAGATGTCACAGTATCGTCTATCGAGATTTCCATGCCGCCACAATTTCCAGGGCTTACTATTATCTTTTGGGTGTTTGCTCAGGTATTGTTCAGATTAGCCGGATGCACGCGACCACATCGGATATCGAAGGTTCCGAGAACACGGACAGTATCTGAACGCGATGATCAAGTCGCATAGAGATGACCACGGACCCCATCGATGGCTTCAGTGTCGCTTCTCGTCTGTCAAATCTGACTCAAGACAGTCGTTAGAGTCGACGATACGAACGAATTCGGGCAGTCACGCGTCGGGATGGGCTGGATCATCATTCGGACTGCCTCCGAACAGTGCCTTCGTTCACGCATCAAATCTCGATGTCCGGGTCACGACTGGAGTTGAACAACGATGAGAAACGGACTGTACATCCTACTATGTGATGGTCGGTCAGAAACCAGATCTGGCGAGAACACCCTGAATCGATGAGCAGTTGGCTGGTTTTCACAACTATTTTAACTTGCATAAGTGAAACCGCCACTATGGATTCTGACGACCGGTTGAGTATCGAACAGAAACTTGAGGAAATCCAACAGCTCAAAGCGGAAGTATCCGACGGCAACCGGCCGGAAGCCGTCGAACAGCGCCGGGAATCTGGCGCACTCACGACGCGGGAGCGCATTGATCATCTCTGTGATGATAACAGTTTCGAGGAGGTCGGGAAACTGGTTTCGCCGATGCCGAGCACACCCGAGACGTACGACTGGACCCGAGAAGACGCACCCGCCGACGGCCTGGTCGCCGGGGTCGGCGAGATCGACGGAACGCCAGTCTCGATCGCAGCGAACGACTTCACCGTCAAAGGCGGGTCTGTCGGGAACACCGGCAACAAGAAGATACAGCGCGTGCTCGATATCGCAGTCCGCAACGGTCACCCCGTGATCCTGCTCATGGAAGGCACGGGTGGCCGGATCGAGGAAGGCCTCGACTCCCGCGCATTCGCACAGGGTGACAACGTCGGCATTTTCGATAGACTCACGAAACTGTCGGGCTGGGCGCCGATCGTTTGTGCCATCCTCGGCCCGGGCTTCGGTGCGCCGACGAACTTCTCAGCGCTCGCAGACTACGTGGTCATGCACTCAGAGCGCGGGTCGATGGGTATCGTTGGCCCGCCGCTCATTCGCGCTGGTCTCGGAACCGACGTCGAGTACGAGGATTTCGACGCCGAGTTTCACACCCGCGAGACTGGCATGGCCGACCGCGCCTTCGAGACCGAGGAAGCGTGCCTCGATTCGATCACCACGTTCCTATCGCACTTCCCAAAAAACGCTGACGGCCAACCGCCGGTCGACGAGGGGTACGAACAACCCTACACCGATGACGTTGAAGCGCTCATCGACGTCGTGCCGTCCAACCCGAAGAAGGGCTACGACATTCACGGCGTCCTTGATGGGATCGTCGACAGAAACTCGCTATACGAATTGAAGCCAAACTTCGCGCGAAACATCGTCACCGGCTTTGCGCGCATCGAAGGCCAACCTATCGGCATCGTCGCGAACAATCCGAGATTCCTCGCGGGATCACTCGACGTCAACGCCACCCACAAGACAGCCCGGTTTATCAGTCTGTGTGACGCCTTCGATCTTCCTATCGTGTTTCTGGCCGACACCCCTGGGTTCATGCCCGGTCTCGACTCGGAACGCGAGGCGATCGCCCGCCACGGTGCGAAGGTCCTGTACGAACTGAGCCGGGCGACGACTCCCATTCTTAATGTGACCATCCGCCGGGCCTACGGACTTGGGTATTTTGCGATGGCCGGAGGCGAAACTGTTGACAACGAACTCAGGGCAGTCTGGCCGTCGGCGGAGATCGCCGTCATGGGTATCGACGGTGCTGTCGACGTGGCCTACCGGCGCGAAATCGAAGCCGCCGACGATCCCAAACAGAAACGACAGGAGATCATTGACAAGTTCACGGATCGGACCGGTCCGGTTCGGGCTGCAGAGCACTTCGGCGTCGACAAAGTGTTAGATCCGAGGGAAACACGAAAAGTCGTTTCGAGAGTCTTAGCGAGATCTTCGTCCCGGAACCCCGATGGCTGGCCGTCGAAAAAACACGGAGTTACACCGATCTGATCGGGAGTTATCCGTATCGACCGCCGTCCGACTCTACACCCAACTCTATCTTCGCGATGTCGCCTTTCTGTTTGTCGACGATGTCTTCGAGCGAAAGCGTTCGAGCGTTCCGGAGGATCTGCCCCGAGCGGTAGCGTTCACTGGTGGCCCGTGCGCCACACACCTGAAACATCCGCGTCGCGGCTTCGACGCTCGTGTCTGCGGCCGTCACCTTCGCGATCTTGATGGCTTTGGAGGCTTCCTGTCCGAGGTCGGGATCCTCTTCGAAGGCTGCGAGGCGGTCGCCGGCCCAGTAGTTCAGCTGTCGCGCGGCTTCAATTTGGCTCCGCATGTCGCCGACTCTCAGCTGGACCTGTTCGTCGTGACTCAGTGAGGGCAAGTTCGCTGGCGGCTTGGATTCGTTCTCCAGGTACCACTTTGTGAAATCCAGTGCCGATTGAGCGATACCCGTCATGAGCATACCGAAGATCAGTGCGAACGACTGCGGGATGTGGGCGTATGCGGAAATGTCCCCTGGCCCGCCGATGGCGTGGTCGTCTGGAACGAAGACGCCGTCGAACTCGGCGAGACCACTGGCGGTCGCGCGCTGTCCCATGGAGTCCCACGTGTCCTTGATGGTGAGGCCATCGGCGTCGTCCTCGACGACGAGCAATCGGATATCGGACATATCCCCGCCTTCCTCGATCGCGTAAACCATGTGGTAGTTAGCGTATGTCGAGTTCGTCGCGAACCCTTTGACTCCGTTGACCTCCCAGCCGCCGTCGACGCGAGAAGCCGTCGTATCGAACTCCGCGAAACTGGTCCCTTCCTTCAACACTTCGGGTTCGGTCGCATAGAACCCGAAGACGTCTCCGTTTTCGGCGACCTGCTCCGTGAAGTACGCATGTTGCTCCTCGGTCCCGATCTCTTTGATCGTCGCCAGCGCGACGGAGTGCGTACCAAAACTGTGAGCAGTGTTCGCACAGGCTCGCGCGAACTCCTCTAACACCTCCAGAAAGAGACGGTAATCGCCGCCAGGTCCGGCATCGTATCCTCCGTAGTCCGTTCCACCTCCGAGGGCAAGCAAACCCTTCTCGTGGAGCAGTTCGAAGTTCTCCGCGGGGAATTCGCCTTCCTGATCGACTGCAACAGAGCGCTCTTTGAGCACTTCCCCACACTCATCAACTTTCTGTCGTAAGTTTTCCTCCATATAGAACACCC
This sequence comes from Natrinema halophilum, assembly GCF_013402815.2. NCBI lineage: Archaea > Methanobacteriati > Methanobacteriota > Halobacteria > Halobacteriales > Natrialbaceae > Natrinema > Natrinema halophilum. The sequence continues at coordinate 124,585 of NZ_CP084880.1, forward strand.
CCGCAAATCAAGGACAAATAATTTTCGAATTCCATGTCAAACAATATCATTCAGGAGTCGGCCCCCAACACGTCCACGAACCGTCAGCCGTAACGTCGGTGTCCGCCACCGATCATCTGAACTCGATTCATCCCACCCAGTTTCGCACCGATGACGGATTGTCCTGTGACCACTTACACAAGCGTTATATCATGACATACTGAATTTGCTGGCGGCACCTGATGAGTGTACAAAAATTGTCTAGCAGGCGACAGGTTAGCTTCGTGCTCGCCTTGGCGGAACTGCTGACTATGTCACTCTGGTTCAGCGCCACGGCGGCGGCACCAGAACTGGCGGCTATGTGGGAATTGACCCCAGGCGAAACCGCGTGGCTCACTATCGCCGTCCAACTGGGTTTCGTGGTTGGAGCACTTCTGTCGACCCTTTTCACCCTCTCTGACGTCTTTAAACCACAACATCTGTTCGCCGGTTCTGCGTTCTTCGGAGCCGGCGTCACGGTGATCATTGCTGGGTTCGTAAGTAGCGCAGTACCGGCCATCATCCTCCGGTTCCTCACAGGAATGGCATTGGCAGGCGTGTATCCACCTGGAATGAAGATCATGGCCGGCTGGTTCCAGGAAAGACGCGGATTTGCCGTGAGTGTATTGATTGGATCTTTGACACTCGGTTCTGCGCTCCCGTTTTTCCTCAGGGGATTCGGCGGCGTCGGGCGACCGGAGGTCGTCCTCTACGGCGCCGCAGCCATGGCAGTCGTTGGGGGGTTGCTCGCACTACTCCTCGAATCGGGACCGCACCAGGCGCCCGCAGCACCGTTTGACCCGCGTGCCATTGGACGGATCGTCAAGGAGCGGGGAACGATGCTCGCGAACGGTGGATATTTCGGCCATATGCTCGAGTTGTACGCCGTATGGACCTGGATTCCTGCATATCTGACGGCGAGCTTTGCCGCGAACGGGAACGTCGACAAGACGTCCCAATTCGTGTCGTTTCTCGCGTTCGCCACAATCGCCGTCGGCAGTGTCGGCGCCATCGTCGCAGGATGGGCGGCCGACAGGGTAGGGCGGACGGCGGTCACGAGCGCGAGCATGGCGATCAGCGGAACAGCCTGTCTCGCTGCAGGATTCCTCTTCCACAGTTCGGTATTCGTTCTCATCCCGTTCCTCTTGATCTGGGGCTTCGCCATCGTAGCCGACTCTGCCCAGTTTTCCGTCTGCATCACCGAACTCACGGACAAACGGTACGTCGGTTCGGCGTTGACGTTCCAGACTGCGATCGGGTTCTTGCTCACGACTGTGACGATTCAACTCACACCGATTGTAGCCGACGTCGTCGGGTGGCAGTGGGCGTTCGCCCCGCTGGCCATTGGACCAGCATTTGGCATCCTCTCGATGCTGTACCTGCGGATAACGCCGGAAGCGCTCCAACTCGCCGGCGGCCGAAAGTAGGGCTGCCGCCTCGCCATTTCCCGCGAGACATCCGCGCGTAATCGGCGGAAATGGAAAGCGAGCTAAACCTTTTTACCCACTCATTCCGATATAACGCCACAGCCGAGCATAGACAACCATTAACATGGAAGTAACATCTCGAACTACATGACCGAAGAGACGAACGCGATCGAAACTGGCAACGACCACCTCAGCGTCGAGCAGTCAGATGACGGGTACGTCGTATGGGCGACGCTCAATCGCCCCGAATCGCACAACGCGTTATCGATGCAGATTCGTGAGGGACTGCTCCGCACTGCCCGGGCGATCGACGACTCACCAGTGCGCGTGCTCGTGATCCGCGGAGCAGGCGGTACGTTCTGCTCCGGCGGAGATCTCGACTCGATGGGCGAGAAGACAAAGGCGACCGACTATCAACAAGATCTGTCACTGGCCGACCTCGCTTCGGCCTTCGCCGACTTGAGCGCGCTCACAGTCGCCGCCGTCGAAGGGTACTGTCTGGCTGGCGGTCTCGGTCTGGCGTCGTCGTGTGACTTCGTCGTCGCCGACGAGGAGGCGACTTTCGGCACGCCGGAGATGAACACCGGGCTATTTCCGATGCAGGCCATGGCCGCGATCATGCGAGTGGTCGACACTCGGAAAGGCCTCCAGATGCTGTTCACCGGCGAACCCGTCGACGCCGCAACAGCCGAGAAAATCGGCCTCGTGACCGAGTTGTTCGAAAGTGGTGACTTCGAATCGGCAGTTCGCGAGTACGTGTCGACCCTCGCCAACAACAACCCAGTCGCTATTGAGATGGGAAAGCGGGCGTTCTACACGCAACGTGACATGGATTACGACGCCGCCCTTGAATATCTACGTGACGCATTCGCAGTGCTCGTCGTCAGCGACGAGGCGCGCGAGGGGATCCAGGCGTTCAGAGACGACCGCGATCCTGCATGGGCAAACAGATGACGGTGAAAATCGCGAATGCATCCGGTTTCTGGGGAGATAACCCGGACGCACCCGAATCGATGCTCGAGAACTGTACCGGCTTGGACTATCTCACGTTCGACTACCTGGCCGAGGTGACGATGACGGTCCTGGCTCGCCAGCAGGAGTCGGATCCGTCGTTGGGGTACGCTCGGGATTTTCCGCGCCTCCTGGCGGACATCCTCCCGACAGCGCTTGACGATGACGTGACAATAGTCGCGAACGCGGGCGGACTTAACCCGTCTGCGTGTCGTGATGCAATTCTCGACATCGCAGCCGAGCAGGGCCTCTCGGTACGCATCGGAACGGTCTCGAACGACGACTTCCGCGACGACATCGACTCGTTCGACGACCTCCGTCACATGATCACCGATGAACCGCTCCCCAGTGATGCGGACGTCACGGCCGCCAACGCATACTTCGGTGCCTACCCCATCGCCAGCGCACTCGATGACGGTGCAGATGTCGTTGTCACTGGCCGCGTAATCGACGCAGCAACCGTCATGGGCCCACTCATCCACGAATACGGCTGGGAGCCAGCAGACCACGACGAGTTGGCCAGGGGGATGATAGCTGGTCACGTAATCGAGTGTGGTGCCCAGGCGACCGGCGGTAATTACATGGGCGATTGGCGTGACGTGGACTTCGAAACTATCGGCTTTCCCGTAGTCGCTGTCGAACCCGACGGGGTGGCAGAAATCACGAAGCCGGACGGAACCGGCGGCAAGGTAACGCGAGGGACGATTGCAGAACAGCTCCTGTACGAAGTCGGCGATCCGGCGGCGTACACCGGTCCCGACGTAACCGCAGATTTTCAGCACGTCGAACTCGCAAACGTCGGTCCCGACCAAGTACGTATGACAGGCATAACTGGCAAACCGCCAACTGATACGTACAAAGCAAGTCTCCATTACAAGGACGGCTGGAGAGTCCGAGGCGCTCGTGTGTATGCGAGTCCGAATGCAGGAGAGAAAGCCCAACGGGCCATCGAATACATGAAACACATCCCTGAGAAGGCAGATATCGAATATCACCGGATGGAAGCTGAACGGATCGGGATGAACGCACTCCACGACGGAATGGCAGCAATGACGAACCCGGAGGAAGTCGTCGCCAGCGTTAGTATCGAGACACCGACCCGCCAGGACGCGCGTGAGTTCGCCTCGCGCACCATCGCGCTCGGCCTCGGCGGACCGCCGGCATCAGCGCCCCTCACCCCAGGTCGACCGAAACCACGACCGGTTTTTCGGTATCATCCCGTACTCGTTCCGAAATCCGAATTCGATCCGGAAACGGAGGTCGTGTCGGCGTGAAACTCGCCGACATCGCTCACGGTCGATCGGGTGATAAGGGTGACTGTGCTAACATCGGCATTGTCGCGTACGATGACGATGACTTCGCATTTCTCCGATCCTTCCTGACCGAAGAACTGGTAGCCGACGTATTCGAAACGTTCTTGCAGCATCCGGAGTCGTCTTCAGTCGACCGGTTTGTACTTCCCGAACTCGGAGGCCTGAACTTCGTGCTCTACGGCTCGCTGGACGGCGGAGCCAGCGAATCGCTCCGAACCGATGTCCAAGGAAAAACATTTGCTGCGATGCTATTGAGAGTAGATATAACTGAGCCGTACGCCACATTCGACGGATAATTGTTTCTAACCCCCCGAAATTCTGATTTGAATCCCAAAATACATCCTGAAACTACCGCAAGTTACAATTTTCTAAATTAATAATTACATATTTAATTTGTAAGGAATTCTCGTTGACTGAGTGAGACAGTGATGGGAAACACAAATGGCCTACCGGATACCACATAGCCACAGGCCTGAAAGAGACAATTCTACTGGATATTGGTATCTCTTACCAAAGCTTTATCGCCGATAAAACGTTGCTGTTTGCATATGTCACAAAAGACTCCGGACGAACCGCGGTCGATCAAGGCAATCCAGACAACCGGGAAAATAATAAACGCGCTAGAGAGCCAGAACGGAGCGGGTGTGACAGAACTTGCCAATCTTCTGAACGTTAGCAAAGGGACTATTCACACCCATCTAAACACACTGCGCCGAGATGGGTTCGTGACCAAGGACGAACAGACGTACTATCTCAGTCTCCAATTTCTAAAGCTCGGTGAGAGTGCGAGGCAACGGTACGACTTCTCCGACATCCTGTCTCGAGAGGTCGAAGAACTGGCTAACGATTTGGACGTCAGAGCGCAGGTGCTCGTCAGTGAAGGCGGGAAAGGTGTGTGCCTGTATGTCAGTTCGGGACCAAACGCAATGAAACAGTCGCTCACTACCGGTGAATTCGACCATCTCCACTACACCGCAGCCGGGAAGGCCATCTTGGCGCACTTACCGGAGGAAAGAGTTTCCGACATCCTCGACCAGCATGGGCTTCCCGCACCAACGGAGAACACGATTACCGATCGGGACAAATTGTTCGAAGATCTAGAGAAGACACGCCAACGCGGATACTCCGTCAATCGCGAAGAGAAAATCCCAGGCCTGGTCGGCATCGGAGTACCGTTCAGGAACAAGGATGGCTGTGTCCTCGCCTCCATCAGTGTCGCTGTTCCGTCGTCCGAAGTGACCGGCACGAATCGCGAAACAGAGATTGCAAACCGCGTCCGCCAGTGTAAAAACAAGGCAGAGGTCAATCTACGGCTCAGCAGCAGACGATAATTAGGCCAGCATCACCACCCAACGTTTTCACCCGTCAAATACCGCACCGATTCCGGCATTACCACGAGTCGAATCATCTGGCATGCTCAGGAAGAAAACTCAGATGCTACCTATGATGGGGAATGTTCTTCGCTCGGCGGTTCTGCACGCGCTGTGAGTGACAATTATCACGGTGTATTCCACAAGACGACCTGCTCTTCGACGACTGAACGCCTGTTACTGGCTAGTCAGATCTGACCTAGCGGTGAACTTAATCGATCCACTGCCACTCCTTACCCCCGTCGACGTCGATACAGGCCCCATTGACGAAGCTGGCTTCCTCAGATGCGAGAAACGTCACGACGTTCGCGATCTCTTCGGGTTCACAGATCCGGCCCTGGGGGAAAACGTCAGGGACTTGCTCTTCGACGTCCTCGATCGGGAGATCATACTGCTCGGCGACTGTCGCAGTGAATTCGTCCCACCGATCGGTTCGAACTGGCCCCGGATTCACGGCGTTGATCCGGACGTCCGCCCCGTACTGTTTCGCGATCGCGCGGGTGAAGACGATATCAGCCGCGTTGGTCATTCCACTGGTCAAAAAGTCCGGCTGCGGGTAAATACCACCGGTGCCGATGACGTTGACAATGGCGCCGTTGCTCTCGACGAGATGTGGGAGTGCTGCCTTCGTGCTCCGGACGTAGCCCATCAATTTCAGATCGATCGCCTGAGACCAATCATCCTCGCTCAGTTGCTCTAACTGGCCCGGAGGGGAACTACCTGCGTTGTTGACCAGGACGTCCAGCCGGCCGTAGTGATCGATCACGTCCGCGATGAACTGTTTCGGCCCTGCAACCGTGCTTAGATCGGCAGATATCGGGTGACAGGCGACGCACTCGTCCTCGATCTCGGCAGCGGCCTCCTCGAGGGCATCCGTCCTTCGAGCGCACAACGCGATGTCGGCGCCTGCTCGTGCAAAGCGCTCGGCTGTGGCTTTGCCGATCCCTTTGCTCCCACCCGTTATCGCGACGACACGTCCGTCTAATGCGTACGACATAGCGGATCCTCGCATGCGGTGATTGTAAATGTATGTAGATGTTACTGGTCTCACAAATGACGTAGATCATACGGCTGTTGGATGGGGATCAGCTTCGAACCGGTCGCCGTTTCGAATCATCCGGACGGCAGTTATTTACTGATTCCTTTCTAACGGTTGGGTATGTCCACATGGAGCGAAGTTACTCCTTTGGAGGACTTCCGCCAGATACTGACGAAGGACGGAACGCTGCAGAGAGAACCGCCAGACCTCGACGAAGAGATACTTCTTGAGGCCTATATCACGTTCATCAAGACCAGGAAATTCGACGAGAAGCGGATGCGGATGCAACGCCGTGGAGAGGTCCATCACGCGTCACGGACGCTCGGCGAGGAAGCGGTGGCGATCGGTTCGGCCATCGCGATGGAGCCCGACGACTGGTCGTTCCCGTCGTATCGCCAAACGGGCGCTCTTCTGTACTGGGGGGTGCCGATGGCGGGCATGTTCGCAGGGTCGCTGGGTGCCGAACCGGAGACCATCGACGAATACCTGTCAGTCGACGCCAATCCTTCGGTGAACGTCGTCTCGACCGGCCCGCCGCTGACGGTGAACGTGACCAACGCCGTCGGCAGCGGTATGGTCGACGCCCTGAGCGGAAGCGACAAAGTCACGCTCACCTTCCTCGGCGACGGCTCAACCAGCCAGGGAGACTTCCACGACGCGATGAATTTCGCCGGCGTGTTCGACGTGCCGACCGTGATCATCTGTCAGAATAACCAATGGGCCATTTCAGTTCCGCGTTATCGCCAAACCGGCTCAGAGACGATCGCACAGAAGGGAGAAGCGTACGGCATTCCCCACGAACGAGTCGACGGGAACGATATATTCGCCGTCTACGAGACGGTCCAGGAAGCAGTCGACCATGCCAGGGACGGTGGCGGACCGACCTTCATCGAGGCAGTCACCTATCGTCGGCGGGAACACAACACATCCGACGATGAGCGAGTTTACCGCGACAACGACGAGATGCGCGAATACTGGGAAGAACGCGATCCACTCGACAGATTCGAGAAATATCTAGAAAGGGAAGGTATGCTCGACGAAGACCGGAAGGCGGAGATCGAACAGGCAGTCGAACAGGAGATAACGGAAGCGCTCGAACTGGCTCGCGAAGTCCCGACGAGTGACCCCCAACGGATGTTCGACAGCCACATCCGCGGCGACTCTTGGAACATGCGCCAACAGCGCGCCGAACTCTCCGCAGAACTCGATGGACGGAATCCGTTCGTCGACGTCCAGGAGGGTGATCACGAATGAGCGAGCCTCAGGAAGTCGGCAAATCACACGAAAATCTGAACATCATCAGCGCGGTCAACCAGACGCTCTATCAGGAGATGAGCCGAGATGACGACGTTCGGCTGCTCGGCTACGACATCGGCCCGATCGGCGGCGTCTTTCGGGCGACTGATGGCCTGGTCGAAGAGTTCGGCCAGGACCGCGTCGTCGACACACCGCTGTCCGAGAACGGCATCCTCGGCGTGGCGGCCGGCATGGCGATGCGCGGCGAACGGGTCGTTCCAGAGATCCAGTTCATGGGTTTTCTCTACCCCGCGTTCGGGCAGTTCATGTACGTCGTGGCGAAAGCTCACAAGCGATCCGGCGGCAGCATCGATCTCCCGATGACGATTCGGCTGCCCTACGGTGGCGGCATTCAGGCCGTGCCCTTCCACTCAGAATCGACCGAGACGTACCTGATCCACACGCCCGGTATACGGGTAGTTTGTCCGAGTACGCCGTACCAAACGAAGGGACTGCTCGCCGCGAGCATCCGGTGTGACGACCCCGTGGTCTTCATGGAACCGAAGGCCATCTACCGTGAACAGACCGAACCTGTCCCGGAAAAGTCCTACACATTGCCCCTCGACGAGGCCCGCGTTGTCAGCGAGGGAAGTGACGTCACTGTGCTTACCTGGGGTGCTATGGTCAATCACGCAATCACGGCGGCTGAGAACGTCGACGCCGACGTGGAACTTATCGATCTGCGTGCACTCTCGCCAATCGACTACGAGACGATATTAAACTCCGTACGGAAGACGGGACGCTGCGTCGTGTTACACGAGGCCCGACGCACACTAGGATTGGGCTCGGAACTCTCGGCCCGAATCAACGAGCACGCGATCGACTGTCTGAAAGCGCCGATCAAGCGGGCAACCGGATTCGACATCCACTACCCGGGTTACCGGATAGAAGACGACTATTTGCCCGACTCGACGCGTGCCGAGTGTGCCATTGAAGCAGTAATGGACTATGAGTACTGATCCGAAATATGCTCGTCTGAATAGTTTCCAAACGCACATGACCCCCCGATACGAGAACCATGACTGAATTCAAATTCCGCCTTCCTGACGTCGGCGAAGGCATCACGGAAGCAGAAATCGCTAACTGGAACGCCGAACTCGGTGACGAGGTCGAAACGGACGACCTCCTGCTCGAGATCGAGACAGACAAGGCGCTCGTCGAGATAACGTCCCCCTGCCCGGGGGAGATCACTGAAATCCGGTTCAAGGCCGGTGAAACCGCGAATGTCGGCGACGTGATCGCCGTCATTGAAACTGAGAACCCTCCAGAACAGATCGGGCACGAGGACCAGGATGTGGGGGGACAATCCGCCGACGATGCAGCAGGTGACACCGCTACAGACGCTGCCGGAACCGGTGCAAATCCAGGCACGACGGCCGAAGGTGCCGCCGCCCAGCAGGCATCCGCCGATAACGAGCCGGTCGCTAGAACGGCTGACGAAGGAACAGACAACGAGTCTGGTGTCGACGGTCGAGTATTCGCCGCGCCGCACACCCGTCGGTTCGCGCGGGAAAACGACGTCGACCTGACGGCGGTGAGCGGGACGGGCCCCGGCGGTCGCGTCACAAGGGGCGACGTCGAAGCGCACCTGCAGCAAGACAGCTCTACCGCCGAGGTTCAATCGGATACCGTCGGCGGGACGGACGACCCGGCACCCGCCTCTTCATCCGAAGACGTGGTCCGGACCCCGATGCGCGGCTTGCGCAAGACAATCGCTGATAACATGGCGGAGTCGAAGTCGAAAATTCCCCATGTATCGTCGGGGTACATGGCCAACGCGAGCGAATTCATGTCGCTCAAAGACCGACTCGACGACCGGTACGACACCCGAATCACGTACACAGCACTGATGGTGAAGGCTGTAATCCCCGCGTTACAGGAATTCCCCGAGCTGAATGCCTCCATCGATGATGAAGCAGGCGAAATCGTCGAGAAGCACTACTACAACATCGGCGTCGCCACGCACACAGAGGATGGTCTCATCGTGCCCGTGATCCACGACGCCGACGAGAAGTCGATCGTCGAGATCGCCAGGGAACTCGAAACGGTCGTCGAATCGGCCCGGGAACGATCGCTGGACACCTCGGACATCACGGATGGAACGTTCACTATCACGAACACCGGGAGCCACAGGGGACACGGTCGAAGCACATTCGGCACGCCGATCATCAACTATCCCCAAACCGCGATACTCGGGATGAACGCCATCCGCAACGAAGCCGTCCCGGTCAACGACACGGATGTCGAAGTTCAAAAGTGCCTCCCACTGACGGTCTCGTACGATCACCGGCTTATCGACGGTGTGACCGGTGCCGAGTTCATGTCCTACGTCATCGAAAACGTCGAGAACAAGGACGTCTTCCTGTCTCGACTGTAAGCCCAGCACCGACACCGATCTTAGCGGGCTACTGCGTCTGCAGGCGAAGATAGTTATTTATCGATGGCCTGTGACCCATGAATCGTTACCGATGGTTGGTACAGATTTCGAGACCGTCCGCTGGTCGTTCGATCGCGACTCGGGGATCGGTCGACTCGTCATTGACCGGCCGGAAAAGCACAACGCGATCTCCGAGCAAGTCGCCGAGGAACTGGGTGCCGGCCTCGACGCGTTCGAGGCAGTCGACGAGGACGCCGACCAGGCGATCGTCCGGGCAGTCATCATCGAAGGCGCCGGCGAGGCGTCGTTCTCCTCCGGAGCCGACATTTCTGAGTTCCCCGACGTCGATCCCGCGCAGTCCGAACTGCCACGGATCTGGGATGACGCGATACAGCAGTTCGCCCCGCCAGTGATCGCGAAGATTGACGGCATCTGCTTCGCTGGTGGGTTCGAGATCGCGCTCGCGTCGGACTTTCGCATCGCAAGTCGCCGGAGCACGTTCGCGATGAAAGAGAGCAACATCGGGATCTATCCCGGTGCAGGCGGGACTCAACGCCTCTCGCTCTTGGTTGGGCCGAGCAGGGCGAAGGAACTCTGTATGACGGCCGAGGAGATTTCCGGCGAGCAGGCTCTCGAGGAGGGGATCGTCGACTACGTATATCCCGCAGACAGGCTGGAAGCAGAGGTTCGCCAGTTCGCCGAACAGATCGCCGATCGCCCGCCGCTGGCCGTTCGGGCGATCAAGGATGTCGTCGACAACTCACTGGAAACCGGGCTTGCCGAGGGACGAAAGTACGAATTCCGCCGCAACCGTCTCCTGTTCGCATCCAAAGATGCCGATATCGGGATCGAAGCCTTCCTCGAGGGCAGGGAACCCGAGTGGCGCGGTGAATGACCCGTCTGCATCCGTAAGCCTCTGATCGAAGCGTCGGGGTGCCCTCGATGTCGATGGCTCCGAACAGCCTGCAGTGAAGCACAGCCGACCCTCCTGGGAACGTTCGGCTACGAAGGACGCGAACAGAATAGACAGCGATTTCTGAGGGCGCGTCTCAGTTGTCTCGAACTATTTCGCGGAGTTCGTCGGACTTCGCGCGGTGATTTTCGGGAAGTTCTGGCCCGCCACGGCCGACGATTTCCCGGTGAGTGCCGCCGTCGTACTCTTCACGAAAGAGGCCGCGGCGCTGCAGTTCGGGAATCAGGAAGTCGACGACGTCCTGAATAGTCCCCGGGGAGTCCGCCTGCGTAATCATGAAGCCGTCTGCCCCCGCATCTCGCCACGGGAGAAGTTCGTCGACGACCTGTTGTGGGGTGCCGACCGGAGTGGGACTTCCATTGCCGATGCCATAGCGTTTGCCGGCTTCGCGGAGGGTCCAGTCTTCATCGGCACCGAGTTGCGCGAACGCGTCGAACAGGCCAACGGTCCCATCTGCGCTATTGCTGATGCCTTCGCGGATATTATCGATAGGTTCGTCGAGGTCGTGTTGCAAGAAGTCGTAATTCATGTGCTCCGACATCTTTGCGAGCGACGCCTCGGGGTCGATCAGGTCGTAGACGGTCTCGTACTTGGCCTGTGCCTCTCGTTCTGTCGGCGCCACGAACGGCACGATACCGAGCAGGAGTTTGATGTCGTCACGGCTCCGGCCGTTTTTCTTCGCTTCCGTGGTAATGCGGTCGACGTAGGACTCCATGCCATCAGGACTGAACTGGCGGGTGAATGCGACTTCAGCGTGTTTGGCCGCGAACGCGACGCCACGATCAGACTGCCCGGCCTGGTAGAGCACGGGCGTTCCCTGGGGGAGCGGTTCGACCTGGGGATAGGCCTCCGAGTCGAAGTATTCTCCATGATGAATGACCTTGTGAACCTTCTCGGGGTCGGCGTACTGATGAGGGGATACGTCCGGTTGGCCCGCGACGATCGCACCGTCCTCCCAGGCGTGCTCCCAGTACTTGTAACACAGGTCCATGTACTCTTCAGCCCTGTCGTATCGCTCGTCGTGCGCTGTGGGTTCCTTGCCGATCGTTTCGACCATCGTCGGGTTGGCAGAGGTGACGATGTTCCACGCGAACCGCCCGTTGGTGAGGTGATCGAGCGTTCCCAGCCGACGCGCGGCGATAAATGGATGGAAAAGCTCCGTGGGGAAGGTTGCGGCGAGACCGATGTCATCGGTGACGTCGGCCATGGCGGCGATGACCGGAAGCGGGTCGTTTACTGGCCACTGTATGCCGTGATAGGTTGCTCTGTCAAGGCCACTTTCATAGGAAAGAGATGTTCGGGCGAACCCGTCTGCGAAGAACACAGCGTCAAGTTTCCCCCGTTCCGCGGTGCGAGCGATTTCTTTCCAGTACTCCAGATCTTTGTACTGTAGCGATCGATCACGCGGATGGGTCCACTGCGTGTCTGTATGAGACGACTTCGTGTTCATCCAGAATCCGACAATATGGAGTGGCTCGTCGGCCATACCCGGAAGGTTCCTTTCATACTCTAATAAAGATTGGGGGATCAAAAAACCGGGTAATCCGGGCGCTGTTGGACCTGACAGTGTCGATTCGTTTGAGATGGATCTCGGCTGCCGAGTGCGGCAGACGCGACATCAGTCGGGAAAACAGCGTGAATGGGCCCCATTGACCCGCAGGACGGCTCAACGAGTCGCCGATAGCTCGCAACCGCTATGGATTGGACCTTGTTATCAAGTTGGCATCATCTGTCTGGCGGGTCGTTGGCTGCTTTACAGTCCCCAGGCAGTCTCGGCTGACGCCCCGCTCGTCTTGTATTGGCCGCGTGCGAGGGCGACGACCTCGTCGTCGGCCGTCACCGTGACGTCTACCGTCGCAGTGCTGTCCCCGTTACGCTGGACGGTTCCTTCAGCGTACAGGTCATCAAGTGCGGGCGCGACATAGTCGATCCGGAGATCGACCGTCGGCGTCAGGCCAAAGTCGTTGGCAGATGAGACAGCCCAGTATCCGACAATATCGGCGATCGAGGCGGTGAGCCCCCCGTGGGAGATCAACCGGTTGTTCACGCCAGAGTTGCGCTCGGTCAGCGGGATGTGGCCGCGGGCGTATCCGTCATCGGCTTCGAGGAGTTCGAAGCCGATCAGTTCGTAGTACGGTGGTTCGGATTCTCCTATTAATTTTGAGACATCCATACCGCCATACACGCCTACTGGCCCCTTAAACCCACCTTCAGCGTAATGACCATCGCGATTCCTGACACACCGAACTACGCACTGAATTCGACGTCTGTCGCTTGTCGGAAGATGCCGTTCTCGGAGAGGCCAATGGTACTGAGGGTTCTTTTCTCGGTAAAATCTGGCCACATCGATAGCGCGAGCAGCCTCGTCAGCACCGGCGACTACGCACTCACTCGCCACCTCGAGTACGTCAGTGATCAACAGCTCTGGGATGGGAACCGCCACGGTCTTTCAAGGCAACTGCCGGATAGAACCGAGCCCACATGGACTTGCAAACGGGTCGCCGTCTCCGCGGCGAATCCCCGCGAGGAAGCCGAGACACTGAGACTTGTCACCGTCAGGCCCGCGCATGTCGGCGCGTTCGAATGCGATAGCGATCACCCGTGAAACGCACCATCCAAGCACTTCGCCAACCAGACCGTTGGTTCCGACCTTATGGAAAATTCAAGGCTAAAACCCCGCCCTTCAGGACGGGGGGATGGCAACTTTCGAGATACCTCGATGCGGCGAGAGCTGCCGTCACTGATGCGACAGTGGCCCTCGCAGGTATTGACGTGGACCTCTTCGTCGGCGTATCACCGTCACGGTGGATGCCGCAGCCAAAGTTGATCAATCGGCAGGCGGTCGAGCAAACGTAAATGGATTTGATCTAGCGGCCCAGTCTGCTATCATCATACATTCTGACATACATACAATATTACTACACGAGCCGCAACTAGGCTCTCAGGGAACACTTTTTGTGTTTCGGATAAATGACCTACATGACTATCCCGGTGAACTAAATGACAACTGTACTTGGTATCGTGGGAAGTCCGCTGGAACAGTCCAAAACGCAAACCGCCGTCGAGGTAGCACTCGAGGCTATTACCGAGAATAGTGAAATCAAAGCAGATCTCCTCTCGTTATCGGAATATGATATGGTCACCGCAGACGGACGTATGCTAGAAGACTACACCGGTGATACCGCGCAAGCCCTCAACCAGATTGTCGAGAGCGATGCCTACATCATCGGTACGCCAGTGTATCGAGCAGCATATTCCGGACTTCTCAAAAATCTCTTCGATATGATCCCACGTGGTCAGTGGCAAGCTGACGTAGCGCCTTTGGAAAACAGCGCTGTCGGACTGATCGCCACTGGCGCAACGGCCCATCACTATCTGAGCATCGATACCACGCTCAGGCCGATTATGGCATTCTTTGGTGCTCATTGCGTTGGAGGAGGGGTCTACATGTATTCGGACCACTTTGACGAAGATATTGACGGGGAGTATATGATCGTCGACACCGAAATGGAAAACCGGCTCCAGACCTTGGGGCTCGCGACCGCCGACCTCGCTGATGCAGTTGCGAGCAGCGAAGCACTGAGCGAAATCGGACCCCAACTTTGAGCGAGTCATAGAAAGCGTCACGGACGAAGCAACAGGGTACGGAACGTTAGCGCGGTTTGAGAAGTGAGCAGGTCGTAGAGTTAGTTTGAAGTGATGCCCATAGCCCTGCTCAGCTAGAGCTACGCAACGGAATTTGATGAATGTTGGGAGCGTGAGCGGACGGCGACGCTCGTTAGGGGGTCGCCGTCCGGCTCCACGCGACAAGTGCTTCGCTTCGAGAGATACAAGCGATTCTTCGCTTATTCGGCGTTGAATCCGCTCATCAATCGATCTGGCACTGAGTACACCAGATTGCTAACAGTAATTCAGACCCGCCGGCATCCACGAGAGTTACACTCTCGTGCGGCCCATCGGAACGCTTTGCGTTCTGAGGACGGCGAAGCCGCCGCGGGTCGCGGTTGACGAAACGCTGTCAGGATTAACGGCGATCGATCGTGGATGTCCGCTGCAGTAGATCTCGACACGAAACTCATTCTCGATGTCGCGCTCTTTGGATGGCGAGGTACTCGTCTAGATCATTCACCAATCATACGTATGCTACTCGTGCTTGCAGGGAACAGTTGTTGAGACAACGATTGATCTATCTTCCTCCACACGATACTCCGGAGAGGTGATTTCGTGTCATTTCTCAATCGTCCTTTGTGGGCTTAAGGGCCACCAGTCCGGCGGGGCCGACAACGAACGTTCGGCCGGCCGCGATGACTGGTGACGAGTACTCCACTGCGTGAACGGATGAGATTCGCCAGTTTTCACGGTCTGGGCCGAGAAAGCCGCCGGTCTCCCTGTGGAAGACACGGACATCGCCAGTCACAACGAGTACATCCTCGTCAGTCACGACCGGGGCGGCTGTACCCTCGCTCGGGAGATGGGCTTGCCAGGTCGTCTCGCCGGTCTCGGAATCTAGTTCATGGAGGTCGTCTGCGCTGACGTAGATATCACCGTTGGCAGCCGTTGTCGCTCCAGCGCGACTATGGAGGTTGCGCCGCCAGCGGACCTCACCTGAGTGATCGACCGCAACGGTCTCTTGCCAACCGGTCTGAATGACGCCGTCTTGATCGATGACTGACGCGGCGTACGGTGTATCGACAGAGACACGCCAGCGCTCTTCGCCGGATTGGGGGTCGAATTTCACGAGGGCGTTCTTGTCAGGGACATACACGCCATCCGCGCTGACGGCGGGCGCGACCTGCGTCGCGGTGAAATCCCCCAGCTTGTACTCGTCGTATATGAGCGGGTCGAGTGACTGGCGCCACCGCTCGGTGCCATCAGGTGCAAGTCGAACGCATGCGGTTGCGCTCCGAGCGTACATGTCGCCTTCAGCAACGGTAACGCCGTACGTCCGCCTGTTACCGACGCGGATTGTCCCGATGACCTCGCCGTCGGCAAGCGAGAGGACAGTTACCGACGCAGGTACCGGGTCTGGGGCGTCGCTGGTCCGGACGACGCGCGTCGGGACGTAGAGACGATTCCGACCTCGGTCAATGGCCGGCGCGCCGGAGATTTCGCTGTCAAGGCGTCGCTCCCACTGCTCGTCACCGCCGGGCGTGACTGCGACCACCCGCCGGTCGGCAGCAAAATACACGACACCATCCTGGACGACGGGCGGCGTGTACGGCCAGCCACCCGAGGTGAGAATATCGTAGTCTCCAGCTTCAGGTGCGCCGCTTGCGACGCGATTCGCGTTCGCCGGACCGTTTCCGTACGAGAGCCAGTCGCCGTCGTGGAACGGTGCTGGATCTGAGTTGTCACTCAAGGCACTACACCCGGCAAGCGCACTCACCGTCGTGGTTCCGACGGCCGCGAGGACCGCTCGACGTGACGTGTGGAATCGTGATGAATCTGCTCGTGGCGGCTCTGACCGCACAGGATCACCCTGCGTGGAGGAGGGATTAGCGGAGAACACTGTTCTCGGATTCAGCCAGTTATGACAAGTGTCTTGTGACTTATTGATGCTCGATTCGTGGTTGCCGTAACTGCTTTCGGTTGCTCTTGCAAGCCAGAAAGCGCCCTCATTTTCGCCTGCGTGAATCCATATTCAGCAATCATCGTTAGTCTCCGTGAGCGTTCTTCAGCACCTTCGCTGTTGTACCGCCGCTGGGTCGAAGGTATTTCTACGCTGTCTGTCGGTTACTCCAACTGAAGAGGGTCTGCAACGCCGCTGCCGGAAGGCCCGGATAGGCGTGGTGGTAGCTGCGTATATGTTTCTCTGCGGTGAATTTCACAACCAGACCTGTCGCTCGAGGCAACTTTGAGAGCGGTGGTAGAAAACCACCGCCTACCAGATTGATATCATGTATCTGTACTATCTGTGTAACCAATAAAGTACTGCTGACTGACTGGATTCTCAGCTGTATCACAACTTATCTCGAGAAAGTTAGATGGTTTTGGTTGATGTATAGAATGGTCGTATCGATCCATTCGGTTTTCTCTCGAAGTCAGGGACAATCCCTTTTCATATGATGTGGAGATTTATTCCAGTGGCTGCGACGACGTCGTCTGCATGAGACCCTCGACTCTCGGAAGTCACGATTTCAAGCAAGATTCTGTACTGCTCGGGATCAGACTCCACAGGATCAGTGCAGATGATATCTTATCTCGACACAACATGCAAGGCTAGAGTAGATTCTCGGTTTAGCGCCAGTTTTGGAGATTGACGAATCCCTCACCGCTCGCTGCGATCCACATTTCCTTCGCCCTCCGTTCGCTCACGTTGTACAGTACGTACTCGTCGGGATAGTCGTCGTTCTCGACCAGGACATCGTCGACCTGACTTTCGTCGAGCGAAACCCAGTCGAAGGTTCCGAGACTGTCAGAGGAATTCATGCCGACGCACCCCTATTGTCGTCGTTAAACGCATCCGGCAGCGGATCACCGGCGTCACCGGTGTTCATCGCTGCAAGTCGGGCTGCTAACGATCCATCCGTTGTTGGGTCCCGAATTTTGTTCTCGTTGATGTGCGTCCAAACGACCTCGTACCAGATATCATCTCCGAAAAAGTCCGCACTCTCGTCGATACTGTGGTCGCGCTCGCAGAACAGTCGCTCAAGTCGGTTCGCATCGCGTCACCATTTGCGCGGGTACGTGAACACACTCGACTGTTCCGTATAGTCGCGGGTATCGGTCGGGAACGACGGTCAACCGGGGTCTTCGGGGTCGATACCACCGAAATCTGCGAATATCGTCGATTCGAGTGTCTTGCTCATTAGTCGGTTCCTCCATCCGTTGCGACTGGACGGGCGTCGGTGGACGGAGCCGACGGTACCTCGTCGGCAGTCGCTTCGTGGACGCGCTCGAGCAATTCATCGACAGACAGATTACACTTCGAGTGTTTGCGGTACAACGCCACCACACGTGACGTTGTGAGGTTGTCACGGGCGCGGTCCTGGACAGTCAAGCCGAAGTCCGAGGTTCAGCAGTGGATTTACTGGAAATACTGGAATCCCGTGGTCTTCCCTCTCGTTTCCAGCTAGCTAAGATCACCACGAATTACTGGAAACAATGGGGTAGGTCGATCACTAGTGAGTTATGGCTTTACTGGAAAGAGGGGATGATTGCCCCTGTGGAGAATTTGCTAGAAACACTGCTGGCACACTTTGAAAATCGAATATCACCAGTCGGAATTTTGTGGAAAACTCATTTGAGAGTACCAAACCCTTCCTTTTCCATCAATTCAGCAACAGTATCTGGGTGTCGAAACGCAGCGAGAAGAGCAAATTCTCGAGCATCCGTTTTTGAGACCTCGTTCACTCCGAGGTGTTCAGCTAAATCATTCCGGAACTCGGCCTCATGATCCGCAACTTTGTCACGGACATGGAGTTCGAGACGTGTATCGCGTTCATCGCCAACATTACTCCGTCGAATGAAGTATGGGTACGACTCTGCAGAGTCCGATTGTGCCGACTCTTTTTGAGGTGCTGGTTTTGTTGATGTTCGGTGTGACGAATTATTGGTATCAGAGAATTCACTATCTTTGTTAGTTGGTGTAGATTGTATAGAAGCTGACCCTTCTGAATCTTCATCAGCGTCGACCGGTGATTGTGAAATTCCCGCCGAGGATTCGTTTTCACTATCCTCGCTATCATTCCCACCAAAATCGAGATTCCCAGAGCCAGATTTAAAGTTGCTCATGCAGTCGACACCTCCGCAGTGTCCTCCTGGAGATTGATTATCCTCTTTTCAGAATCCTGAATATCAAGTTCCAAGACTGGGTCAACGTCAGCACCGAATGTGTCGGTTGCGATGAACCAGGCGAGTTCGTAGAGGTTCCGTAGTGTCTCAATCTCCCTATCGCGAACTCGTCGTTGGCCAGGCTCACTTACCATCTGACCGTCTTTTTTGTAGGTCTTCCACCGTTCTTCGACCACCTTGAACGCCGATCCTCTAGCTTCCCACATTGCATCCATGAGGCTTTCTCGGTTCGCGATGGTGACTGGCGTGGCAAATGCCTCCGTATTCTCGAATTGCTGCTGGTACTGTTGGTGGGCATTTGTTTGACCAACGCCCGAGGGAACAACGCAAGACAACCCAATATCGATATCTAACTGTTTCCCCATATTCCCGACGAGTTCCTCGAGGCCTTCTAAGCTCAGATTCCCTTTTCCGGCTGGTTTGACAGGGGCAACGAGTGTCCGTAATGCAAATATCGCATTATAGAGAAGGTCTTCTGCCCGTGCATTCGGATCGATAAGAACGGCATCGTACTCTTCTTGCAATTCATGCGTATTCCAGAGAGGTTCGTACAGGAGTTCGAACCGTGGATACTCGTCACGATTCATGTTTCGCATCCCTGTTTCGTAAGAAATCTTTTGCTCTAGATTCGAAGTGAAATCACCGAACATATCGTGACTCGGTATTATGTCCACTCCTTCGGCTGTTGGTTCGATCAAATCGTGAAAATCTCCGTCCGGCATGCCGAGGTTCATCTGAACTATCTCCATTTGATCGAATTAGATGACTACACTGCAGGGAGAGGCATGTGATGGATGTGTGAGCCAGAAAAGGTTCCAGTGAATTGACCAGCGATAGACTTTTAGATACTTGCTACATATATGTAGTAAGACGATGCCCCACCAGCCAACTGTCTCTGAAGAAACCGAGTTCGATGGTCTGCCTCGTCGGCTACCCGATCAGAAGGCAGTCCTCATCGGACGCGTCGTTGGCGACGGTGAATTCAGTGGGTTGGCAGCCTACTACATTCACGGTCGCGGAAGTATCCTGCTCGGTCAGTATACGTCTCGAGAATTCATGCCGGAGTACGCAATCGAGTGTAAGTGTCGATTGATGTCGGCCTGCGTTCGAGAATTCAGTACTGCCAACGCAGAGACTGAACTCTCGAGTGTGGGGAAAGCACTTCTGCAGGCGTGGCACTTCGGCGATTTAACCACACTCAGTCATAAGCAAGCCCACGTCTACGCGCTCCGAGAAAAAGCAGGCTTCGGTCGGGACGAGACAGCTGCAATCCTCAATATTTCACCGAGCACTGTCGATACGCATCTCCAACGTGCAACGGAGAAGCTAACCGCAGCAGAGAATTTGGTGCAGTTCGTTCGTGTGGATTCGGAGGAACTCGCTGATGCCAATCCAGACTTCCTCGAGGAGGCGGGCGTCGGCGATGATGAGAACAGTTCAAACAATATCACACACCTGTCGTAGCAGTCGAAAACATGCTGGATGAGTTGCTTTGGTTAATTTGTCATGACACGGATGGCGCGTCACAACATCTATATTTGCGAAGAGCGAATAGCTAGTAAAGATGGCGACAAACAATGATAAGATCCAGTTCCGAGGAAGTGCTGAGAAGGAGGCCACACAAATTGTCGATCAAATGCGGCTTGGTGGGATTAATATCAGCGAGCTTGCGCGACAGGGACTCCAAGAAAAGCTTCGGGAAACGCTTTCTGATGAGGAGAAGATAACTCTTCATCGGCGATACAAGGAAGGTGAACTTCCTGAGGAAGTAGCGAGGATCCTTCTTGGTGATTCCTTAGAAGATATCGAGCGAGAGCAGAAAGCCTTCGAAGAGGCTTCAGAGCTTGATACGTCCGGTGTCTTCCAAGAGTAAGGATGGTGGATGATGATATACGCCACCCTGTTATCGTCGATACAGACGCTTTGATTGCTGTTGCGAATACAAGCCTCTGGTCGCGTATCACAGCGACTCTGAACGTAACAACGACCAATGTCTGTTATCATGAACTCAAGCGCCATGTTCGAGAGAATTCCGAGTATGCGCCAGAAGGGACTCAGGAGCGGTGGCTCCACGATGGGAGTAAGACGGCGCTCGAACCGTTCGACGATGATGAAAATACCTCGTTCACAGCAGTTCCGTGTGTACCACGGCCCCACGGAGAGGATGGTGGAGAAACATCGGTGCAAACAGAGGTTCACCAACATCTGGAGTTGTACAGATTCGCGATTTTGATGGATAAACACGGGCGGCGGTCTATCAACCGTGTTTTCGATGGGGCTGAAGAGACGACTGGGAAAGCGGTGGCACCGACGTTTTTGCTCTATCTGCTACTGGATGCGGGTGAATGTTCCGTAGAAGAGTTTTGCCAGGCCTGTGGTGAAATGCTTCGAGGAGAAGGCTGGACCGGATATGTAGCTATCCAGGCCGCCTGGGAAGCGATCCCGGTCGATTGCTCGCAGTATCTCTCGAACGATTTGCTTCCGTGACTGGTGGCACAGAGGATTTTCGCATTGCACTACCCGATATTTCTCTGAGACAGTTACTGTCGACGACGATCACCTGCTGAAAGCGATCAAGGAGATGACCTCGAGAATATCGGTCACAGTCACGGCGAGACAGTGGTCGCGAGCAATCACGAGTTCGCCGGCGACGGCGAGGATGGCGATATCGGGGAGTTCATCCTCGAGCACCTGGACGAGACGATAATCCTCGACGGTGAGGTCTACTCACTGCAGTCCGAGATCGGTATCGAACCGGGTGACGCTGAGCTCGTCATCAGGACGACGTCGTCAGATCGGGTTCGTCTCCGTGTCGACCACGACGACGTCGACGCGGCATTCCGAATCGGGAATTGGCACGACGGAATCTTGACGTGTGTCCTCGAGAACCTCGAGGTCGATTTGAACGGCCACGACGCGGGGGTCGGTCGCTTTTTCGTCGACGATTATCTCGACGTCTTGGACGTCAGGCTGCGAGGCCGTCGCGATCGACACCAGCAGAAGGGGGACAAGTTCAGCTATCTCAGTTGTATCACGTCCGAGGACGGGGTTGGGGTGCATCGACGGGTGTGTCTCCCGAACGGCGACACCTGGATGGGCGATGACGAGAACGGTCATGCGATCGGGATCGCTGCTGATCCGCCTCACGTCGGGACGCAACTCTGGGTCAGTTGCCACGTTGTAGAACACTGGGACAATGGGTTCTATATCAGGAACTCACCCGATGGTGTGAACGTCCTTTTGTCGCCTCGAGCAGAGAACCGCGGTCGGTCCAATATTCGACTGGGTGCTCGTGATGTGGCGATCGAGCCGACGTCCATCTGGGATTTGGCCTCCGATCACGAGCACTATCCCGAGGGTGTTGGTGATGGGCAGGGAGCGTTTGGGACGCTCCTCTCGAGTGACGGTGATGGAGCGATGTTCATCGGTAGGAAGGCAGTTTCTCGAACGGGGCGGAACGATCTCGTTCGGACGTGGGGTGACGCCGGTCGGTTCACGATGATCGGCATGGAGATCATCAACGAAACCGATCAGTGGTCAATTCGGGCCAGTGTGGGGGAGGATGGTGATGATAAGGCGATTGCGCGGATTCAGGACTGTACGATTCGGGAGAAGAGTGATACGGCGGTTCGAGGCGCGGCGGTCTGTTCCTGGCGCGATCACCTGATCCTCGAGGGGGTGAGTTACGTGAACGAAGGGGAAACGCAGTCGCTTGGGAATACTTGTTTCAATCTCGTTCTGGATTGAAATTTGAGCAGGCAACTGCCGATGTTCCCGGGAAAGTCATTGCTACAGAGAGAAAACCCAGGATATCTTAGTATTTACAAGAGGCGAGTTTCATATTAAGACGATCCAGAGCTTCTTGGCTCCTAATTTAGAATTACCCGACGACCTCTCCCGGCCGAACATCATACTCGATGAAGCGATCAGCGGCCAACTGCCACGCCCATTGCGATAGCTCTAGATCCACGGCTTCGTAGTGAACTGAGAACTCAGTCAGTGCGACGGCAATCAGGAGATTTTCCTGTCGATCGGTGAGTTGCGACGCCAGCATTGGCCGCAGCTTAGTATTTGAATTATCGTCCTAGAAGAACGCCGACAAAGGCTGGCATCGAGTTCTTTGGTGGGTGGTGTATACTCAGAGAGAGCTGAGATCGGGCAACTATATGGCTATTAACTTCACGCTGAACCGATCTCAAGTTGGTTAGGTCTGAATGTCTTGAAGTCGATTATATGAGTATCGACCCGACCCTATCGCCGCCCATCCCTTAAAGGGCATTCATCATCAACCTATTGGCCAATCGAATCCAATTAACTGGAGAGCGTTCCAACACTCCAGTTCTTTCACGACTCTCTCCAAAGGATTCAGCAACGGACCAATCAGGGTTACCCTGTGGTATGAACCCTTTTCCACACGTGAAATCGGAAATCGGAAGTTTCGGAATCCGCCCTCGAACAGTTAACATCCGAGACAGTCCAATACGAGCATGGGTAGGAATACAGACGTCGTACAGTCGATCGACCAAATTCCCGACCTTCCATCCCTCGAGGAAGGTATCACACTCCTGGAATCATCCTCGCGAGGTGCGTTCCACGCACTCGTCGTCGACCATCTGCTTCTCGAGCGACCGGGGACGGCGTGGTGGATTGACACGCATGACCACGCACAGACCGCCCCGCTCGCAGACGTCACACCGAGTCGGCGCGTCCTTAGGAACATCCAGATCGCTCGCGCCTTTACGGCGTATCAGCACTACACGTTGTGCTCGAGGCTTCTGGAGGATTCCGACTACGGTGTGCTTGCGAGTGTCGACCGGAACGACGTCGGCCTGATCGTGGTGCCGGCGGTGGATGGCCTCTATCGCGACGACGATCTGGACGGAACTGAGGCTGAGAGGATGGTCGTGTCGGCGCTGGCTCGATTGGCAACTGCGGCTCGGTGCTATGAGTGTCCGGTGCTGATCTCGAAAGCTCACGATGACGAGTTCACGGCGCCAGTCGACAACCTCGTCGACGAGCGGATTCAGTGTCTCGAGACCGACGAGGGTGCTCGATTCATTGGTAGGGAGTTCGAGTCGTTGGTCTATCCGGTCGGCAACGGGATGGTTCAGACGACGCTCGCGTTCTGGAAGCAAATACTCGAGGCCCGTGAGCCCGCGTATCCGACGCCGCTCACTGCAGGATCGATCCGGGAGGTGGCATAGATGGGAAAGACGAATCCCACTTATCGCGATCAGTTGCGCCGGCTTGAGGAGGACTGGCAACCGTTCCGGCAGGCGCTGCGCGTGCAGTACCAGGAGGAGTTCGATCAGTTGTTTGATGATGCGCGGCAGTTCGCGGATGCAGCCGGGATTCAGAATGAAAGGAGGGTGATGGAGCCGTTTCTTGTGTCGGTGCTGTTAGCTCAGGAGTGTCGGATTCGGGAGTTAGAAGGGTCTCTCGAGGAGTAGATCAGCGAGGAAGTGGGCTTATTATACCAAAGGACGTGAAAAGACGTTCATATGGATGATTGGGATGAGAAAATAAATCGAAAAATCCACACTCAAACCTTGTCATGAGCAGGAGTCAAGTATGGACTATTGCGAGGGGTAGAACCACCGTTACCTTCTGCTCAGCATCCGCCGTTACGGTCAGCAATGATGCGGACAAAAACCGCCGAAGTATGAGAGCGACGTCGAAGCCAACGACATCATAGAAGCACCAAACACCGACTCAAAAATCCCGGCAACGGTGGAATTCAAATGTGATCTGACAAATCATCCACCTTCGCGCAGAGGTCGAGAAATGAATCGAGAAGCGGTGGACAATCTGAATAAACCACCACCCCACTGCAAGGATCATATTCTGCAAGGTTTGCCTCTTCCAACTTCCGGATATCTGAATGATGTAATTTAGATCTGAGGCTGGAAACTCTCTGATCACTTACTTTTGCTGGAGCTTTTTCTTGTTTCAGTGCTGTTATCTGTCTCGCAAGAGATTCGACATCAGAGGATTTTCTTTCTCTCAGTATGTACAGTAAATACCTTCTATTCTGACTAGAAATTGTATATAGAAGAGCATCTAATTTTATTCTGCCACCTCCGTTTCGAACCGGTTTCTTGATTTTGCTTTCTTTGTACTGGCAGTTAGTATCATCTCGTCGAGTACTAGGTTCGTCATCCGACATGTATCAGATTACTATTGATGGAAGGATATAACTTGTGGGACGATAACACCATCCATATTAAAATATTCTGAAATGTTTCTAAGGAAGGTGGTGAAATCTTAGGAAAATATCACGAAGGATTTTCACATTCGGATTTGGCTCCTGTTACCGTTAGTACTTCGACTTCATTGTTATTGTAGACTGTGACCGTGTACTCTAAATATTGAAATTGTATAGAATCATTTTCAGAAAATGATTCGACTACTCTGTCCAATGCATCAGTATCTATTACATCATGAAGTGGCGGATGAAGATCGGTAGGGGCTGTTCCTTCTTTGTCTGCGATCGATCCTACAACAGCAATTGTCGGACTATTTAGTTCGTTACCTGTCATTGATCTCCCCTAGTGACTGATGTGATGTTGTACATTAGGTGGCCACTCGCATGGGCAATAAATCACTATTATTCTCGCTTCGGCCTCGGCTTTTGAATCTAATCCACCAGAGCTCGCTCACAGCACTATCCAATCCAGTATCCTCTCTTTCGCTTTTTGGATCTGTTTGCACTCTGCGACATCAGGATCGTCACCGTCAGGGTGGCCATTCTCTCCCTGCGATTCCCAGTTATCGCACGCGGTCACCAATTGCTCATCATCTCGCGTTTCGAGGTCGCAGTGGCAGGCCACAACGTCGAAGTCGTCGAGATAGTCGGACTTGTGCGGGATGTTCGGATCGTTCGCGTAGTGCTGGCTGGCTGTTTCGATCTGGCCATCGGCCTTCCCCTAGTGCTTGAGTTGCTCGCCTATGCTCTCGAACGCCTGCGTGTGGCTGACGGAGAGGTTCCCGGGATATGGTTCGCGGTCGGCCGGATCGCTCCGATTGTAGCCGTCGGGCCACTCCAGGAGAATATCGTTGTTGGTGTACTGCTGGCTACTCATCATCGGACTCCTCGCGAGGATCATCAACGAGCTCGTACAGGCCGAGATCGAGCAAATTCTCCACGTGGCTGTGTTCCTCGAGTCGGGCGAGGCGTTGCTGGACATACCCCCGCGAGTAGCCGTCGAGGTCCTCTTCTAATCTCGCGCGCACATAACGTGGCGTGACGCGCCCTTCTTCGAGGTATTCGAGGATCTGTTCATCGACTGCTCGTAAATCGTCGGCTGTTAGCACGTACCCATTTTGGATTGTCGCACCCACATATGTACCGATGAAAGCCAGCGTTGTAAACTCTATCAATGTAAGCTTACAATTATACTGTTCATAAGGAAGCTTACAACGTAATCTTTATACTAGTGGTTGTTAGACTTTGATGTAGAGACACAGGATGGTCGGGAAAACTGATTCTCGGCCGGGTGTTGGAGCACCCGACCTGTGTCCTGTACCAGGACAATGTCGACTACGACTCCATCAACAGAAGAAGTTTCGGATAGAGCAGCACAGACCGACGATGTCGTCCTCGAGCGTCGCTCGTGGAACGACGGCTACGTCGGCGAGGACAACGAAGGCCGACACCACCACGTCGACCGAAAGCTCGAACGCGTCGTCGTCACGAAATCCCGAGCCAACCGCGACGACTCCGGCGCCGTGCCAGTATTCTCACTTGAAGGCCCGACCCTCCACACCGATGCCATCGAACTCGGCCCGATGGGCGAAGGGGGCGAAGACCTCCAGCGCTGGACCCAGTTCATCGACCAGGAGTGTGGCGGGTGGGCTGACCGACCAGTCTCCGCAGCTGACCAGGCACAGGACGTCCTCGAGGAGGAACTCTAACGATGTCGGCCAGAGACCGACACCAGAGCCTCCGTAGCGAACAGCTCGATCGGGAAGCAGAGCGCCAAACCCGCCTCCTCGCAGACGCGAAGGCAGTCGCCAGGCCAGAGCCCGACGATCCTACTCCCACGACGACTGACACTCCGACCTCTGACTCAAACTCGGAGGTCGAAGCATGACGTCCGGACCCGAGCACCCGGTCCGTGTCCGTCTCGAGGAGGTACTCGCTGACGTGTGGATGCTCAACGGCGAGATAATCGAGCCGCTGTCGCTCGAGCCGGCGATTCGGAATATCGAGGAGACGATCGAGGTGTACAAACGGATCGAAGCAGATGACGCCTACTCCACGGAGGGCGACCAATGACGGACTCCGCTGGCTGGCTAGCGTCAGTCTGTGACGGCGCTCTCGAATCCCTGGACACCCAACCAAAGCCGACTGAGACCCATCATCGGTATCTCCTCGAGCAGCAGTTCGAGGGCGCACGCATCACGACAGGCGAGAGCGTCCCTTGCTACGACTGCGGAGGTCACCTCCACGAAGGACGTCCGGTAAGCGCCCGCGCCTGTCGGTACTCCGACGAGCCCACCTACACGATCGCGGCCGTCTACTGTGCCGGCTGCGCACCCACCAATCTGACGGAGACTGCGCACGGTCGCAGGGACGGCCTCCTCGAGGCCAACCTTGGGCTCGCGATGGCCAGGCAGACGCACTGGACGATCCTCGTCGATCCGACAGTCGTGGCCACTGCCTGAGCACCACTCAACAGTCCAGCCTCCCTGAACGGTGCTCCCTTCACGAACGGCCAGTCTCCAGTGGCTACGTCGCCAGCAGTCGCCCCACTTTCGAGACGGGCACAGTCCCCGTCGCGATAGCGACAGCGCCGTGATCACCGGTCTGTTGCCGAGTTCGAGCTCCGTTCTGGCGAACGATCTTCGACTTTCCCCATTTCACCGATGACACCCAACAGTTCCGACAGTGACGCATCGATCAAAGACCACCTCCAGCAGCTCGAGGCTCGTATCGACGATCTCGAGAGCGAGAACGAGTCCCTTCGAGAGACCGTCACAGAACAGAGCGACCAGATCGAAGCACAACAAGAGCAGATCGAGACTCTCGAGGAAGAGAACACACGACTGGAAGCAGTCACCCAGGCCGCCCTGAAGAAAGCCGATGCGAACAAAGACCGCATCGCCGAACTACAAACGAGAGAACTCGAGAAAGGTGCGCATCTCCTCGCCGATCACGTCGACCCAGACTCGCTTGCGGATGGCGTCGACCGCCTCGAGCGATTCACCAAAGAAGACGATACGTACATGCGTATCCCCGACTCTGATGATCCACTCGATCGGGGTGGCTCAGTCACACTGTCCCACGGCGATCTCTTGCCGATTCAGCAACTCGCACAGATGGACGACGATATGCTCCGGTCGGCGACGAACTCACTGCCGTCTCGATTGGCCGCGAAACTCTGGAAGGCACGGACTGATCCAAGCGTCGGCGACGATCCGTGGCAAGAGGGCTGCAAGGGCGTCCGCGAGTACGTCAAGGCCAGCGATATGAAACACTGGATCCGGCGGCAAGAAACGGGTGTGAGTGATGCCTACGCAAAGAAACTCGTCTCGAGGACGATCGACGCCTTGCTCGAACTCTCGAAGAATCGCTTGGCGATCCGCAAGCAGACCGAACGCAAGAACGGACTGCCGTACACGGAGCGACGGGTGTTGCTGAAGTCTGATGCATCGATCCCAGGGGAGACCGCTGAATCGGCTGATTCACCAGAGACGGCTGGCGTCCACGGATAGGACTGGCCACAGGGAGCGACTACCGCCCAACCGGGATCATTCAGGTCTACGAAACATCTGATCCACCGCGCTTGTGACTGTTTGCACGGTCTCGTTAGTTGCTGGTCTCTCGTTCGATCGGTCGACGTCGGTCCTTACTCGAGACGTGGGTTGGAGTGTTCCCCGAGGACATCAGGTGTCTCTCGGGTGGAATGGATGCCTCATTCAAGATTGTTGTGGGCAAATTCGGTTCGCAAACAGGCGGTGAGTCTCAATTTATTTGGTCTTTCTCCACCCTCAACCAACTCGCGTATTTCCCATACTGCGATGTTTCACATGTGAGACGTTCGTTCAGGTGCGACACATTGTCTGCTGGATACCTAGAAAGGCAATCGTGTGATCTCTGAAAGTGACGAACAAGAATCCCTGAAAATTTACCAAGGAACAAGAGAATATCATGCACGTACCGTCCGTGTCTACGTTCGTCACCGAGTCACACGTCTCGTCCATGTATATGAATGAAGGACAGGGTCGTTTATTCTACTGTATCATATTCCGGATTCAAAGATTGATTTCAACCTTACTTCTTTATACTAACCACAAGTATTAGTATATGCCCTAATTGGTCCAGACAAGCATCAAAAGGGTTGAAATTAATCTTCCTTTCCCCCTTCAAAATCTCTTTCAAGGAAAAGAAATAGCTAAAGCCATGCCGATTACTGAGAAATCAATCACAGCAGTGAATGGTATTCAGTACACGCCGTGAGTGAGATTTAAGGGAGGGGTGCCGAGATCGGGTGATCGGTGGTGACTTCACGTGATCGGGTGATCGACAGTGACTTCACGTGATCGGGTCTGATCTCGGAACCGGAATAGCGAGGGTGTATGTCTCGGAGGTGATCGTGAGTGGGTCTACGACCAGTTCCTTTCCCCCTCGCCAACTAAGTGTAGAATCGAGGATTATATAACTCTGTTGATACGTTTCCCTCAGCTATAAATTAAAAAATTTGGATGATATCAAAATATGTTTCCGAATTGACTATATGCAACATGAAATTCTCCTCATGATGTTTTAAGGGGAGATGACTGGAATTCGACCTGGATGACTAATCATTGAAAATTCAACTACTATGCCAGTATGAATTGCAATACCAATCTAATATTTTAGAAACAGTAATCTCAGTCGAGAATTAGAACCAAAACCAGATATTCGATCGATTTCTACAGCCAGTCGCATCTCAATCTGCGATAACTAGACAGCCGACTGAAAATATGATGTTGTTATGAAATGACATTTTCTTGGGTTTTTGTTGTATCAGGCCCAGTGTCAATATACATGTATGTTGGAGGTTCAACGACAAATTCTGCACTGGTTGGATCGTTGTCTTCGGCCCAAACACCACCATACTGTTTCGTTAGCGTGTGACCGAGGTACAACCCAATCCTTGACTCGGGACTGGAAATTCCTTTCTCGCCTTTTCCAAAGATTTGCTCTTTCTGCAAGGCAAGAAGGTGAGTAAACCGACCTTCACCGCTCCCACAGTGAAGTACGATTTCAATTTCATCGACAACCTTGACAGGATCAACAGAAAACACAGTATGTTGGAATGACGATAGTTCTATTCATTTGCATCCTATTTTGGGCCCATGAAGCGGAGCCATCTTCTCACTGCCCTTGCTGTAGCTACCCTCGTTGTCCTCGCGGGATGTGGCGGGTTCATTGGTGACGACGCCACGTCGGGCCCGGCATCCGACTCGCCGAACGAGACACAGGATGGACTCTCAGCGAGTCCAAATGGGACGGTATCAGTCCATTTCATTAACGTCGGCCAAGGGACAAGTACGCTGATCGTTGGACCGACGAACGAGACCATGCTCATCGATTCAGGGGATTGGACTGATGACGGCGAACACGTACTCTCGTATCTTCAAAAACACAATATCAACCGAATCGACCACCTCGTCACAACACACGCCGATGCAGACCACATCGGTGGCCACGATGCCATTATCGAGTACTTCGAGACACAAGGCGAGGGCATCGGTGCAGTATACGACCCTGGGATCACCTCGAGTTCCCAAATCTCCCAGGAGTACCTCGATGCGATCGACCAGCACAACGTGACACTGTACGAAACACGAGCAGGTGATCAAATCCCGATCGACGGGGCCCAAACCGATGTGCGTGCACCACCTGCGGAGTATCTCGCAAGCGGCGATCGAAATGAGAACAGTATCGTCGTCCAACTCGAGTTCGGCCACTCGAGCTTCCTCATCCCCGGGGATGGAGAAACAGCCAGTGAACAGTACCTCGTCGACGAGTACGGGTCGGAACTAAACGCGACTGTCTTGAGTGCTGGCCATCACGGCAGTCAATCGAGTTCGGGAACGAGTTCCTCGACGCCACCCAGCCGCGCATCGCCGTCATTTCGAGCTCGTATGACTCTCAGTACGGCCACCCCCACGACGACGTCCTCGAGCGGTTTTCTCAGCGGTCGATTCGGACCTACTGGACAGCCACCCATGGAAATACTCGATTGACAAGCAACGGGTCCGCCATCACGATCGCAACCCAGTACGATGCTCCAACTGCGCCCCTCGAGATTCGAGACGGGGACTCAGTTGAACCAGGTTCTGACGTCCCGGTGCAGGTCCGTACAGTGATCCCGATGAACGGGACGGCAACCGATCTAACAGATCCTGATGGAGAAGAAAGCACGTTGTCGGTCGCGACGATCCACGAGGATGCTGCAGGGAACGTTGAGCTACCCACGACTTCAGTCGTGGGTAGCTCAAGCCGAGGCGATCAGTCGCTGATGTTCGGGTTTCATACATCGATCTTGGACGACGCGCAGGCCGGCCGCTTCGGCTCGAGCAACGGCCTCGTCGTCGTGAATGCCGAGTTGGAGCCAGATGACCTCGACGTCGTCACGGGCCAGGGCTTCGTCGACAACCCCGGAAACCTCAGAACTCGGTCGAAAGACGTCCACAATGTCGATTTCCTCCTCGACGTCCGAGAGCGTATCGTAGGAAGGCTGGCCCAGAACGTCGTCCACTGTGGGATTGACTGGGATAATTTCGTATCCCTGTGCCTGGAGATATTTCGGAATTTTGTGGGCATCCTTGCCAGGCGTCGACGAGCAACCGACGACGGCGACCGTATTTTCGTCGAGTATGTTCCGGACTTCGGCATCTGTTTCAACGGGCATACCATTAGTAGAACTTCGGACAAGAAAAGGCCACCGTTGCGTTCGATTCCGCTTCCCAGCGACCCCCGCGACGCTCAATGTGGGTGATACTCGTTTCACCCTTCCGTTTCTCTCACTGGTGATAAACTGGTCGACTGGCAACTCGAGCTGCCGGACTCCATCCGAACTATTTCACAGATACCCCGTCGGTGGAACTGGAGCGCAAGCTGGTCTGATTCGAGAAGTGAACGGGGCCGTAGTACGAGGTCGAATCTGACGCTCGCAGATGTTTTCAGCGAGTGCCGTGGTGTCGATTTTGAAGGTCGGGGGCTAGAACGGACGGCGACGCCATTCGGAGCGGTGGCCGACTCCCTTCGTGCGGTCGAATGGTTTGGTGTCAATTGATATCTCGAACTGGCAACGAGGAGAGAACGCGACGGAGAACCGGCTGTGACTCCGAGACACGCGTATCGATTTGCCCAGTCAGTCGGTCTTCCGGGCGTCGAATGGGGTCACTTTCACCTTCGGAGAGATCGCCGTAGATGGTGACTGAATCGAGGACGGACGGAAGATCCTCGAGATGTTGCTGATGAGGATTTGATTGCTGTCAAAAAGTCATAGTCGCGTTCGTGGACGGAATCCACAGAGAAAGTCAGTTGACGCGGCCAAGACGTATTAGACGTCGAGTGCTTCTGCAAGATCGTAGAGCGATTTGACGGTCAGATCAGGATTTCCTGCGACTGTCTCCCAGGGTCAGCCCTTCCGGTCGACCCACGCACCCTGCATACCGGCGTGTTTTGCACCCATGACGTCGTACCAGCCAGCGGTCACGTGGAAGATCTCGTTGATCAGTGTCCCAGTTCTCGTGGCCGCGTGGCGATACAGTTCCGCAGCGGGCTTGAACGTCTCCACCTCGTCGGCGCTGATTGAATCCTCGAGAAGGTCGCCGATCCCGGCATGAGCGATCATCGACGACAGCATGTCAGGATCACCGTTCGAGACGACGTAACAGTCGTAGCCAGCCTCCTAAAGTCGATCGATACCGTCACGAACGTCGTCGAAGACCTCGAACTCGTGGTAGATTCCCAGTACGTCGTGGCGTTCCTCTTCCGTATATCGATATCGAACACGTCCAGAGCGTACTGAAGCGCGTCACGGTTCATCTCGTAGAATGGCTGGTAGGCGTCGATTTGGTTCGCCACGAGCGTGTATTCGAGCGATCGGAGCCGCCAGAGGGTCGACACTGGTTCTGGGTCGCCAACGTGGTCGGCGAGGGCCTGGACGGCGGCGTCGATGTCGACGATGGTGCTGTACTAGTCGAACGTGATCGTCATGACACGGTCGAAATTGAACGTCATACGTCTGTTACGTGGAGCGGAGACACAGTAGTTGTCGCGTGATCGTCTCATCCCCTGATCTGTATTCGCCAATTCCCCTCCGAACACGGGTGACGAGAACGGGTCACGTCGCGATCACAGTCCGTACGTTCGAGCCCATCTCGTTCTACCGGCCCGGCTCGAGTCTGGAGAGGACGCGGTCGAACTTTGCGCTGCCGTTCGGGTCGGGTGCTCGTTCGACCGACTGCAGGCGCTCGTGGGCGAAGAATTCGATGCGATGTCGTCCACGAGCCATGGGGCGTACCAACTGCGACCGTGTCCGACGTCGTCACCGAACACTACGGAAAACAGCTCGACAAGTACGACCGTGTGCTCGCCTCCTGTGAGAACGCGAAACTGAGGAGGGGAATTCTGCGACAGGACACGTATGACAACGCATACTCGGAGGTCGTGAAACCCTCGTAACAATGGTCGTCAAAATGTGAGACCGCCGGTTACTGGGCGAACCGATCCTCGTAATCGTTGCGGATGAAGTACCGAACCCAGTTGCCGTACGTTCGGTCGGCCGGGTGATCGGCGATCTGTTCGTAGCGAATCGTTCCCTCCTCGTCGATGACGTAGACGGCTGCGATGCCTGTGAGGCCGTGTCTCGTCTCCTCGGTGCCGCTGTACTGGTCGGCGACCTCCCCATCGGGATCTGCCTGCAATTGGATCTCGATGTCGTACTGGTCGCGCATTTCGGTCACCCGCTCCAGCGGATCGGTCACGACTGGCAGAATGTCGACGTTGTCGTTGAACCAGAGGTCGTAGGCAACCTCGCTGAACGTCTGGAGCTGTTCGGCACAGAAGCTACACCAGTGACCGCGGATAATGATGACGACGGCGGGGCCGTCATCGAGTCGGTCCCAGAGCGATACCTCGCCGCCGCCGGTGCTCGGTAGCGTGAAGTCTGGCGCATGTTCTCCTTCTAATCCCATATCCCGTCGAAACCCCCCAGGTAGATATGACTGTGGGAATAGGTAGTTTGTAACATGGCCGTGTTGTCATGGAATTCGGCCCACCAACAAGGGTACGTTTCACCTTCGGTTCTCTTCACTGAGTGTCCTCGAACCACCTTCTCTCGAGGATATCTCCGGCTAATCGAATCCTCACATAGCATCACGGAAACCGTTCGTTCGAAACAACAATCGACCAACGGCTTTTGTATTCGGAGATCTCCCATGACTGTCGGCGGAGAAGGCTCGTCGTTTCGGGTGGCCGGTAGTGTAACCGTAGCACACGTCCGGTTATGATTTGTACCGGTGGTGCCCCTAGAACCGATATAAGGGAGCAATCATGCCCGACTGCCGATCATGTGGGTGGTTTGTCACACCCAGATTCGCACGAATGTTCGGAAACAACGACCACGAAGTCTACGGCTGTCGCCAGTGTTTACCAGTAGACGCCCTTCTCGATGGTGGTTAGGTGGGGTGACGTCGACCTCGAGCGTGGCCGGCTCGAAGCGTACGGAAAATCTCGCGAGTACGAGGAGGCCCCGTTTCCCGACAGTGCCCACAGCGTACTTGAGTGGTGGTACGACTATCTCGAGGCTGCTGACCGACTCAGGGTTGACGCAGAAATCGTCCCTGAGCGGGAGTGGTCTCACGGCGATGCCAACGGCGTGTGTCAGTATCGATCCACGTCTTCTGGTGAGCGACCGCTAATCGAGGTTTGTGATCGCGAAACCATCGTTGCGCTCGCCATGACGCTCGAGATCAAAAACGCCAGCCCGTACGTTGGTTTGCGTCGAGTAGTTCCAGAGTTCCGTGCCCGTCGCTGCATCGATCGCGTGGAATTTGTAATCGTTCGTCCCGAGGGAGAGTGACACCGTTCGCGTACGCGGGCGTCGTCCATATCGAACCAGATCCCCCTCCAGGAGTGGCATTCTCCTTCTCCCTTGGCATCCCCAGTGATTTGCCAACCATCGTCGTCGGCATCGAAACCACTGCCGATAGCCCCTGATCCATCGCCACCACTCCCATTAGCGTTGAATACCTGATCAGTCGTGACTTCCCTGATTCCAGTATCCGTTTCCTGGATCGCAGGCTGAGGGAAAGGGGCATTCGCGGCTGCGGCTGACGTAGGTATCGCTCCCATCACGAGTATCGCAGCTAATACTATCACAGCTGCGAAATTTCAAATTTGACGAAATTTACTTACTGTCATCGCCGAGCCGAATCGGTGAGCGTCAACTCCATGGTCGTCGTGCCGGCCTGCTCGACGCGTAGCGAGACGGCAAACGGGTAGTCGTCGGCCACGCAGGCCGTCTGTGTCTGATCCGCGTCGTCAGGTCGCAGCGTAAATTCGGTGCAGGTGACGCCGTTGAAGGTCGTCTCCCCCGCCACCTCGACAGTCGCCGTGCTCCAGTCGATGGTGTCCTGATTGGGGAACTGGCTACGCTGGACGGTGAAGCTGTTGCCGGTGGAGAGATCGCCCATCTCGGCGACCCGAAGTGGACTCCGGGCGACCGAGAAGGCGTCGAAGGTGAGCTGCCGGGCAGCGGCGTCGTAGATCGTTTCATGAGTCCCCGAAAACGTCTGCGTCGTGGTCTCGCCGTCCACCTCCGAGGTGACCTCGACCGTCACGTCGTCGCCGTCGACCGCCGTGACCCGCCACGTCTCAGTGGACTCGCGGGTCCCGTCGTTCGTCCGGAAGAGCGTCTCGAAGGTGTAGGATTCTCCTTCCGAGAACTCGTACCGTGGGATATCGACGACGTCGCTCGACTCGCCGATGTCGGCGACCTCGAGCAGGCGGGCCAGCTTCTCGGACGCGTTCGCGCTCTCGACGTCCGTCGGCGGGGCAGTGCCGCCGCCCCCCTGCGGTTCGCCCACGATCACCATGCCCGCCATGCCGCGATCCTCGTGGGGTTTGCAGAAGTAGTTCCAGACGCCCTCGACGTCGAAGACGAAGTTGAACCCCGTGCCTGGCTCGCCGCTGCTGGCGAATTCGGAACTGAACGGCGTCTCGACGCCCTCGGGGATGCGGTTCGGCTTGTCGTACTGTGGGTGATAGACCGTCACAGTGTGGTCGGTCTCCTCGAAGTTCCAGAAGACGGTCCCGCCGGGCTCCAGCCAGACGACTGCCGGCGTGAAGACGTACCGGCCGGCGCCCTGGTCCTCCTCGAGGACCGTCGCGCGGACCTCGGCACTGGACTGGAGGTCGTCGGGACCGCCGAGGATGTCGGCGCCGGGCGGGGTGGAATTCGGCGTCTCCGTCGCCTCGGGCGTGTCCCCGGACGAGGTCGAACCGCCGCCGTCAGACGAATCGTCGCTGCCGTCGCCACTGCTGCAGCCCGCCAGCACGCCGGCCGTCGCCACCGTCGCGCTGGTCAACAGCACGCGCCGCCTGGTCACTCGTCCCGTTCCGTCGTTGCCGCCGTCGGCCGGACTGTCCATGGACGTGCCAGCGGGCCGAGGAACGTGAATCCTGACGCGACGTACCTAGCGAGCACCGCGCTGTCGCTCACTCACTGCGCCGTCATCTCCCGGGTGTCGATAGTACTCTCTCGCGGCCGGGCCTAGTATCCTGCCCGATAGGCAGTCTCCAGAACCTCGCGCTGTCGGGCCGTCAGCTCCTCGACCGGCAGACGGTGAAGGAATTATGGACGTTCTTCGTCAAGCCGACTCGAGAATATCGAATCCTCCTAAGTAGCCCATTGACCTACACAGTCTGCTACACCATTGGTCCGTTGGGTAATACTGGTCTAGGCCAAGCGAAGGGACTACCGCCGTTGAGATGCTCCGGTGGGATTTTGTCTGCGCCGACAGGCGTGCAGCGTGCAGCAGCGTGCGCGGTGTCATACACCGTGGCAGATCCCAATCCTCGCGACAACACGAGTGCCGACTACGAAAAGTTCGAGCAAGCGCGGCTCGCTCAGGACCGTGACGCCGCCAGCATCGCAACGGGGGACGTCGACGATACGACGGCCCACAATCTGGTCAGTGAGCTCGTCGACACGAACATCGTCACACCCATTCCCGAGAACCAAGTCCTCGTCCACGAGCCGAGCAGCACTGCCTTCGACTCGACCAGCCAGTTGGCCGTCTTCCACCGGGGCTGGACGGCTGCCCGCGACGCCGACGCGGAGGACGAGTGATGCAGCAAACGCACGTTGGGTGTGTGCCTTCTGTACGCCCCGCACGGCACCGAGACTGGCGAGGCGCATATCTGGGGCAAAACGAGCGGGTAACCCACCCGATCTGTGTCGACTACTCCATTCAGACGCGGCCGGAACCCAACGAGCGCGACCACCACGCCTGCGACGGCTGCGGTCTCGTCGTCGACGAGCTCGTAGCACTGACGCGGTTCCAGGTAGAACTCGGTGATCTCGAAAGCCCGTTGCAGTTGTGCGAGCGGTGTAGCCCGGGTGGACTGACGACGTACTGGACGCGCGACCTCGAGGAGCATCTCGTCGCGACGCCAGCGGAGTGGCTCAAATACCCTTTATTAGTTCCCTGTAAACTGTAATCAAGAATGGCCTGTGTCACGCACCCTACACCGTGCCGACGACGACATCGTCCAAGACTTCCTCTGGATTGCAGATCTCCTCGAGGAGCCACAGCCGGCCCAGCTGTACGCGTATCTCGCTCAGGACGACGAGTCGACCGTCCGATCGG
Source organism: Natrinema halophilum (assembly GCF_013402815.2). Lineage (NCBI taxonomy): Archaea > Methanobacteriati > Methanobacteriota > Halobacteria > Halobacteriales > Natrialbaceae > Natrinema > Natrinema halophilum. Next base: position 162,079 of record NZ_CP084880.1, read on the forward strand.
AGGAATTGTTGTTCTCGTGTGCGCGACCAGTCTCCGTAGCACCGATCGCTCCGCTCGATACCAGTACGCCCGTTCCCGCGATGTATTGTCTTTTACTCACAATCAAACACACAAGTACGTCGGCAAAGTTCGGTTTGTAGGCAAGCGAAGGGGCCGTCAGTAGGCCCGCGGCTACAATCCGCTCACTTATGCCGGACTCGTCCGCTCATCACCGGATGCTTGCGTAGAGACGGTGGAGACGCCGTCGGTGATAGAGGATCGTGATCGCGACGAGAAATAGGACCGTTGCGATTTCGTACCCGTACCGCCCAACTGCCAAGACCAACGAGGAACCGCTGGCACCGCCTGCGAGCAGCGGGGCGAGTACCGGTCCGACGCACGCCGGACACGCAGCGGCTCCGATAACGCCCCCGATCGTCGACCGGGCGAGTTCGAGGAGCGCATCGTAGACGAGATAGGCCAGCGCGGCCAGTCCGATCGCTTGGTACGGAACGATCGTTAACGCGATCCGCTCTCCGGTATACATCAGTACCGGGCTCCAACCCAGCGACCGACCCCAGGTGATCGCGATCCCGTTCGGTCCGGTTATCTGTTCCATGAGCGGCGTACTCGATTGAAGTAACCCCGAGAGGTAGAACAGCACCAGCAGATACGCCGCGACAACGACTGCGGCGAAAATTCGAAAGCGACGCTGTGCTGGGGTGGGTTGCGTGTGCCAGACGACCCAGACAGAGGCAGTACTCCAGATAAATGGGATCAAAAAGAGTGTAATTCGGTGTCCCGTCTCCCCAGTGGCGTACGCGAACGAGAGTCCGGCGATCACCTGAACCGCAAATAGCAGGTTCAACCACGTGCTCGCCACCACAAACCGTTCGAGAGCGTCACCGTTGAACACAGATTTCGCCATCGCTTTCGGATCCGTCGTGCTCACAAACGTATCCTGGACTCGGGACCGTTAAAAGCTCCCTGACTGCTACGTGTGAGATGTATTCCAAGTCAGTACCTTTCGGAACGGCACTCCTCTATGGAATCCCCAGACTGCGAGAGGATAGCGTCGCTCTAATGGTGAAAGCGAAGCGGAGAGAGAGTGTGTGTGAGTGAATATGCCTAAGACACTCTTCCGGTTCGTGAAACAAGCGGCGTCGCTAGTCCAAAAGCACTATGCTGTCAGCCAACGGGGGTGGTGAGTCAGTCGGCAGGCTACGGATTCGCCGACTGGAAGCATCTCACGCTCCATTTTTTCTCCGCGTTCACATGGGCCGGCGTACATGCCGTTTGCGTGGGCGCTCCTCATCACGTTCATGGGATACGTCGGCCTTCGCTTGGCCGGCGAGTACGGGACGGCAGCGACGTATTTCGGACCAGCGATATTCGCGTTCGTCACGGAGAGCGGCTACGAGTTACTTGCGAGCCAGGGTGGTGGATGGACGTATCTGACAGCCCCGCTGGGCTGGATCGGGCACGCGCCTCTGTTCATCGTCGTCGCGGAGGCGGTTATGTTCGCCTCAAGTTATTATTGGGGTGAGAAGGAACGCGCTCGTCGGCGGCATCGGCATCGGCATCGGAATCGGCATCGGCATCAGTATCGCCTGTACGATCAACGCCAGCTACGTCGGGATCTACTATCTCTTCGTGGTCATCGGTTCGTTGGGATAATGCAGCCCCGACAGGGACGCCGGTGATCACACCGGCGTCGCCGTGGATTCCAGTCGCTCCTTGAAGAAGACGTGTTCCTTATACGTTCTACCTCAACATCACCGCGTTCGCACTCTCCGGATTTCTCCACTACGTCTACCGTCGTGGGCTCGGAGTGGCCGGTCAGTACCGCGACCCAGTCTGTGGGATGCGGATCGACGACAGCGGCCCGAGCGTCACCCACGACAGTGAGATGTACTACTTCTGTTCGAACCGATGCAAGCAGTCGTTCGAGACAAATCCGATCGCGTTCTCGTATAAACAGCCACAGACCGCCAAGGGAGGGGCGTCTGAGAGTCACGACCACTACTTGTCTCCTGGTACACCGAATCGACAAAGACTCCGGCCAGACTGTACCGTAACCTAATCCATTATGCTGATTGACACAATGTGTAGAATGAAGGTTTGTATAGAAATTATCGTAGTGAATGGTGATTGCTGTTGCCCAACCAACATAGGTTTTAGCTACTGATCAGTACCCTTCCAGGTAACAGTCCGCCCCCAGGTGGTTGCCTTGCCCCAGAGGCCAGAGCGCATACATTCCAGTTCGACGATCTGGGAGTTGTCCACAAACAGATTGATCTCGGGGCCGAAGTTCTTGATGTACCACTCGAACATCTCGGGACCCGGCGCCTCGAACACGAGATTCTCGATCCCGAGTTCGTTCGCGATCTGGTAGGCGACGTCGGTTCGCCACTCAGTCACCTCCTCAGTGATGCCTTCGGCTTCGACCATCAGTAACTCGGCGCCGGCATCTAAGTGGCGACGGCCCTCCTCGATGGCCTGCTCGGGGTCCTGTTGGCCCTGCTCCTCGAGAATCTCGGGATCGGTAGCGCCGCCTGCTCCGAACTGGACATTGATCTCCGGTTTTGGATCGATTTCGTAGTCATTTGCCACGACTTCAGTCATCCGTACCATGTCGTCGGTTCCAATCGCGAGGAAACCACTCGAAAGCTCTACAATATCGAACCCGAGCCGTTCGGCCTCCTCGAAGTACTGCTCGACCTTGTCGTTATCGCGGATAAGGACATTCTCGACGAACCCGCCCGTGGACACCTTGACGTCGTACTCGTGACAGACGTCGATTAGCTCCGTCACGGCCTCCTCCGGCATCAGGGCGAACGAGCCGCCGCTAAACTTGTAGATGTCGACGTACTGCCCCATCGTCTCGAGGATGTCGCGGAGTTCGCGGGGCCCCATGGGATCGTAATACGGTCCCCGAATCTCCGTGATACCTTTCTCCCGGGGCTTCTCTTCGCGCTCGTTGTGATGCAGGAACTCGAACGTGCGGTCGACCATAATCCGGTAGCAGCTTCGGTGTCTGTATTCTTAGTGCGGGGGGCAATGATCAGGTTGATCTGAATATGAGGGATGTCTACGGAAAACTTAGCGACGCGGATAGACCGTTTAGCGGGACTCAACGGACGGGAAAACGGCCTCCGTCAACAAGTTAACGAGGTCGTCAACGGTATGCGACTCTAGCTTCCTGACCGTCGCAACGGCATCGTCCCGACGATCTTCGTCGAGGTGAGTGCCAGAGCCGTGTCGTGGAATTTGGACTCGATCTGATCCCAGCTCATCGGGTTCGTCGGATGGCCTTGGAAGGCGTCCGTCTCGACTACGTGGGTAGTGCCGTCCTCGAGTTCGACCGTCACGCGAGCAGGCATCTCCCCGGCTTCGAACCGTTCAGTAACTGCCTCGTCCTCCTCGACGGTGACGTGCCGAGGGAGGTACTGGATGTCATCACGGTTGATACGTTCCGGTTCGTACTGGCCGTTGCCCATTTCACGGTCGAGAAGTGCTGCCGCCAGCATATATGGAGGCGAATGGTCGGCTTGTGCCTTCGTCTCAACCGTGTGGCGATCACCCTCGCCACCACCGATGATGAGCTTCGCGCCGGCGAACGTCTCTAGGTCGACAAGTTCGACGTCGCTCCCATTGAGATTCTCCTGTTCGGCCAGTTCGATGATGCCCTCGACAGCAAACTGGGCGTACGTGTCCGCAACGTATCGCTTCGTCATGACGTCATGGATGCGGGTGCAGCTTGGGTCTAGATCGACCTCGAACTAGCCGCTGATCACCTGTTTCCACCCCTTCTGTCCCTCGAAGAGGTTCTTGGGTCCCTCCATACCATCGCTGGCCAACAAGGACGCGTAGACGGCGTTGCGGGCGGCAGTGGCCGACGCGATACCCTTCCACTCGTTAATGCCACCCGTGCGGGTTACGCGGAGGGCGTTGTGGGTGGTTCCGGCGATGCCGATGGCGTCCCTAATTGTTTCGACGTCGAACTCGATTTCCGCGTCAACGCGATCGCCCCGTTTCTCATCGACGTGGCAGGGAATCGCGAAGCGATTCCTGATGCCGACTTCTCGGAGTGGACGGCCCCCGAGGCCATCGTCGATGACGTGCTCCACCTGCTTTCGAATGAGGCCGTGACGGGGCAGATCGTCCAAATGGCCGGCGGCCAGCCCGAGATGGTAGCCTAATGGCGCTGGAGACTACAGCTGGCGGCCTCCCCTTCCTGGTCGGCCGTCTCGTCTTCGGTCTGCTGCTCGGGTTCATGGGCCTGAGTCACTTCACGGACCTCGACGGGATGAGTGGCTCCGCCAAGGCCAAGGGCGTTCCAGACCTGCAGTTTGCCGTTATCGTGTCCAGCCTCATGCTCATCGTGGGTGGGCTTACCATCGCACTCGGCGTCTACCCACTTCCCGGGGCAGTGGTGATCGCGCTATTCTTCTAGGGCGTGACGCCGGTCATGCGCGGCTTCTGGACGGTCGACGACCCCGAACAACGCCAGTCCGAGATGACGGACTTCCTGAAGAACGCTACGCTCTTTGGCGCTGCGCTCGTACTCGTCGCACTCAGTGGAACCGCCTGGCCGTACGCGCTCAACATCGGCCTCTGAGATGTCCACCATGACCACGCCATCGAATACTGACACGCTCCCGCAGGAGACACGTATCGGTCGAACTGCACTCCGTGTCAACGACCTCGACGAGCTGACCGAGTTCTACCGAACCGTCGTTGGCCTTAGTGTGCTCGAAGAATCCGAAACACGTTCCGTTCTCGGTGATGCGGACAACCCGCTGCTCGTCTTGGAGGGTGACGCAGACGCACCGACACGGCACCGGTCGGGTGCCGGGCTCTACCACACCGCCTTCAGAGTGCCTTCGCGGGCGGCGCTCGGTGATGCGCTGGCTCGGATACGGACCCACTGGCACCTCGGCGGCGCGTCCGACCACTGGGTTAGCGAGGCCCTGTACCTCACTGACCCGGAAGGGAATGGGATCGAAATTTACCGCGACTTCCCACGCGACGAGTGGCCCCGCAGCGACGACGGCCGTGTTCGGATCAGTACAGAGCCGCTTGACCTCGACAGCATCGAAGCCGTGGCCACGGGCGACACGCAGGCCCCTCCCGAAACGGATATCGGACACATCCATCTTGAAGTCTCTTCGCTGGACACGTTCAGGGACTTCTACGTGGACACCCTCGGGTTCGACCTGCAAACGACCGTGCCTGCCGCAGCGTTCGTGTCCGCGGGTGGATATCACCACCATATCGGCGCGAATACCTGGCAGCACCGAACAGCCCCTGTCAATGGGCGTGGGCTGTCGTGGTTCGAGGTGATTGTCCCGGATCAGGACGCTCTCACTGCTGTGCAATCGCGACTGGAAAGCCGAGAGATTCTAGTAAGCGAGACGGATGGCGGTTTCATCATCCACGACCCCGACGAGATCGAGGTTCGAATTCGGATCGATCCGTCTGCGCTGTAATCTGGACGAAGACGGCACTGTTGTCGTGGAACGGGAGTCTCCGCTCTTCGGTAACCGACCACGGGTCGGGGAGACCGTGGCTTTTCTTGTTCCCGCAGTCTATTCTGATAGCACTCCACGCGAGGCGAATTCGCGGGATGGGGTTGGGTGATTTACAGAACGTCCCGACTTAGACAGGCTCACCTTCCGAACAGCCGGTTGTTGGGTTGAGTCCGGTAATTCACCGATTCAACGTCTCCGGCAGCGTATTTCGCCAACGCTCGCCACGCCACATTCACACTCGCATTCCGGTCAGCATGGTCTTGCTGAACCTCACACGAATCATTCGTACACCGGAATCGTCTCCCTTAACGGTAGCCACGGTGTCCACAGCACGAACACGACTTCGAGTTGTAGAGCGACTCAACAGTCTCACACGGAATCTGGTTCCACGTTGCTTTGTAACGAACGTGTTGCTCAAACTTGTGGAACGGCAGTTTGTGCAAGCGTCGGTTCATGTACGTGCCGTACTTGAGAGGCCCCATCCTCACAGAGGGCAAGTAAGCGAGCGCGTAGGATGAGGGTATTCATCAGAATTCACTAGAAGTAGGACAAACACGATTGATCTCGAGTTCGAGACGTATCGTGTATCACAAATTGATAAGCTCCCCGATACGTGTGAAAACTGGGGAGAGCACAGATGAATGCGGTGTTTATAGGTGCAGAATGGAGTCGTATACCATCCGGTTCGGCTGTGTTACACCTGTTCTACGAGTCTTCGATAGCGTCAGCGATGCGCCCGAGCGCACGCGTTTGGTCGCGCATCTCGTCACGAAGCTGTCGGACTTCCTGAACGAGTTCCTCGTTGCCGACCTCTTCGCCGCGACCGTCAGGACCACCGGAACCGCCACCCATGCCTGGTGGGCCGCCACCGCCACCCATGCCTGGTGGGCCGCCACCGCCACCCATCATGCCACCCATCATCTGCGCCATCGGGTTTCCGCCGCCCATCATGCCACCCATTCCACCGCCGAACGGGCTTTGGGGCTGCTCGCCGTCACCGTCTTCACCGCCTTCTTGGCGCATTTCTTCGACGCGCTCTCGGAAGGACGGTCCGTCGGATCCATCTTGGTCATCCGCAGCACCGTGGGTCTGTTCGTTGCTGCCGTCAGTATCGTTGTCAGACACACTTCTGATTCACGGCTTCTATCGCAAAAGAGTGGCGACTGATAACGGCTCTCAGTAAAAACCTGGATACCAGGCAGAGGAGCTAACGAGCGGTAAACATAAAACAGAAAGTGCTTGGGTTCTGCGAAGAAAGTTGTGGCATGCCCACTTCTCTATCGTCTCGCTCGTCAGTCGCCGATTTGGACAGGCGAACGTTCGCTTGTTTGATGGGCAGTATCGTCGCGCTCGGCCTGGCTTTACAGTCGTTCTTATTGATGAAAACGACAGCGTGGACGATCGAACTGGAACGAATTGCGGCTTTGTTGCCAGTTGTGGTTGGTACCCTCGCATACGCGCGAAACCGACCAGATGCGGCGACCTGGGAAATTGGTGTTGTCGCGGTATGGGGGTATCTCGCCCAGTGGTTTGTGGATTTCGTCTGGTTCATTATCGGGCCTGCGTTTGCGGGAGAGGTTTCGGTCTCAGCCATACTGCTGTCCGGCGCTGCTGAGCTCCGCACGGCGGAACTGTTGCGCTATCTCGGAATGATCGCCGTCTTTGCTGCATTGTACGCCACAGCGGCGTCTCGTCGCGAAAAACCAGTCGTTAGCGCGATTACGTTACTCGCCGTTCCAGTCGTGGTGATAGTCATCTATTCGATAATATAGCTCCGCTCAACATCTTGGGACGCCCAGACACGATCTAGTTAGGCCAGTTCGAGAAGCAAGCAGGTTGTAGAGTTACTTTGGCTATGTCGCTCGTGAACCGCCTCGAGGCTTGACTTCGAGGCACTCGGCCTCCTCCGCCTGTAGACGTGGACGGGGATCGAAATGGCTTCGACCTGCTCAACAAAGCCGGGTTCACGATCCTCGGCATCATCTTCTTCGGACTCGTGATTCGGTCGATTGACGACATCTCCAACGGGAGAACTGTACTTCGCGCCGTCGGCAGTGTGATTCTGTTGTTCCTGCCCGGCGTGTAGTACTATGCGGCCTGGCGGCTCCCGCACGTCGAGAAGGCATCGTTTCCATTGTGGTCGATCACCTCGTGGTTGGATTGATCGCCGCCCTCGTACCGTCAACGCGCCGTACAATCGACATTTCGCTTGTTGCCCCTTCGGTGCTCTGTTTGCAGACGGAATCATCCGCATCGTCGACCCCGACATCAGCATTTCGCCATCCGTTGGCGGCAGGACGCTCATACTCATCGGTAGTGTGATTGCTGGGCTCGGTGCGACCGGGCAGAACCCCTCAATCGGCGTATTTGGGAACGTTCATACCGTGATTGCCGGTGTCGTTCTCGTGATTTTTAATCTCGGATCCGTTTCCCGTCCTGAGATCATCTCCCGTCTCTAGTGGAGCGACCGGGAAATCTCCACGGCACCATGTATCATGGTAACAACCGGTTATCCGACCGTTCAGCAGTAGCACAAAAGCCCGTTTTAGCTTCCACAAGACACCTTACCCGAACGCACGTCGATCACGATCGATGCGGCGCAGAAAATTCCTGAGCGCTGGCACGGCCGCCCTCGGTGCGGTTCTCGCCGGTTGCACGGGCATGTTACAGAGCGAACCGTCGAACGAAGACGACGAACCTCACTCTGACCCAGACGGGTCAGACCCGAACCAGAACGATCCTGGTGGCGATGAGACAGATCCAGGGTTTGAGGCGCCGACGACCGTGCAGAACGGCTCGTTCGAGAACGACCTCGACGGCTGGATGATCGGGAAAGATCTCCCCGTGAAGCCGGGTGACTCGTCCGGCAAGATCGACCACGGTGTAAAAACCGTTACGAGGAACGCCTCAGACGGGAATGCATCGACCCAGTTCTATTTAGACGGGAGCGCCGACGACGGAACGATCTGGGTCGCCCAGACGGTCGATCTCTCGGATGCCAACTCTGTGCTCTTCGACGTGCATAGCGAGCAGAAGTCGTTCAACATCCTCACGGAGGTCGCGTTCTACGCCGGGCCGAAAGCCTCGGATGAACTCGTCGAAACGGACTTCGACCGGAGCAACGACGTCGAGAATCACTCCGGCTGGAAGACGTTTCGCTACGACGTAAGCGACGTCGACGGAGCCGCGACCGTTGCGATCGGAATGAATATTATCTGGGAGACGGGCGTGAAACGCATGTACGACAACGTCAGGCTCGAGACGTCTGAGTGACCCGCACGAAACTGGGCCAACCAACATCAGCGGATGTTGGCGGCCATTCGTTCGGTTGTGACTCGAGTCTCGGTCCCGAATTGCGGCTCTTTTCCCCGATCGCTATTATACGCCGAAGCCCATTGCACTCATAGCGGCACTCCGTGGGCTAATCTGCTGGGCGTGTTCGCTTCAGAAGTCGCGAGCAATTCTTCGCACTTTTAGCGACGGACGCACGCATCACATAATCTGGCAGTACGTACATCGGCTGGCTGCCAGCGTACCAGACCCACTGACGTCCACGAGAGTTACACTCTCGTGTGGCCCATCAAAACGCGAAGCGTTCTGAGGACGGCTTTGCCGTCGCGGCCCAGTATTGATGTTATTCCTGACAATATCGATGGGGATTGGAATTGTGCATGTATTACAATTTCCTCGACTAGAGGGTGATTCTCGATATCGCAGTCATCGGTCGGTGGGGACGAATCCAGTTGCTGTTTTCGTTTACCGATTGGCCGCGGAATCGACCCCATCTGGGCCGTATCTCTCGTCGGTGGAGACGGCCGTCTGACTTCCCACTCTCGAAGAGGACTGACCGGGTCAGTTCGGTTACAACGACCAAGACCTGATTGAGAAGGGATTCATTCCAGCAAAATGCGTGTCGGCCGCTTCCAAAACTCGTGGAAGAGCTGTCGATCGACTGTCAGCAGGTGTTTTGTGTGGTCTGTGCATTACTACAACATCTAGTACCTATACTAATCAATACCATTATAAATATCGGCGGAAATGCGAAACTAGACGGTGACGACAGTCCATCAACGTCATACGAGGTGACATCCCCCCGTCGTAAACGGAGCGGGATCGAAGATCCCTCAGGCAGTCGGGCAGAGCCCGACGACGACGGGGCTTCCCGTACCGCAGGTGGGATATTTGCTGGTTTACGACACGGCTTGTTCTCTCGTGTGAAACATCCCGCTCTCGCGGTCGAACAAGTGTACCGACGGCTGTGCCACACAGCCGTTACTCCTATCCTCACCGTGAGGACTCGGAGTTATCTTCTGTCGCATATTCTCTGCCCCGTTGCAATCCGCGTTTCCGACTAACCCGCACGACGAGCAGACGTACAACCCACGATGTTTGCGGTTGGACTTCGTGTCGTCACCACACTTCGAGCAGGTCTTTGAGGTGTCCCACTCGTTCTCCTTCGACACCTCAACACCACGTTTTTCGCCTTTGTATTCGAGGTACTGGTAGATGCGGTCGAACGCCCACGTATGGAGTTTCTTGTTTCCCGTCTTCCCCCAGTCCGACTCTCGCACGTCTTCGGGCCAACTCACTGCGAGCGTTCCAACATCGCGTTCGATGCACTCTGTGATGATGGTGTCTGCAAGCGTGGTAGAAGTGTGTCTCACGGTCTGTGAGTTTGCGACGCGCCCACATTGACTTCTCAGACGGGCCGTTCTCACCTTCCGTGTCGTACTCGGCACGTTTGAAGTAGTGTTTGTCCTGCTTGAGTGAGTTGCCGGGATACAGGACGTACTCGTCAGGGAACGCGACCGTGGCGATATTCGTGATACCGAGGTCAATACCAGCCACTTCGTCGCCTGCTGAGTCGTTCGTTTCGAGACTGACTTTGCAGACAAAGTGTAGTTCCCACTCGTCGCCGTTCCAGACCGCGCGAACGTTCTGTACTTTATTGACTTCTGTAAGGTCTACGTCGGGACGAGTCTGGTACTCACAGAGGATGAAGTCCGAGAAGTGTTCTTTGAGGTTCTTCCCCTTCCTGAGTCTGACTCGATTGTTCCGGGGTCGTGTTTGAACCCGTCTGCTTTGAACGTGATCGTGGAACGTGGTCGTTCGTCGCCGTGTTTGCGGTAGCCGGGTGGATTCGCCTTGTCGTCTTTGTGTCGCAGGTCGAACCATGACTGGAAAGCGTCAGAAAGTTCTTCGATGACTTTTTGACTGGATTGTGCATTCAAGTCTTTCCAGCACGCTTGGTTCTTCATATACGATTTGAGCGGACCTTCGTCTGGGATTTCACCAGTTGCGTCCCATACGCGGTCGGCTGTCCAGCGTGCGACGTTCCAGATTTTCGAGGCGGAATCTCCGAGCGAGTCAAGGCCATCGCAGACCTGCCGGTGGTTCTGAATGGAACCAACGTAGGTACGAGTGGCCTGAATCGCCATACATAGCCTATGTAGGTAGAGTTACTTAGTGCTACGGATTAGCGTTGAATATCCACCATGCCATCGACGGTGGGTTGTGTGGGACGTGTCGGATTCACTCCTGCCGTAAACGGCGGGATTCTCTCCTTGAGGAAAGATAGACCCGCACTGGCGCGATCTCATGCGGGACCTGTCCTGATCGATGTCGTCACCCGGAGACGAGAGGCGATCTATTCACGGTGTGTTGGACTACCAGCGACGGACACACTGCGAACCGCCTCGAGGGCAAGTCGTTCGAGAATCTCCGATTCGCCTGATCACGGAAATCGAAAATTTCCGGACGATCCCAAGGCACTCGTTCTGCTCCGCCTGTAGAGACCCGACGAGGCGGCAGGAAGGATCGACTGGTTTAGTCGTCCCCGGGAACGGAGGGTTCGGGTGGAGTGTCGGGATCGTTCGGCAGGGAGGGGCCGTAGTGAGCCCACACGGAGAGCATGCTCGGGAGGACGAATACGGCAACGATGAAGGATGCGGTCATCGCGAGCACGACTAGCGTCCCGAAATTCCGAAGTTGCGGGTGAGGGTGTAAGAGGAGCGCACTGAACGCACCGGCAGAGGTGAGCGTACTTCCGAGCAATGCGCCACCCGTGCCGGTCGTGGCCTCGACCAGCGCTGCCTGGACAGAGCGCCCACGGTCACGTTCCCTGGCGAAGCGGTCGCTAATGTGGATGTTGTAGTCGATACCGATACCGATGACCAGACTCAAAAGGAGGGCCGTCAGTACCGTCAGCGGGACGGCGAACAGCCACATGCCACCGATGACCAGCGCCGATACGAGCACGATCGGCACGGCCGTTACGGCCCCGAGGGAGGCGCTGCCGATGAGCAGCCTGTAGACTACCGTCAACAGAACGCCGACCGCTACAAGCGCCACGATCAGCGTCTGAAGGATGCTGTCAGCAGTCTGGGACAGTTTAGCTTCTCTGAGCGTGCCGGACCCGACCGCCACTGCCGACATGCCATCAACCCCGTCGGCCGCGGTGGCGATTGTTCGCATACCGTCGGCCCGGTCAGCAATTGTGATGTCGGATTCGACCGGGACGACCACGCGTACCGAGTGGTACTCGCCATCATCGCGGTCGATAACCCGGCTAGTCCGGTCCGGCGCGGCGGTGTACAGCGCGTCGTACACCGCCTCGACGTTCTGGTCTGGAACACCGTCACCGTCAGTATCGGCAGCCGCCAGCGTTTCGGCGAACGCTTCGTCTTCAGCGGCAACCTCCGCCATCACGGTCAGCGGTGACGTCACCGGGACAGTGCCACCTTGTCGGTAGACGACTGCGGAATCGGCAGCAGAATCGTGAGCGGTTTGAACGCTTTCGAGAGCCGCCGAGGAGGTCACATCCCCTTCTATGAGTACGCTCGACCGGCTCCGGGCGTCTTCGTCGGCGGCCCGGTAATGGTCGTTCACGTAGGTTCGTTGTTTCGACTCCTCGGAGACCTCCCAGGCGAGCGGCCCAGGGAGATTCTGTTTCCACTCTGCGACGTCGCTGTCGCCATGCTGGACCGACTGCCGGTCGAGGTCCGTCCAGGCGACCGCACCAGCCGATCCGACCACGAGCGCGAAGACGATTACGACGGGCGCGCCGCGCTTGGCGAGCGACGCGCCACTCGACAGCAGCGGCTTGATCCGTCCGGTCTTTCCGAGTGGTTGGTTCTGCCGGTCGAGGCCGAACCTCTCGAGGAACCGATCGATCGTGACCTTCAGCGCGGGTACCAGGGTCAGCGAAATCACGAACGTCGAGAGGACCCCGAGCGAGATTGCGTACGCGAGTTGTCTGATGGACGTGACGTCGTTGGTGACGTTGGACATGAACCCGACCATCGCAGTCAGGGTCACCAGTCCGAGCGCGGTCGTAACCGAGGAAAGCCCGCGAACCATCGGTTCTCGGATCGCCCCGTCGCCGCGTTGTTCGCGGTAGCGCATGAACACGTGGAGACCGTAATCGACGCTCAGACCGACGATGAGTACTGGGCCGACGATCAGCGATATACCGGCTGGAATGCGTAGCCACCCGAGGATACCGAACATCCACACTACCGAAAGGATGACACCGGTAAAGCCGACGAGGACATCAACGAGATCGCGATAGGAGAACGCGAGGACGAGGAGTATCATCAAGAGTGCAGCAGGGACGATGAGCATCATCGTGTTCTGGAGGTACTCGTCCGTCCTCGCGTCGCTCGCATGCTCGCCTGTAGTAAAGTACTCGGGGCCGTCTCGCTTGGAGGCGATTTCGTAGAGGGCGGTGGTCGCCGCAGACCGAGTGTCGTCGTCAGCCAACGGGAAGACCATCCGGTGGCTTTCGGCTGTCGCCGTCCCGGGCTCGTAATCTTCTGGTAACAGCGCCATTGCGGACGAACCTTCGATGAGCGTCTGCCTGACGTGGCGCTCGACTTCCGGCTCGCTTGCGGCCTCGAGCGCCGCAATCTGCTCGTCGATCCTCGCGTCCGGATCTCCTGCTACTCGCTTGGCAATGAGGTTAGCGACGCCAAGAACTTCCCGGTCACCGAGAGCGGCCGCGACTGATTCGTTCTCTCGGGCCGTCCGCTGGAAGCGCAACGAGTCTAGCAACGCCCTTTTCGAGAGAGCGGTGTCCTCTGTGCGGACGTAGACGGCAACCTGGCTGGTGTCAGCACCCGTCGATCCGTTTTCGTCCCCGTAGCTGTCCTGTACGTACTCCATTTTCTGGGCAACACGGGTGTCGCCCCCGGTGTCGCTGGCGTCGCTTCCGTCGCCAACCTGGAGCTGAGTCGTCCCCGCACCGATACCAGCTGTAAGAACCAACAGAAGAGCGAGCACTATTAGATTGTGTTCGGTAATGAACCTGTAGATTCTCCGGAGCGCGTCGTTCATCGATCGGCCCTCCTGTGACCTTTCGTTCGGCGACAGTCAATTCTGGTTCGATACGCACGATCAGTCGCTGTGGTTGGAGTCATTGAAGCGGATCACTCAAACGGAGGGTCATTCGAGACCCACATAAGTATTATAGAATATTTGATATATTACCAGAACCGTTTCAAAATCGAGATTGAGCGATACAACATCCGATAGAGTGAATTTGCGAGCCATCGAACCGCGGCAGCCAATATCTACCCATCTCCCTCAAAGCGCATTTTGAAAATACGTTGTTACTTCCGGCACGCAGCAGCCGTTCTGCGTCGGGCGCGGTTGGAACGAGTAACCAAGAAAGTGGGGCCATCGGTCAGCGAACGACGCCACGTTACGCAATCGGTCGTGAGATCCTCATCGGGAGACGGAGGACCATTTTCGGTGAACGAATCACGACATCTCCGAAAATCGGATGGTGCGAACGGCCGACTACATCGGAGAAGGCGTCAGATCGAACTGCTCGAGCGAGCCCTTCGGCCACGGTCGGGATTGTCGAGTTACTACCGCTTGACGGTGAAATCGACGCCGTAACTCGTGTAAGCATTGTTCCCATATCCCTCGCGGTTCCACGGGTATTCGTCGGGATCAACTTCCTTCTTTTCGGTTCCCGGGTCAGAAGTGCGAGATGGCTGTGACCGACCGTGTTCGTCAGTGGCTCGCGAGACGAGATAGTGATCGCCGGCCGGCAAATCGAGTACACATCGGAACAGCCGCCACACACCTGGCCCCTCGTCGGGCGAAACGAACCGCGCCTCGTGCCAAGTGTCACCATCGTCGGCGGACAGGTGGACCGATTCGACTCGGTCGTCACCAGCCCACGCTACGCCAATGATCTCGATATTCCCATCCGGCCCCGGTTCGACCGACGAGTTATCGGTCGGGTAACCGATGAGCGACATCACGTTTTGATCGTACAGGTAGGGACTGGCCACCGCATCGCCAGTGAATTGCTCCCAGGTGTCAAATTCCGCCAGGTCGTCGTGCTCGGTCGCCTCGCGATCCGGATCGAACTTCATCCGATAGAAATCCTGCTGCCAGTGGGTGTACTGCTCCCACTTCTCACCGGCCAGCATACGGTCCATCACGCGAAGTTCCTCTACCCATTTGACGCTGTTGACGCCATACCAGCCAGGGACGATAATCCGGACCGGAAAGCCGTGATCTGGCGGAAGCGGTTCGTCGTTCATCTCGTACGCCAACAAACAGTCGTTCTGCACTTTCGACATTGGTAGCGAGCGTGCGAAAACGTCGGCATCATCGTTGGGGGCGTCACCCCCAATAGCGGCCAGCCACGACCCTTCGTCGGTCTCGGCGCCATGGTCTTCCAGGATGGCTGAAAGTGGTGTTCCGGTCCAGCGTGCCGTACCCGCGCTGTTGTACTCCCACTGAAGATACCGTTCGGGTTCGTCGTTGACTGACGAAAAGTACGTTCGACCGTTGCCTGCACACACCATGGTGTGGGTAGTCGTGGTAGTAGGGTAGTCTTCGCGGAGTTCGTCCATCGATAGTTCGGTGGGTTCGTCGACGGCACCGGTAAGCGATATAGACCATTCGTCTGCATCGATGTCAGGTACGGGATGATGATTGAGGACATAAAACTCCTCGATGGGTGTCTCGACAGTAGTATACGTCGATCGATCTTTCGGTCCCGCACCTACTGACTCGCCATCTGAAGGAACGATGTCAAGTTCTGGATACTGCTCGTGAATCCGATCCTGAAACTTATTTTCTACGCCTGTATCGGTGTTATCAGGCATACACTAGTGTTCTGACGAGATGATAGAAAAGCTTCCCGTTCGTCGACGCCACAAACGGTAGTCGTGGATCAGTGCTGGCACGGATCAGTCAGTATCCGGGTGTTATCTCTCCTACTCTTTCTTGCAAGAGGCACTGGTCGACAGAGACATCTCCATACCATAGACGGTGGGGTTCCTAACGCATGGAGTTCTCTCATTCGTCGCTGGCAGAGGGACCCGACTCTCGAAACGCCGTGAGCGTCACCCGGTTCCGAAACTCCGACCTCGAAGTCGCATCGTCTATTCTGAAGATGAGGCAGGGTTGGTCGACGCTCGTCGGTGTGCAGTCTTCCCAGTGGTTTCGGACCGGACCCCAGTTCTTTTGCGGTTACCGTGCCAGTGATAGCGCACAGGTAGTGTACATCCTGCACCCGGACACCACGATTTTCTCCATGAAATATAGTATAATATATTAACAGGTGTGACTTGCACACGCGAACCGAAGTGGTTTTAGCAACCATGTGGAACATTCGCACGGCCGGTGCACTGCCGGTCGGCAGGGAATGCAGGACCTTCAACGGTCTACGTACCCCCCATCCTGCCAGGTCCCTCGTTCAGCCCCCTCATCCACTGATTCCTTACAGAATGATCAACATCCGAGTTGTGGACTACGGACCGCCAGTCTGGCGACCCGGTCGGAAGGATGTCTGTAAACAGGGGGAAAGGTTCCCATTCGTCACGATCCTCGAACCCATCAGACAGATCAGCACTTATCCGCCCAAAATGGCTGATTGAACGGCAATATTCGATCCAGGCTGGATGGTTTTCCCACCGCAGATCGCCATCTTATACATGGAATCTGACGACTGCGTTCCAGGCCCTGTCAACTGTACACTCCTACGAGGAACACTCCTGTTCACGGACCCACAGCGGCTTCTCAGTCGAAATGCCACACGTCGCACACTCCTCGGTCGTGCCAGCCGGATTGATGGCCACGAAGTGCATCCCGTCACGTTCGCACTTGTACACGAACATCTGGAGGAACGTTCCCCATGCCCCACCGTTCCGGTTCCGAGGGTTTCCGTTGAGTTCGATCAAGCCTTTCGCGTCAAAATCGTCGACTGCGACGTGGTCGTACTCCCGCGTGTAGTAGTTCGAGAGTTTGTACAAGAAGTCGCGATGGTTTCGCCTCGAATTGGTGTTTCACTCGTCAACGCGACGGCGTGTTTCTCGTAGTTGGTGCAAAATTTCGTTTACTTTGTTATCACCGTTACAGGAGTGTCCGAATTCAATAACACAGATTGTGTAACGCTACCGAATAAGGCTTTGCCGGCAGGTGATCGTTTCCGACCACCCATAACGATCCGGTCAGCGTCGATTTCGTTGGCAACAATGACAATCGCTTCTGCTGGGTTCGCATGCCTTCGTTGCACCTCCACGGTGATCTCTGCATCTTCTAATACGTCTCTTACCCGCTTAAGACTCGAGGGAAAATTTTCTTCGTCATACCACTCGTCAGACGTTACGACTGCCTCGTTCCGGACTTCCATTTCTTCTTCAACGTTCAGAATCGTAGCGTGTACAGTTTCTGCTGCTTCGGGTAATGAGGTGACGACCTCTGCTGCAGCAGCTGAACGTTCCTCGTCAGAGTCGATCGGTAGTAATACTCGGAACACAATCTCGAAATTGTTGTGAAAAGAGAAAAGGTTTTCCGCCCATTATTCAACATTTATACCATTTTATACTGTATATGTCCGTTCGATTATTAATATTGTGGCATACGTATAGTGTGGACGGCGGTGATTGCTCTACTAGTCCCAGAACGAAAGCGATCACCACGGATTTCTACGTGAGACACTAAAAGTAGTTGCTGCGCATGGTTAGGGGAGAAACCACTCTTTGTTGCGGTATCGCTCGACGGGGGCGGGTTGTCGGCCAATCCTACTCGAGAGAGTGCAGTCAGATAGCCGTCGAAATCGACGAGAAACACAGTACCGGTGAAAACGTGACTCACGGACGATTGGTCGAGAAACGCAGCGGTTAGATCAGTGATTCGGCGACTGAAGGCTGCGACGTCGAAAATCGGAATCGAGTCGATGTCTCTTGTAGTATCCCCCAAATCCGTTCGCTATTGATCCTGCCGGCGGACACATTAGTTGTGATCCCTGACGACTTCGCCGTCCTCTGAAAATCCCGCTGCGGATGTGGGACACGGGAGCGAATTGTTCGTGAACGACTGCGGGGCTAGAACGGTGACAGCTACCCGACGTACTCGTTGCCGGATTTTTCGATCAGGCTGTTCGACGTCGCCTGTGCGAAGAATCGACCGTGTCACTCGTAGCGAACGGTCGGTCGCGTATCACCATTTACTCACGGTCAAGCGATGTACAAATTTCGTCATGCAGCTCTCGCTGAGTCGGGCTGCGAGCGACGTAGCTACCTCATCACTCCGATTTGCTTGTTTCGCAATATAGTTTCTCGAGGTGCTGCGGTACCGACAGAAATCGTGTTAACGTATCAAACTGAAAGTGACGGTGAGACAGAATCCTATTTGGCAGAAAGTATATCGGCTATTTCGTCGAAATCACGCACCTCACTGTCGATCTCACCGTCAAATGGGCGCAATCCTTGCGGTTGGTCCTTCCTGTTGACCCAGATACCTTGCATTCCCGCGTGCATTGCACCCTGAACATCATACCACGCCGCACTACAGTGAACGATGTTCTCTGGATACTCGCCTGTACGCCGTGCCGCATATTTGTAAAGGCGAGAATGGGGTTTGTACGTCTTTATTTCATCAGCACTGATAACGTCGGTCAAAACGTGGTCAATTTCCGCATTCTCGACCATTGAATCCAGAACGTCGTGATCTCCGTTCGAAAGAATATAGAGGTCGTACCCCATGTCGCTCAGCCGTTCCATTCCGGCTCGAACATCGTCAAACGGGTCCAAGCGATGATATATACTGCCAATCTGGTCCAGATCCTCATCAGTATAGGGGACGTCGAGCATCTCGAAAACGTATCGAAGCGCCTGTTTGTTTATTTCTTCATGGGGGACGTAGCCGATAAAGTTAGCCAAGGGCCGAAACCTGCTTATCTGTGTTCGCCACAACTGAGATGTGAGTTCCGGATCCTCTACGTACTCC
The DNA here is from genome assembly GCF_013402815.2 of Natrinema halophilum. NCBI lineage: Archaea > Methanobacteriati > Methanobacteriota > Halobacteria > Halobacteriales > Natrialbaceae > Natrinema > Natrinema halophilum. The sequence continues at coordinate 180,846 of NZ_CP084880.1, forward strand.
GCTAAGACGCTACTTACGTCGACGTCAACTATAGTACTAAATGAATCAAACATAACCGTATCTACACGTCCACTATCGACTGTCATACAAGAACCCCATCTGTACACACGGTAATAAATACCACCTTCCGGTACATCGTAGCCTATAGTGAAATTTTAGAGAACGGCTCTGATAGCAGTAGGCAACAACACTCAACGTCTTGTTCAATAGCGTATTCGAACGAACACCGCTGTAATATTTGATCTTCTCACCAGTTCGATCACAAACAGAGCCGCTGACGGACTGACCTCAAGAAACGAATATGTCGATAGTTAATTAGCAGATATATACTTTCTCGCCTTTCCGATAGGTGTTGGTGTGATTATCAAGTACAATATCACGATGGCAATCGATCCTCCCAGAGAGAGTAATTGACTGGGATAAATCATCGTAACAATCCCGACGGCGAAAAGCAGGACCCGAATACCGGACATATATTTCCCGTCGATATCAGACCACATGTTATCATAGTTGATGGCGTACACGACGCCACACGCTCCGATGAAAATGAACAATCCGATGGTGATTTTCTGAACTGGCGTACCAGTGATAACCTCGGGTCGGAAGATAAAAGAATAGGGTAATATGAATAGGGACGCAGATATTTTCATCGCCTCGAAACCGGTTTTCCAGAAGTCGCTGTTCGCGATTCCAGTTGTGACGGCGACTGAGGTGGCAATTGGGGGTGTGATCGCTGCCAGAATCGCAGAGTAGAACACGAAAAAGTGAGCAGCCATCTCCGGCACTCCCAACTGATTGATCAAGGTGGGAGCGATGAGTGTTGCAACGATAAGATATGCTGCCACCGTAGGCATCCCCATACCGAGGACAATACATATGACCATAGCCAAAATCGAAGCAGACAGCAAGAATCCACCAGAAACACCCATTATTGCGAGGGACAAGGAACCGGGCACGCCGGTTACTAATAGAATGTCGACCACGCCATTAATTGCTGCAAGAATAATCGCGATAGGAATAAGCGTTTCCGCAGCAACGACGAGACCATCTTTGAGATCTATAGCCGCAATCTTCGCGTTTTCTGCAATTCCAGAAAGTGATTTCGAAGACGGTTTCGCGATCCGAACGAGGGAGCCCGAGATCATCAACGCGATAGAAGAGTAGAGTGCAGCTGACAGAACGGTCCACTGTGCGATCCCGAGGAAGTAAACAAGTAGGGCGAAGGGGAAGAGAAACTGCGCACTCTCGATCATGAGCGTCCGCTTCGATTTTGGTTCCACAGATTCAGTAGAGACATCTGACTGGGATATCTGAGGAACGGAAATGAAGTGAACGGAGATTGCGATCGTCCCGACGAGAATTAGTCCAGGCACAAATCCAGCAGCGATCACTTCTAAATAGGACACTGATAGAATCGCTGCAATGACGAAGGCCGTCGCTCCCATTATTGGGGGAAGAACTTGCCCCGCGGTAGAGGCGACTGATTCGATACCCGCTGCAGTCTCAGATTTCATGCCGTTCTTTTTCATCAATGGAATCGTCACTGCACCAGTCATCGCAGAGTTGGCCGCTGTACTTCCATTGATCATCCCCATAATCATGCTAGCGACTACGGCAGACTGCGCTACGCCGGATTTTATGTGCTTAGACACAGTGAGGGAAAAACGGATCATCAAATCGAACGCTCCGTACCCCTCCAAAAGGCCTGCAAACAAAATGAATAGTGCGATCCAGGCAGCCGTCAAACGCGTTAGGAATCCGAAGAAACCCTCAATATCGAGGACCAGAAGCTGTACCATCCGACCGAGTGGGATACCGCCGTGCCCCAGAATACCAGGGATGTAGTTTCCATAAAGACCGTATACTAAGCCAGCAAGAATTATCATAACGAAGTTCCATCCGTACGCCCGATAGACGAAATATATCGCTGCCGGAACGAATATTTTCGCCATAGTTAGCTCATGGCTGAGAGCATAGCCGACTCGAACCGTATAGAGGACAGTAAAGTTGTCAAACATGTATATACATACTCCGACCACAGCAACTCCAGATATGGCGAGTAGTACAACATCTACTACGTTATTCTCCTCTAGTGCATCGCTCAACTCGCTAAGGAAAAAAAGGAAAAAGACCGCGCCAAGAAATGCAACACCTACTTTTGCTCGCGCTGTGCTCTGGGTGAAGGCATAGTAAAGTAGCCCAATCCAAAAGACAACAGCTGCTATAGAAAATGTTGTCTCAACACCCTTTGATAAACTAGTCATTCTCTTGTTCATTTTAAATCTTCTATATGCGAGTGGGATTAAGAGTTAGTCTTTCTGGGTCTCTTCGCCAACTTCGAGAGAGTCATCCCAGGCATCATTTTCCTTCAGGTAATTCGCAACTCCACGATGAACTGGTTGGTCCTGAAGGTACCCAGCTTTGAGGCCACCGGGTTCCGTGAATTCCGAGAAGTTCGAGTCGGCCTCCAAGATATAATCGTTGTGTTCAACAGCGACTCGCGCAATCTCTTGGATCTTATCTTCCGAGACATACCCTCCGAATCTGAATTGGTATGCCTGTAGCCAAGCAGGTAAGCTGTCATAGCCGAGATCGTTGTTGAAATCAAACGAACTGGGCTCGACCGTTGTATATGGAACGCCCGGCGTGTCTTTGATCGCCTGCTCCCAACTATCAGTTCCCTGGATGCCTTTCAATTCAACTCGGGAGTCGACTTGTTTCACCCATCCTGGGAGGCCTTTCCGATTAATGCCGTAGATAAATAGCGCGTCGACCCGGCCTTCCTCCAGTGCGCCGGGGACGTCGCTCCGGCTCATCTGGAGCTTCGAAATATCCTCCCAGAGGCCAGCCGATTTAAGCACTGCGTCTACTGGGGGTCGGACACCCACTCCCGGTGGATTGAGGTAGACATTCTTCCCTTTCAGATCGTCAATCGTTTCGATGTCCGTATCTTTGCGCGCAAGGGGGAACATCTGTACAGTAAGATACTGGAATCCCTGCTGCGGAACGTCCTCTACAGACTGGTCTTCGAAAGGACCAGTTCCAGCATACGCGTCAGGTGCTGAGAAGTTATCGTAGCCACCGCCGTCGGTTTGTCCTCTGTCAAACAGACGGAAATTAGCAGGTCCGGCTCCTGGGGTTTGGGTCGTGTTTATCTGAACAGAGTCACTGTATTCGTTCAGTGCTCGCTTGATTGCTTGCCCCGCAGCCATCGTTGCTGATCCTTGTGTGGAACAGCCTAGCGTGATTTCTCCGTCATCTGATGATTGGTTGTTCCCGGTACAACCGGCGATACCGACAGCAACTGCACTCGCTGAAGTTTTCAGAATTGTACGTCTATCGAAATTGCCACTGTGGGCCATATTAACCCTCCTCTCGCATAACCAAATAAAGATTATGTATATTTACTGTGAGATACTGGATGTGATTGAGTTTCTTACCGATCCACGTGACTTTAGGAGACCTGTGATGATCGTAGATGATTCGGTTTACCGATATCCGTTAGTAATATACAAGCCGGGCGGATTCTTAGAGGCTAGACAATACATCAGAACCCATCTTCTCGATGAAGCGTCGTTGAATATCGGGCTCAGTAGCCATCAAAACACCATCTGCGCCAATCTGTTCCAGTTCTCGGATTTGGGTGATGCATTCACTGGGCGTTCCGACAATGGCAAACCGGTCTGCGAAAAATCCAGAGAGGCCTAACTCGCTGATAATTTCATCGTTAGCAGTGTTCTTGTCGTGATAGCCACTGTGTGATTTGTACTCTGCCATAAACGATTCAATCTGATCTCTATACGAATCTGGAATTGTTTTTCTATTGGACGGGATCTTCAATGAAACGTTAGCGTAGTTCGCTAATGAGGTCTCTATTTCTGCTATCGCTGCCGATCGATCATCTGCCACGTTTGCTCGGACCTTTACCCATTTCTCGATATCAGCCGGGTCCCGGCCAACGTTCTCTGCAGCGGTAGTAATCCGGCTTATAGAATCGCGTACCAGGTCCGGGTGCGGCCCGTTAAAGATCACACCGTCCGCAATCTCTCCAGCGAGTCGCTGCATCTTCGGCCCTTCTGCAGCCATGATGATTGGGACAGTGAAACCCTCGTGCTCGTGGCGCACCCAATCTAAGGCATAAGTGGACCCGTCATATTCCACCTCTTTCCCCCGACAGAGTGAACGGATTGTCGATACTGCATCCTCTATCTCCGAAAGCGTGGCTGGAGTTTTTCCTACCGAATCTACTGCGCTGTGGCCCGTACCGATCCCTAAAACGGCACCTCTATCAGCGAGTTCGGCTATCGAACAAATACCGCCTGCTGTTACGGCGGGATGTCTGGTAACTGGATTCGTCACCATCGGTCCGGGGACGAGATCTTCCGTGTTGTTTGCTACGAGAGCCAAACTAGAGTATATATCCCGAAACAACAACTGTGAGTCCGTAAGTCCGAATAGGTCGAAACCGATCGCTTCGCTTCGCTGTGCATCTGCGAGCATCTTCTCTGGCGAACCGTTGTGCCAGAAGTAGTGCATTCCGATTTTCATATGTGATTGGATTTTATCGTGCTGATGTTACCGCCCGACGACTAGTGTCGAATGTGTCGGCAGATGAAAAAGCAAAATCGAGGAAATCCTCTGCTGTTATTCTTCAGTTTCCAACGACTATGGATCGCGTCTGAAGATATGCATCAAGCCCCTGACGCGAATGTTCCTTTCCGATACCACTTTGTTTTAGCCCACCAAACGGCAATTCGTTACGTTCGATCTGTCTAGCATTGATCCAGGTGTAGCCGGCTTCGAGTTCTTCTGCAACTCGCTTGCCCTTTGAGATATCACGGGTCCAAACGCTGGAGCCGAGACCATAGATCGTGTCATTTGCACGCTCAATCGCATCATCAAGGTCGCTGAACGTATAAATCGGAAGAACGGGCCCGAAGCACTCTTCGTTGGAGATTTTTGCTTCCTCGCTCACGTCCTCGAGTAACGTTGGTTCGTAGAAATAACCGGTTTCGTGCTCTTCGGATCTTCCACCACCCGTCAGCACCGTTGCGCCACGGCTTACGGCATCGTCGACGAATTCGTCCATTTCGTCGGCTAACCAATCTGCGTGCAGTGGGCCAATCATCGCGTCGTCAAGGCCGTTTCCAAGGGCCAGCCCTTCGACTTTCGACTCAAGTTCGTCGACGAACGATTCGGCGATCGACTCATGAACGAACAGTCTCTTGATGGCGAGGCAAGCCTGGCCATTGTTAAAGAATCGCCCCACCGAAGCCGCTCGGACTGCGTCATCAAACTCAGCGTCTTCGCAGACGATCATCGGATCTGACCCGCCCAGCTCGAGGGTGACTGGCTTTAACGTACTTGCTGCAGATCGCATAACGGTTCGTCCAGCGTCGGTCGACCCGGTGAATCCGACTTTCTTGATGTCATCATGCTCTACGATCGCGTTTCCGACAGTACTTCCATCGCCAGTGACGATGTTGATTGCTCCGGCCGGTAGCCCAGCTGATTCCATCAGCTCCGTTACGCGGATAGTCGTGAGTGGAGTCGTCGATGCTGGCTTTATTACCATTGTATTCCCGGCAGCAAGTCCCGGAGCGATCTTATTTCCAAAGAGGGATATAGGGAAGTTCCACGGAGTGATGCCACCACAGACACCGTATGGTTCTTTTACGACGATTCCTGTTTCCCCGTGGGCAAGCGAGGTCTGTTCTCCCCGAATATCACGCGCGAGCCCAGCATTGTACCGCAGTGTCCGGATAAACTGCTGTAATTCAAGCTTCGATTCGCGGACTGGTTTTCCCTGCTCTTTCGTAAGGAGAACGGCCAGATCATCAATTTCAGATTCGATGCGGTCGGCTGCCGCTGAGAGCGTAGCACCTCGATCGATTGCATCGGTCTCGGACCACTCTTCGAACGTATCCCACGCTGCTTCGACAGCGGTATCGACGTCTTCCACCGTTCCTTTCGGGGTAGTGTCAACAATTTCTTCCGTCGCTGGATTTACTACAGAGATCGTACTGTCTCTATCACTCACTACGCTGCCATTGATCAACATATAGCAAGAAAAACGAACTAAGCCGTCTTATAGGTTATGGTTGGTATCGATAAAACTGATCTGTGAGATATGATGGAGGGTCCTACAGGGCGGACTTACTCACAGAGAGTGTGGGCCGATACCACGGCGCTGTTGTTCGATTAGCAAAACATGGTTCGGATTGACGTTCCCGAGATTTACATCCGTACCAATATTCTCGACAAACCAACCGGATACCTCCATCACTTCAGCAAAACTCCCCAATGGCACTTCGAAGAGGACTTTTTCTTTTCCAACTGTGTCAAGAATTGTGTGGATCTTTTCTACGTACCCATCGTCAACCGACTCGTTCCGTCCGGAAATCGCCGATTCAACCTCTTCCATCTCGTAAATCACAATATCAGCACCGGCGTCGAGACAGGCAGTCATTTCGTCGATGACGGCATCCGATTTGAGGCTTTCACCATCCGTTTCGGAAGCCTTTTTTCCAATCTCTGCATGGACGTGAAGTCCATTTCTTGCGGCGTCAGCGATCAAATCTGTCTTTTTCTCGATCGTCATATCGATCGCTGTCGAAGAGACTTCCACACCTGGACAGCCTGCGGCTGTAACGGCCTCGAAGAACTCCGCTTCTTGCCCATCAGCGACGGCAGCCTCGAGGAAATTGCCGCCAGTAAACGCGATGATATCGTTCTGATCGAGCAACGCAAGTTTTTCCGACATTACGTCTGGTTGTTGGAACGGAAACGATGACCAGACGATCTTGTACCAGTCGATCCACTCGCCAGCTACCTCGATTAAATCTTCCAGTCCGTTTTTTCCACCGACGTTAAACGGGCCATCCCCGATCACCATCGTCAACCCAGTTTGTCGTGGTTTCGTTTCCCGCTCGTCTATCATGAAGTCAAAACGGCTATCTAGACTATGTTCTGCCATAGTAATCCATCAAACCACATTTACTTATATCTAACTCTAAGGTACACCTGTTCGGGTTGGCTTGCCTGGTCGTTTTCGAGTGTTGCTCATACCGCTGGCCGTTAGACGTGTGGCAAAACCTCGTCTCCGAGCAGTCGGAGTGACTCCATCGTTCGTTCGTGGGAGAGACCTGGCCACTGCGTTCGAAAGAGGACGTGGTCGACATCGAGGGTGTCCTGGTATCGCTCGAGTTCTGAACAGATATCGGCTGGTGTTCCAATCAGGAAGCGATCGTCTGAGAGTGCCTGAAACTGCTGACTCAGTTCTGATTCGTCTGCCATCGATTTGTTTTGGCCCCAGTCCACGTACTTTTTGTACCGTGGTGCAAGGTACTCTTTGGCTACTTGTTCAGCTTCTTCCGTCGTCGATGCTACGAACGCTTCTCGAATAATCGAGACAGAGGCATCCGCTCCATACTCTTCGCACGTCGGTTGGTACGTCGACGACACGAGCTCGGCCGTTTCAGTAAGCGTCGAGTGCGGGCCAACGATCCATGTATCTCCGATGCGTGCTGCGCGCTCGACAGCCGGTTGTGAGTGAGCGGCAACCCATATCGGTACTGGCTGTTCAGATTGTGAGTGGAGCGATACATCGTCCACCGTGATGTGCTCACCATCGAACGAGACCGATTCGTTCGTCCACAGCTGCTTGATTACCGCTATCCCCTCCTCAAGTCGTTTCGACCGTTGTGCTTTCGGGATAGAGAAACTTTGAAATTCGACGTCGCGGTAGCCAGCGCCGACACCGAGAACGACGTCGTCGGCCAGGGCCGAGAGCGTGGCAACGTTTTCAGCGACCTGAATGGGGTGATGGAGTGGGAGCAAAAGCACAGCAGGGCCAACCGTCATCGATCCGGCGATGCTCGTCAATCGGGAGAGCAACGGAATCGGCTGGAGATACGCGTAGTCGGCAAGGTAGTGTTGCCCGGTCGTGAGCATGTCGAAATCCATCTCCTGGGCGACACGGGTCTGATCGGCTACCTCCTGAAATAGCGTCGAGAGATTCGTGCGTGGTGGTGCGTGGTTGAGGAGGTATAGTCCAAAGCGCATAGGTAACAATTCACAGCAGCGAAAAGATAAGCGTTTATGTTAGGTTTCGACTTGCGGAACGATTTGAAATACGGAGGCCTGACGATACACCGGGGCCGGTACTACGCGCAATACCAATTTCTGTCACAATATCGCATTGGATAGCATCCGGAGAGCGATCAACGCCAAGAACACCTCGACTAATTTCTCGAACGTTCGCTGAGGGATGTACGGTCGAACTCTTGAGCCGAGGGGGATGCCGATCGCAACTGGGACACAAAAGATCGCCCCTAGAACGACTTCTTCGAGACCGAGTTGGTTGGCGGCACGTAATGCACCGAATCGGATCGTATGCAACAGGCCGAACCACGTCACAAGGACGCCTGTGAACACTCGTTTTTCGACCTTTTGCGCGTGCATATAGGTGATCATTGGCGGGCCGGGCATATTGACGCTCGTTAGAAATCCGCTGACGCCACCAGTGAATATGCTCGCGCCTCGCGTCGTGGCGTATCGGTCGACGTCTTTGCCGCTGTTGATGTATAGAAGATATGCAAGCACGTACAGCGAAACAATAACGTACAGGACGTCCACGTCGGAAATCGTGAAAATGAGAACACCGACGAGCGTGCCAGCGATGAGAGAGACACCCAACCAGCGTTGCTGCCGAAGTATCTCAAACGGGATGCCTACTTCCATGATGAGGATCATATTGCTAAGCCAGATCGGCACGATGAACGCTGTAATCGCGAGATGCGGCGGAAATATCTGGATGAGAATGGGAATCGCAACGAGCCCGATTCCGAACGAGAGAACACCCTTGACGAACGCTGCGAGCAGAATGCCCGTGAGTGCTAGCAACAGTGAGTAGGTGAGTTCAATCCCCAGAACGGACTCAATCATCGTTACGGATGTCGATCGCACCGCTGTCCTGTAGTTCCGTGATATCGTTTTCGTCGAACCCCATCTCAGCCAAGACTTCTTCAGTGTGTTCTCCAAGGAATGGGGCGCGCCGAGAGACCGAACTCGGCGTCTTCGAAAAGTTGATCGGGCTTCCAGCGATCATGACTTCCTCACCTGTGTCTGCGTGTTCCACTTCGGGAAGCATGTTATTTGCCTTGAAGTGGGGGTCGTCGACGATGTCTTCGACGGTATACACCGGCCCACACGGTACGTCGTCTCCTAACATCTCGAATAGTTCCCTCTTCGAGAATTGTTCGGTCCACGAACTAATGATTGGACGGAGCGTATCCTTGTTTTCCAGCCGGTCTGCCTTCTCGGGATACTGCTCGGCCAAGTCAGGACGGTCCATGTATTCGCAAAGCGAACGCCACTGGCCGTTGGTGATCGCTGTAATGACGATGTATCCGTCAGTTGTCGGGAACCGATCGTAGGGAAACAGAAGCGGATGAGAATTCCCCTGAGGGCCGGGTGTATCGCCGCCTACCGAGTATTGATGGACGATCCGTTCAGTCAGCGATAGGACTCCATCGACCATCGCAGTGTCCACGTACTGGCCCTCGCCAGTCCGTTCACGATGATGGAGGGCCGATAGGATCCCGACGAGCGTGAGTACCGCTGGGAAGATGTCTCCGATACCAGGACCTGCCTTCAGTGGGCCGGTTTCTTCGGTACCAGTGATGCTCATGATACCACCCATGGCCTGTGCGATTAGATCGAACGCCGGTTGATCTGCATATGGGGTATCAGTAACTCGTGGGTCACCGAACCCCCGAATGGAGGCGTATATTAGCTCTGGGTTGATTTCAGAGAGCCTCTCGTAGGAAAGTCCCAGACCGTCCATCGTTCCCACGGTGAAGTTCTCTATCAGGATATCGGCGTCTTCGACGAGTAGTTTGAACACCTCTTTGCCTTCTTCCGTCTTCAGGTTCAGTACGACGCTGCGTTTGTTTCTGTTGACGCTATTGAAGTATCCGCCGTACGCCTCATCCGGCTGGAGGTGAGGCGCGTTGTCCCGGACGAGATCCCCATCGGGAGATTCTATTTTGATCACGTCTGCACCGAGATCACTGAGCGTCATTGTCGCGAACGGCCCTGCCATTACGTGTGTCATATCGATCACACGAAGGCCTGCGAGAGGTCCCGCGTCACCGTTTTCCTTCTTCGTCTGTTCTGAGTTATCTACCATTGGTCATCCAGTTGCTTGTATCTCCGTCTCTTCACCGTCTCCCGTGGACCAGAGTCGCTGTAGAGAGTGTCTTTCCATATTTTTCGCTGATCCACCGTCGGATTACTTATCTCTCGTTGGGAGGTCTGCAGAGACGGTTCCAGAAATTACACGTTCGCCTTCCCCGTTTTCCATGACGAGGTCACAGGTGACACTCGCGTCATCATCGTCTACCGATGCGACTTCAGCATATCCAGTTAGATCGTCGCCGGGCCATGCGATTGCGTCGAACTGCGTCCGATAGTGAGTCACGGTCGAGAGACCGAGCCACTCGACGACGACGTTACTGAGAAATGCCGTGTTCAGCATTCCCATGGCGAATACGTCGTCATATCCCTGTGATGTCGTGAAGTCGTGATCATAGTGAAGGGGGTTGAAATCACCAGAGGCACCGGCATATCGGACGAAGTCAGAGACCTTGATGTCGCTTATCTCCAGCATTGGACTGCGATCACCGACCTCGAGATCCTCGAAATACGTTTTCCCCGGCGATTCGCCTAGTGTTACGTCAGTTGAAGGTACGTGTGTCATATTTCACTCCGTGATTATCCGCGTTTTTCTAGTGGTAACAACGGGCTCGCCATCTGCATCTTCGTACTCCGTCTTGAAGATCCCGAAGATGAGCTCGCCGTTCGATCCCTCTTTTGTGAAGGTTTCCTCGAGGCTACGTTTGGCGGTTAGTTGATCGCCCGCTTCCGGCTGGCGATGAATGTCGTACTCCTGGGCCCCATGGAGCGCAAGCTGTTCGTCGAAGAATTCGTCAGGCTCGTACGACGGGTGACGAGACCGTTCGAATCGGTACGTCTCTACGAACGTAAGGGGTGCTGGAATCGAAGAATACCCTTCTTCGGCGGCAGCCGCTTCATCTCTGAATATCTCGTGGTTGCTGTATATCGCATCAGCGAATTCCTCGATCTTGCCTGCCTCTACCGGGAACGTAAACTCCATCGGCGGCATCTCTTCAAGTTCAGCTAACTGCTCTTCTAACGCGTCTCCCATACTGGGGGAACAATCACGTTGCTATTTATAATTTTCGGTGGCTTACGTCAGTGACTAGTTCGTCTCCAGCCACGTCTCAGTCTCCCTGACGATTCATAGCGGAAAATTGTGTCACAGTTATCTACGATACCGGAAGGACGACGGTGCCAAGACGGTTATCGAAGACTAGATAGTGGGCGATTAGAGGGGTGGGTGGTCCAACGGAGGCAATTCATCGCTGTCACTTGACTCCCTTTTCGAAGAGGCGGTCTGCGATAATGCGTTGTTGAATCTCGCTCGTCCCGTCGACGATTTTGAGTAGACGTGCATCCCGCCAGTACCGTTCGAGCGGATAATCTGTTGTGTACCCGTTCCCACCATGGATCTGGATACCTTCGCTGGTCACCTCTTCAGCCATCTCGCTGGCGTAGTATTTCGCCATCGCAGCTTCGTGGTCACACCGCGCTTCGAGATCTAACCGACCGTCTTCCGTCTGCTTTTTTCGTGCCACGTCGTGGGTCAACTGTCTCGCAGCTTCGATTTTCGTCGCCATCGTCGCTAGTTTGAAACGGATTGCCTGGAAGTTACCGATCTCCTCACCGAATTGCTCGCGTTCTTGTGCGTACGCAAGCGAGTCCTCGAGGGCACCCCTCGCTAGCCCGATCCCGCGTGAAGCGACGTGAATGCGAGCCGGTTCGAAGAAGTTCATGATCTGGTAGAACCCTTTCCCTTCTTCTTCCCCGATGAGCTTGTTCTCAGGAACACGGACGTTGTCGAAATTCAACTCCCACGTATTCCATCCTTTGAACCCGATCGTGTCCAATTTCTGTCCGGACAGACCGTCGACGTCGAATTCGCCTCTAGACTTGTCTACGAGAAATCCGGAAACGCCCTTGTGACCGCGACTCTGATCCCCTGTTCTTGCGTATACACAGATGAAATCGGACAGTTTTGCTCCGGTACACCACATCTTCTGGCCATCGATAACGTACTCGTCGCCGTCTTTTTCAGCTGTTGTGGACAGTCCAGCGACGTCACTTCCGGCACCTGATTCGGAAATACTGACGGCCTTGAACTTATCACCTGTAGCCATCTTCGGGAGGTACTCTTCTTTCTGTTCGTCCGTCGCTCCAGGAATGTACTGCCCTCGAGCGATCAGCGTGCCGACGCTCATCCACCCGCGGCACAATTCTTCGACGACGAGGGAATATGCCAGTGGGCCCATTCCGAGTCCGCCGTACTCTTCTGGAATCATGAGGCCGAAATACCCCATATCGCCCAGCTGGTCGATCAGTTCATCACTCATTCGTTCGCCTTTTGTATCGCGCTCGTTTGCCTCGGGAATGACCTCGTTTTCGACGAAGTTTCGAGTCTCATTCCTCAGCATTTCTAGCTCGCTGTCAAGCTGCGTCATGGTACGTGTGACCGAATTAGCTCGGGGTATATAATGGTTTTGTTCAGACGAATTCATTTCTCTGGCTAACCGGCCGAGAGGGAGGCCCTAACAACCATTTCCGAATATGTGGCCGTTCCACAATATGGAAAATATAATATGGTGCCGACCTCTAACCCATACTATGGAAAAAGAAAGCCAGACCATCCAAGCGGGAGAAAAACTCCTGACCGTTATCGAGGCCATTCAGGAACTCGATGGCGCCCGTGTTTCCGAACTCGCCGACCACCTCGGATACACCAAAAGCACGGTCCACCGCTATCTAGCCACGCTTGAATCACAAGAGTACGTCGTGAAGGAGCGAGGAACCTATCATATTGGACTTCGATTCTTAGATATTGGAGAACACGCGGCTACGCGCAAAAAAGCGTATACAATGGCAGAGTCAAAGGTTGCCGAACTTGCCGAAGAAACACAGGAGAGGGCGCAATTCGTCGTCGAAGAGCACGGAAAAGCTGTGTACGTCCATCGGGAGATCGGCAACAACGCCGTCAGGACCGATCCTGGTCTCGGTAAACGGATTCCGATTCACGCTGCAGCTGCAGGAAAAGCAATCCTCGCATATACGCCAGAAGAGAAGGTGCAACACATCATTGAAACCAGAGGATTGCCAGCAATGACCGAGCATACGATAACGGATCCCGAGGAACTGTTTGAGGACCTCGAGCTCACTCGCGACCGGGGATACACGATCAACGAAAACGAAATCCTCGAAGGACTTTCGGCTATTGGCGTTGCGATCCAGGACGAAAATGAACGTGCTATCGGGGCGCTAAGCGTCTCTGGTCCAACTCATCGAATGAAAGGAGAGTGGTTCAAAGAAGACCTCCCGAGTCTGTTGATGGGAACAGCGAATGAACTCGAATTGAATACGTCTCATTCTCACCGGTTGTAGATGCTGTTGTGCCTGCTTTTCCCTCTCTGCGCTACAAATCGTGGCGAAGGCTTCTCCGACCGTGTTCCACAATATGGAATTCTCCGATCTAGATCTCTCGGGATCGAGAGTGGCAGTAGGGATGGCTACTCGGCCTATTACAATTCCACGACGTAAAGGACTGAGATGCAACCGAAACGATTTCATAGCCCTACTGTTATCTTTCTGAACCTGATCGTTGGTAGAGGTGGTCACGCAAACTCCATTACAATCATATGGCTGTAATTCAACGTCCGAGTCGTTTCAGGACGTATGGGGTCAATTGACATCCGCTGTCGGTTTCCCAGTGAGCGAATGCTGTGTTACGATCATATGAATGTAATTAGTTCTGTGGATTCCATAATATGGAACTTACAGAAGATTTCTAACTACATCGGTGAAATCCTCTCTATTGCACCTGAGAGGAACGCTGAGCGTCCTATATCGTAGTTAACTGCTACCAATTTATTCTGAGCAGGACAAAGTGAATATATACCACGCAAATCTTCTCGACATGCTAAGTAATCACGGACTCTGGAACTGTTCTTCCGAAAGAGCGGCTATTCAGAGCCCTCTCAGTCACTGGCAGTTGCTCGCTATTCGTGCCCGTCAGTAACACGATCCGCGACACGATCAGCTTTCCACAGTATGGAACGCGATATATCTGACTACGATCCACTCCTCGGGCCAGGAGACTGGGCTTTGTTCGCTTCGACCGTCTTCCCGTACCAAGCATCGGCGTTATGATGCCCCGGAAACGGATTCGAGCGAGGATACGATTGTTGGGCTGAAGAATCTGCAGTGAGATAGCCTCTGTTGATATCGGCCGACGACCGCTGCCTAGGTACTTGCCTCAGATGTTCACTCATGTCTCCAGTTAGCTCGAGTATCTGCGAGAAGGGGTACCGGACGTCCGATCCCGAGGGGAGAATCGCGCCACGTTCTATGAGACGACCCATACTAATAAATAGTAAGCCACCACGTTTCACATAGGCTATGGACGAAGAAGCAATCCGCGAAACATACGGCACAGCGACGATTACACCGCAGAATGATGTTGTCGTTGGGTCGTTTGGGACGTGGACGATTACGTACACAGCTGGTGAACTCGGTCTGGACGATGGCGCTCGGCTGAAAATTGCCGCAAACGTGGCAAGTGACTGGGGCCCGCCGCAGTTTGACGATCCTACAGAAGATAATTACTGCTCGGTGACGACCTCGGGTGATGCGAGCGTGACAGCTGAGTATCATTCGAGGGGTTACTCCCGCCCCTGGACGGACACGATAGACGTCGATGTGCACGATGGAGCACTCTCTCCTGGCGACACGATCACGCTTACGCTCGGTGATCGAAGTCAAGGAAGCATGGGGTTGTCCGCTCAGAGTTATCCGGAGACCGGATTTCAGTTCATCGTTCTCGTCGACGCCTTCGAAACCGAAGAGTACGTTCGGATAGCGGATGACCTGTCGTTTGATCTCGTTCCCGGTACACTCGATAGGCTCCGCGCAGTGGTCCCTTCAACGGCGTCGATTGATGAAACGGTCACTCTCTCCGTTCGGGGTGAGGACTACTGGGGGAACCCGATTACCGACGATACGACCACAGTCCGATTCGAGGGTGATGATGGCATCAAGCTTCCAGAAACGGCCACGCTCTCGGACGGCGTGGTTCACGTTCAAGCCTCGTTTGACCAACCCGGCGTCTATCGAGTAACCGTCAGTGACGATGAAAGCGGTGCCGAGACGACGACGAATCCGGTGTGCTGTCGCGACACCGACGTCGGTACTCGCACATATTGGGGCGATATCCACGGGCAATCCGGAGAGACGGTCGGCACCGGAACGATCACTGAATACTTCGACTTTGCCAAGGAGAAAGCGTTTCTCGATTTCGTCTCTCACGCCGGCAACGACTTTCAGATCACCGACGCGTTCTGGGAAACGATCCAGGATACCGTCAAAGAATTTCACGAACCCGATGAATTCGTGACGTTTCTCTGTTACGAGTGGTCGGCGAACACACCGAACGGAGGCGATCACAACGTCTATTTCCTCGATGACGAGGCCGAGATCAATCGGAGTTCGAGCTGGCAAGTCGAGAACGGGTACGAGCGCCACCAGGGGATCAATACCGCCGAAGAACTCTACGAAACGTACAGTGGTCGAGATGACGTCCTCATCATCCCCCATCAAGGCGGCCGACCGGCGACGTTAGATGCATTCGATCCGGAGCTGACACCGTTTCTCGAACTGCTCTCGGTCTGGGGTGTCTTCGAGTGGTTTGGACAGGAGGCACTCGAACGTGGATACCAGGTCGGGTTCGTTGGCGGTAGTGACGACCACACCGGGAGGCCTGGTGCGAGTCGTCCAGCAAACGTAACGGGATGGTCCTTCCCGATCAAGGGCGGATTGATGGGTATTCACGCCGATTCGCTTACCCGGGAATCGCTCTGGAACGCGTTCAAGAATCGGCGGTGCTATGCGACGACTGGCGCTCGAATTGACCTTAACACGTCGATCGACGGCCACCCGATGGGATCTACAGTTGACGTCACCGGGTCTCCGACGATCAATGTCGAAGTGAGGGGGACTGCACCGATCTCCGAAGTAGATCTGTTCCGGGGAACCGATTGCGTCGCTACCGAGACGTTCAGAGACGGAGACGACTGGCTGGAGGTTCTGTGGACCGGCGCCCGGTCGAAGACGCGTCACAAAGTCCAAAATTGGACCGGCGGCGTGAGCCTCGACCGGGGGCGAATCGACGACGTGGAACCGTTCGGCTTCGATCATCCGAAACAGGGTATTGAGAGCGTGACCGATACGGCCGTCAAATGGGATGCGGCTACAGCAGGGAATTATCAGGGGGTCAGGCTTCAGCTCGATGCGCCTACGGACGCGATGCTTTCCATTAGCACGCCACCTGTCACCGAATCTGTCGCTCTTTCCTCGGTCGAGGACAGCGTCGTTTTCGACGCGGGCCGCATAGAACGGAGACTCGAACTCAATAGGGTGGGTCAATCTTCTACAGTAGACACCAAGATCGCGTTCGAAGACGATCCGGACCCCGACACCTATCCCTACTATGTACGGGTTCGCCAGACTGACGGAGAAATGGCGTGGAGTTCCCCTATCTTCGCCACCATCGAGTGAAAGCGAGGATCAACTCGAAACGAGAGCACTCTGATTTTCCCCAGCGGATCCCATACGGAACCGCAACACGTTGTTTGACGATTTAGCCAGAGAGTGGGACCTACGACGACGGTGATGAGAGGAACAACGACGTGACACTGGCAACGAGTGCGATCCCGGCAAGCAACAGAAATGCACGGTCGAAGCTTCCAGCCTCGGCTATGATTCCGACGGCGATCGGACCGGTCGCCCCGAATAGAAGGTAGGCGAAACGGGTTGTGCCGACTATTGCGCCCTTGTTACTCTCCCCTGGCACGACAGAGACAACGTACGAGTTGGTAATCGGCCAGACAGCGAGTAAGAGGGCCGCAGGAACTGTGATCAAGACGAGAGTCCAGAGTCCACTTACGAACGGAAGCACCGCCAACACAGCCACTGTGCCGCCAAAGACACCAGCGAGTGTAACCCGAGTTCCAAGCCGGTCGCTAACGATGCCAGCTACCGGCTGGATCACGATCCCCGATGCAAAGAACAGCCCTAAAAGCGTTGCTGCGGTCCCCGAATGAAGACCTTTCCGGACGACGAGATAGGTTGGATAAAAGCTGGTAAATGACTGATAAACGAACGCATTCAACGCCATCGAAATATTGACGATTATCAGGGGACGATGGCGGAGGCTATTCAGGAAGGGACGCAAATCATCCCAAGACCGCTCACTGTCCCCTCTGGTCGTTGTAGCAGTAGTCTGGGGGAGCGTAATCCAGAGACTGGTAAGTGCCAGGATGAAAAACGGCAATATACTTCCGAGGCCCCATCGCCATCCGACCGCGACGGCGAGTAATCCGGCCAACGTTGGCAGGAGTGTCGTTCCAACGTTACCAGCGGCCTGAGTAAGACCCATCGCAACGCCACCTCGGTCCTGAAACACAGTACCTACTACCGTTACGCGCGTCGTTCCGTAGAGACCTGTTCCTACACCGACCAGCACTATTGCAAGAAAGAGCACTTCGATCGAAGGCGCGAGTATGACGAATATAATTCCTGCTATCGAAACTGAGCAACTTAAAACAAGTGCGGTTCGTTCCCCCATTCGATCTGCAATGATCCCACCAGGGAGTTGCATCAATGCATAGGCGGCCCACAGCATCGACAGGAGAAGCCCCGCAGTCGAGAGACTCATCCCGAACTCACTCCGAATATTGGAGAGGAGGGTTGGGAAGACGAGTCGGACGCCAAGACTGACGAGCCATCCAAGCGAGACCGCCATCAGCATCCACCCGCGGCCATCCTTCTGAAGATCACCGACTACCGCCCTCGCATGTTCGTAGAAAGTCTGGATGTGCGAGTTCGCCATTATGCTGAAATCACCGTACCGAGAACTCGAGTCGCTCGAGTCAATTTGTGATAGGTTCGTTCGCTGGCGGCTTGGATGACTGGGCAGCGGTTCATCTTTCGGATATGGTAGTTTCTATTTTGATATCATAATAGCGTTTTGCAACCAGAGATCCCGTCCGCAGTCGACTACCAACTGGTGTTCTTGTTCTCACCGACGGCTAATCTTTGAGGAACAACCCGCTTTCAGCGGCAAGTTTGGATGACAATACGAAGTGGTTACAGAAATACAAGCAGAGCGGTAATTTAGGATGGATTTGGCTCTGGGAGACGAACGCCCAGCACTCTGTCCCACGTACGAACCATCAGTATAAAGTCGCCACCGGCGTCGGGATCGGTCACCCATCCAAAAAAGCGTTAGTCTAATATAGCTGTGGAATATTCGGTTTCGTATTGGACCCTATGAGCAGTATTGACCTCGCCTTTATTTCGCGATTCAGGAGTCTGGATACCGACTGGCAAAGTATTATTATTGGACTGCTATTGCTAGGAGCGGTGGTATTCTTTGAAATCCAGATTCCATGGTAAGATGAATCGGACGCTCTTTTTTGAACTGATACTTGGAGTATCGTTGCTAGGAGTTTGTGCAATCCTCGCGAAAGTATCCGCCCCGTTCATTCCCGGAGCCAATAACCTATTAATCGCGGTTATTATCGGTATCACCATCGCGAATACCACGGGAGTTCCATCAGTAGCCCGCCCAGGCGTTCAAACACACAAACTCTGGCTTGCGACGGGGATCGTGTTGATGGGTGCTTCGTTGACGGTAGAATCGATACTTGCAAGAGGCATCCTTGTACTGGCGATAGTACTATCCGTGACAACCTTCACGATCTTTTATGTTGAGTTCTTATCTCGAGTCGTTTTCGGCTTCTCGGAGAAACTAAGTTCGTTGTTGGCGGTAGGCTCGAGCATTTGTGGTGTCTCTGCAGTTGTAGCAGTTGCAGGGAGTATTCGTGCTTCTGAGGAAGATATCGCCTACGCTGCGGCGACGGTGTTGTTATTCGACGCAGTTACGCTATTCATATATCCAATTGTTGGAAATATATTTGCAATACCATCAAAAATATTCGGGATGTGGGCAGGTGTGAGCATGTTCAGTACGGGGCCAGTGATCGCGGTCGGATTCATGCACTCGGCAAAAGCAGGGGAATGGGCAACGATAACGAAACTCGCACGGAATGCCCTGATCGGTGTAGTCGCAGTCGCATACGCCGCGTATTATACACGAAAACGGACAAATGCAAGCCAGTCACAAATCAGGATACTCTGGGCAGAATTCCCGAAATTCATACTGGGATTCATTGCGTTCATGTTTATTGCGAGTGCTGGTTTCCTATCGACGAATCAAATATCGTCACTGGTAAATGTGTATAATTGGTTGTTTTTACTCGCGTTCGTTGGTCTAGGGACAGAAATTCGCTTTTCGGAGTTGCGCTCTACGGGGATCTCTCCCGCACTGGTCGTATTAATCGGATTGTCTACTGTGAGTGTCTTTTCATTATTACTGTTATTTTTCTTATTCGGCTGAATGGAGATACTGGAAGATTTCGGAAAGTAGCAGTTAAATCGACATGTGACACTTGATACGTAAGGATTTTATATGTATAGTCCCAATCGTCCGCAGCGTAATGAAAATTCTCGTAACGGTCAAAGAAGTGGCGACCGTCGAAGACGAGTTCGAAATCGACGGCACCGAGATTGCAGATCAGTACCTCGGTGCTGATCTCAACGAGTGGGACGACTACGCGATCGAAGAAGCCGTCCAGCTCCAGGAAGCCGGGATCGCCGACGAAGTCGTAACCGTCACCATCGGGCCGGAAGACTGTGAACAGACCATCCGCCAGGCGCTTGCCAAAGGCGCCGACCGCGCCGTCCGCGTCTGGGACGACTCCCTCGAGGGCGTCGACCTGCTCGACGTCAACGCGAAGACGGAGATCTTGAGCGCCGTCGTCGAGGAAGAAGAGCCCGATCTCGTCTTGAGCGGCGTCCAGGCCGGGGACGACAGTTTCGCCGCGACCGGCGTGTCCGTCGCCGAAAACGTCGGCTTCCAGTGGGGCGCCGTCGTCAATCACCTCGAGCACGACTTCAGCGGCGACACCGTATCGGTGCGCCGCGAACTCGAGGGCGGCGTCGAAGAACTGAACGAAATCGAGCTGCCGGCCGTGCTGACGATCCAGACCGGGATCAACGAGCCCCGCTACGCCAGCCTCCGCGGTATCCGCCAGGCCCAGCGCAAGGAACTCGACGTCCAGAACCTGGCCGACCTCGGCGTCGACGAGAGCGCCATCGATGCCGACCTCGAACTGACGGACATGTACGAACCCGAAAGCGAAAGCGACGTCACCGTCTGGGAGGGCGGCCCGGACGATACCGCCGCAGAACTCGGTGAACTGCTCCGCGACAAGGGGGTGGCACAATGACCGACGTGCTCGCGGTCACCGACCACCGCCGCGGCGAACTCCGCGACGTCAGCTACGAACTCATCACCGCCGGCCGCAGCCTCGCCGACGAAACCGGCGGCGACCTCCACCTCGCGGTCATCAGCGGCACCGTCGACGACTTCGCCGACAAACTCAACCGCGAGGGCGTCGACGCCATCCACACCGTCCCCTACGGCGAAGAGTTCAACCACGACGTCTACACGCAGGCGATCACGCAACTCTACGACGAACTCGCCCCCCAGTACGTCCTTACGCCCAACAGCGTCAACGGACTCGACTACGCCCCCGCCGTCGCCAACGCACTCGACCTCCCGGTCGTCACCGACACCATCGGCCTCGAAACCGACGGCGAAACCCTGATCGCAACCCGTGAAATGTACGGCAGCAAAGTCGAGACGACGAACGAACTCGAAAATAACGCCGTCGTCACGATCCGCAGCGCAGAGTGGCCGGCCGCCGAAGGGACCGGCGACGCCACGATCGACGCCTTCGACGCCGACATCGACGAAGCCGCCATCGGCTCGACCGTCAGCGGCTTCGAGGAAGTCGGCGGCGGCGACGTCGACATCAGCGAGGCCGAACTGCTGGTCTCGATCGGGCGCGGAATCGAAGAAGAGGAGAACCTCGACCTGATCCGGGATCTGGCCGACGCCCTCGGCGCGACGCTGTCATCCTCGCGTCCGATCGTCGACAACGGCTGGCTGCCCAAAAACCGCCAGGTCGGCCAGTCCGGCAAAGTCGTCACGCCCGACGTCTACATCGCGATCGGCATCTCCGGTGCCGTCCAGCACGTCGCCGGCATGAAGGGGTCGGATACGATCGTTGCGATCAACACCGATCCCAACGCACCGATCATGGACATCGCCGATTACGCGATCCACGACGACCTCTTCGACGTCGTCCCGGCGCTTATCGACGAGTTCCAGTGAACATACTGCCCCATATCTGATATGAACGCCTTAGCACAGTCGGACGTGGCGAGGGAGACGTACTGGGGGATCACCAGCGTCGAGTACGCGGTGTTCTATCTCCTCGCCTTTACCGCCGTCGCCGTCTTCGCGTACGGCGTCTACCGGCGATTCGCCCGCTATTCCGACGGGGACGACGACTCGTTCTCCCGACTCGACGATCTGTCGAACCGGATCAGAAGCGCGGCCAAGATCGTGCTTTCCAACGAAAAACAGTTCAACAGGGACCTCTATGGCGGCCTGATGCACTCCTTTATCCTCTGGGGATTTCTCTCGCTGTTCATCGCGACGTCCATTCTGATGGTCGAAGAGTACGGCGCAAAGAAGATTTTGCACATGTCGTTCTGGGACGGCGACTTCTATCTCGCCTACCAGTTCATGGTCGACGCCATGGGACTGCTGTTCGTCGTCGGCATCGGAATGGCGATGTACCGGCGCTACTGGGTGCGCAATCACCGCCTCTGGGATCGACACACCTCCGTCGAGGACGACCTCTTCATCTGGACGCTGTTCGCGCTGGGCGCCGGCGGCTTCCTGCTCGAGGGACTGCGCGTCTACAGCGCCGGCATCCCCGACCACGAAGTCGTCAGCTTCGTCGCCTACGGGATGGCACTCAGCTTCGATGCGATCGGACTCTCGACGCTCGGCGCACAACAGGCCGGGCTCAACGGCGCCGGATTCAACGTCGAGAACCTCCACTGGCTCGCCTGGTGGACCCACTCGCTGATCGCCTTTTTCTTCATCGCCTGGATTCCGTACGCCAAGCCGTTCCACATGATCTCCTCATTCGCGAACGTCGTCACGCGTGACGAGAAAGCCGGCCGGCGCCTGCCGAACGTCCCCTCGGATCTCGACGCGACCAACGCCGAATCCATCGACGACTTCACCTGGAAGGAAATCCTCGACCAGGACGCCTGTACCAAGTGCGGTCGGTGTTCGTCGGTCTGTCCCGCCAAGGCCTCAGACCGCCCACTTGATCCCCGCAACGTCATCCTCGACCTGAAATCCTACCGCGAAGACCTCGAGGCCGGCGGCGATGACCAACCCATCATCGCCGACGGCGGAACGTCCGTCATCAACACGGAGACGATGGAGTCCTGCATGGCCTGCATGGCCTGCATGGACGCCTGCCCCGTCGAAATCGAGCACCTCAAGAGCTTCACGCGGCTCAACCGCCAGATGACCGACCAGGGCGACGTTCCCCCCAGCATGCAGGATGTCTTCCAGAACGTCATGCAAAACGGCAACACCTTCGGCGAATCACCCCGAAACCGCGGCGACTGGACCGACGAACTCGAGTTCGACGTCACCGACGCCCGCGAGGAGGAAGTCGACTACCTCTGGTACGTCGGCGACTTCCCGAGCTACGACGAGCGCAACAAGCAGGTCGCCCGCTCGCTGGCGACCATCCTGAAGGAAGCCGACGTCAGCTTCGGCATCCTCTTCGACGACGAGAAGTTCGACGGCAACGACATCCGCCGCGTCGGCGAGGAACTGCTCTACGTCGAACTGGCCGGCCACCACGTCGAAACCTGGGAGGACTGCGAGTTCGACACGATCGTCTGTACCGACCCGCACTCGTACAACACCTTCAAAAACGAATACCCCGAACTCAACTTCGACGAGTTCTCGGACGACCCGATGATGCCGTTCGACTACGACGACCAGTGGAACGACGACGGCGACATCGACGTCCTCCACTGGACCCAGGCCGTCGAAGAACTCGTCACCGAGGGCAGACTCGACCTTACCGGCACCGAACTCGATTATACGGTCACCTACCACGACCCGTGTCACCTCGGCCGCTACAACGACGAGTACGAGGCCCCACGCGAACTCATCACGGCGACGGGCTGTACGCTCGACGAAATGCCGCGCAACCGCAGCAATTCGTTCTGCTGTGGTGGCGGCGGCGGCGGCCTCTGGATGGACTTCGAAGAAGAACCCAAACCCAGCGAAGAACGCATTCGCGAGGCCTTAGAGGACACCGACGCCGGCAGTGGCGTCGAAAAATTCGTCGTCGCCTGTCCGATGTGCATGACGATGTACGAAGACGGCCGCAAAACCGGCGGCTACGAAGACGAAATCGAAATCGTCGACGTCGCCGAACTCATCGTCGAAGCGATCGATGCAAGAGAACAGTCAGATGGCAGAACCTCAATTCAATAGAATTGATTGGAATTTGACTGTTAAGAGATAAAGATACATACAGTTCAGAAATCCTTTCGCTCGAACGTGGTCGGTTATGAGAGACGGGGAACGGTACTCCTTATTCAGTATTTAGCACGATACTGAGAGGGATAGATCGAAGGATAAGGCTGAGGTAGCTAGTCACGTGCGGCTAGCACGCGACGTTTTGATTATATATGTGCATCATTATCAATCTCATGGTAGAAGTTGTATATGGATTTCCTAAATAAAGAGCATCTGTTGCCGAAGTTATGGAGCGATGATGGATTACGGAAACGGTAGTGTAGGCTGATCGATGGCTATCTGAGGCTGCGCTCGGGGTGCCCGATACAAATTCGAGGCATCGATTGATTGAAAGTTTGTAAGGGACCGTAAACCAACAGGTCGACGGCTGCGATGATACTGATCCCGAATTCTTCAGTTGAATGTGAGAGGACCTACTGGTTCGATCGGATGAAATTTCGAATATTCGTGTACAAAAGGACCGAGTGATTCAGATCCATGATGAGAGTTGCATCTCTCTGCAAACCCAACTCGAAAGGCAAGGGGTTGATGGACCGTCCGTATTGCTTCCAGACAAGCTCGGCGAGTACAACGTACTAGACTGTGACGGATATTGGAAGCAGAAACGGGCGTCGATCCCATCAGGTGTTCACGTCCAAGTACAGGCTGATTCTTTCATCGACCTCCCCCTCGATTGACCTAACATGAAATTATAAACTGGCAGACGATAGGACAAGAAGCTGACAACTTCGCTGTCGTATGGCGTTTTAACTGATAGTATTGATAGCGTTGACGTCGCTTTGAATTGTATATTTCCCACAATAATGTCAGAGTCGGAGGTGGCTCTCGATACCACAGATCAGGGTCGATGTAGTATCAATCACTATATCTCACCGCAGGTTGATCGAATATTCGGTCAGATGTAGCGAAAAGTTTCCTTCGTTAGAATTGGGCGTACAGCCCCACATACAGGACTATGGAAGGATTAGTTCTGTTTCTCCAGTCGATGTAGTAAGTAATTTTACCCCGAAATTTGGATTTTTAGACGAGTGGTTCGCTGACCGGGATGTGTCCGTCGGCATCTTCTATACTGCAATGGGTCACTTCGTAGAAATTGAGATCCTTTCGCGAGCAGAATTAGTCGAGTTGGTACTCCAAGAAGGGGTTACATGAGTACGTTTAGCATTTCTAGACCGGAAGTTGCGGAGAAATGGGTTTATTTCGTCCAAAAGCTATGCTGGCATTCTTCGATCTCCATGATACCCATCGAAAGTACGGCTCGCCAATCCACAGGATGGGAGGCATCATCGCCTGGTGATGGCGCATTTAGACCGGGATGGATGTGGTCACGCGGCCTTGTTGAAACCCTCACGCAGTGACACGTTTCGGCGGGTGTGCTGGCTAGAGCGTGCGTATCTCGCGCCCTTGCACCCATCAGTGGAGTCCTCCCGCATTCTATCTGCTACGAAAGGGGACCCCGTCGCTGTTACACTTAGAAGGAACACATCTTAGTGGACGCGTCTGTTCTTAGAAGTATGTGTCCCAGCGATAGAGTCACTGTCAAAGATGTGATGTCCACACCCCTGGAGACGATCTCGGAGGAGGCGACGGTCATGGAAGCCGCACAGCAGATGAGAGAGAAGGACATCAACGCACTAGTTGTCAGAACCACGCCGCGAGCTATCATCAGCAGTACTGATGTACTCGACGCCGTTGCTGGCGGACGAAACGTCGCGGAGTTACAGGTAACTGACGTAATGATCACCAATGTCGAGACCGCTTCCCCGGACCTTTATATGGAGGAAGTCGCCGCGATGATGACCACTTACGGTATCAAACACCTCCCGGTCGTCGACAACGATTACGTCGGAATGGTCTCCTCAACCGATATCACTGCCCACCTGTCGAAATAAGGACCACGGACAAGCGAAATGATATCGACAGATACACTCTCTATGCAGCACACGCTCTATATCAACCTTCGAGGGTTTCAACAAAGCCAGTCACGCGTATTGTGACCTGTCTCCCGCCATGGCTCAGTCGTCAAAACCGGCAACCTGAAACTGAGTATCCGACTCTTGCAGGAGGCGCTCGGCCCTATCGTGGGCAGACAGGTCGCCTTCATCGAGAGATTCATGGACGTTTTCGATGGTTTCTGGTGTCACTTTTTCAGTTACTTCGACGGTTTCCACGGGCCGAATCAGTCCCCATAATGCACCAATCGAGTGAACCAGGACCGCAACCGGTGTGAGCGGAACGAACACCAGACATAATACCGGGCGCTTCCGATATGCCCAGAGACCGGCGAGCAGATATACGAACAACATGCCTGCCAGCGCCAGTGAAATTACTTGATAGCGTGATAGAATCGGAACAGTCCCTGGCAGCAAAAATCCTGCAACCAACAACAGGGGGCACAAACGGTGAAAATGCCCACGCGATGATACGTGTGTAGTAGAGCGGTCGATACCACAGCGGGAGCATGTTTCCATCCCTCACTGTCCCCGAAATCCACCGACGTCGTTGCTTGACCATCGCATAAAGTGAGGGGGCGCTTGATTCCGAAACCGCACGTCTAGCACACGGAAGGAGACATCCAGCGCTTGTGCTGCCCGCCAGATGAAGTTCGTATCCTCGGTAATCGTCGAAACGTCCCATGTGATTTGATCTTCGAGCGAGGTGCGGACAGCCACACCACCACCCCACATACAACGGATATTGGAGCCGATGGAAACCGAGCTGTTCGAATTGGTACCCGACACGGAATACCTCGGAGAGATATGTTAGCTTCGAGCCAGTGTATAGCGGCTTTTCAGTGAACTGAATAACGTCTTCGTCAGACACTCCCCCGAACCCAGCCATGAGGGTGTCCTCATCCAAGTAGAGAACGTACTTTTTGTCGCAGGGGACGTGTCGCCGCGCCCGCTCGACGGCTCGACCTTTGTTAGTCGCGTGCCAGTCAAACTCGTCGGGGACGACATGAACGGACACCCCCCTCGATCGAGATATCCACTTCTACAATGACATGCACATCAGTAATCTCGTCTTGGATAGCACCGACTGTCGCTTGGATGACTGCCTCTGCACCAATTGTCAAGGTGCTTATTTGAATGTCATTAAATTCCCCGTCGATTTCGTCATCGTCGACTTATCAACCGCGGGCAAACACGGTCGTTTCGTACCACCACCAGAACACCGAGAGGCCGTACAACAAAGCAAACCACTGTATACAGACAATTATCCACAGGGTAGATGCCGTGCCGACACTTGGAAACATCTACACACTCACGTGTCTCCTACAGATAGTTGCTCCCTTGGTGACGTGTTCGATCGCAGTCCATCCTTTTTAGGCCACCATACAAACATTATCGCGGTATGGCTCACATCTAGCTGGTTAATATACCCTCTGTATCGGTCACGGCGATCCTGACAGAATCTATGGTATTCGAGGCGACTGTGCGAGATAGGGAACGAGTCTCGCATGGCAGTAGCCCACAAGCGTGAGCGGTGGAGTCGTTCGATACAGAGGTCCGCTGTCACAGACTGTAAAGTATGTGTCAAGTATGTGTGATCGGTATAGTTAACAAACCATAGTCGGAATCTTCATCATGGTCTCTCGGTTTTGGCGGATCGTATTTGCCGTGACTGGCTGGCACATCGCCGCAAGTGTCTGTTACTATGCGATCTATGCCGGAACGCCACTCTTTCAAGACGCGTTCGGTTTGTCCGGCTTCAGGGTCGGCCTCGTGATCAGTGCACTTACACTCGGCTACGCGATCTTCTTGTTGCCCTTCGGCGTTGCGACCGATCGGTTCGGTGAACGTCGGACACTAACCGTCGGCTTAGCCGGACTCGCCTTGGGCATGCTCCTGGTCGCCGTCGCACCCACCTACTGGCTATTTCTGGCTGCCGTTTTTTTACTCGGGTCGATGTACGGCAGCGCCACGCCGGGAACGAACAAGGCGATTTTCGACCAGATCAACGCGGAACGTCATCACCGTGCAATCGGGATCAAGCAGATCGGGCCAACCGTCGGAAGCGCCATCGGCGCTGTTATTATCACTGGGCTCGCCGGTCGGTTCTTCTGGCAATTCGGGTTCCTCGTCGCTGGAGGGGCCGGATTAGTGACCACTGGCGTATTCTTCGTCGTGTACCGCAGGGCATCCCAGGGCGATACGACAGCGCCTGATTTTCGAGGGTTACTATCAAATCACGCGTACGTCGTCCTGTTACTGGTAGGCGTGTGTATCGGCGCCGCATTCTACACGACGGTCGGATATACCGTCCTCTTTATCGACAAATCGATCGGAGCGACCGTCGCAACGGGCGGGCTTGTCCTCGCGTCGGTGCAGGTCGTCAACAGCGCTAGCAAAATCGGCGTCGGCATGTTGGCGGACATTCTTCCGGGGACGCCGCGAGCCCGAACGAGCGCGATGTTGGTCGTCCAGGCGGCGGGTGGTGGCGTATTGTTTCTGGTGCTTCCGGTGACCGAGACGCCGCTCACGGCGGGTTTGGTGTTTGCCGGCCTTGGCGTGTTCGTCCTCGGGTCGTCCGGATTATACTATTCCTGCATTTCGACGCTCGTCGGCGACGAAAAACTCGGTGCCGCTTCGGCCGCGGGACAGTTAGCCATGACCGTCAGCGGGTTGTTCGCGCCGCCGACATTCGGATACCTCATCGATGCAAGCGGGTTCGGGGCTGCCTGGTCGTTCTTGGCCGGTCTGTCGTTCGTCGCCGCTGGACTTGGCCTGGCAGTGGTTTTTGAAATCGTGTAGCGTTTTCACCTGTTCAGGACGCAGTTCTACTGAGCGGCCGATTCAAAACACTCTGCAACCAGTGCCACCTGAAGAGATTATCCCGCTCGACCACCGAGGACCGATATGCAGTGGTGCGACCAGCCAACGATATCATCCGGGAACGAAGGTAGGAGGGCCCGAAACCGAAGCCTGAAGGGGCGAGTGACATGACCGACGACCCGCTTCCGGCCGAACACCTCTCGCCGCTCGCCACGCTCGCCGACGAGGTACTCGCGGAAGTCGGCTACGAGGTGGCGGCCGCCGCCGACGCCATCGACGACGCTGTCCCCGGCTACGGCGGTCTATTCGACCCCGCGACCACCCCGGCCGAGTTGCGTCGCGCGCTCGAAAGCCTACTGGCGTCGGAGGTCACCCGGCCACCCGTTCCCGAGTCAACGAGCGACACATTCGTTCTCTACGTCGACGGCAGTTCGCGCGGCAACCCCGGCCCCGCAGGTGCGGGCGCTGTGATCATGGACGCTGCGGAGGACCAGCTCGCTCGTCTCGGTCGACCTGTCGGCTCCCGAACGGGGAACAACACTGCCGAGTACGTCGCCCTCCAACTCGGGCTTTCCGAACTGGTAGCTCGCTACGAGCCACAGAGGGTGGAAGTGCGCATCGACTCGATGACGGTTATCCGAGACGTCTGGGGTGGCGATGGTCCGACTGAATCGGGCGTTGAGACGTATAGCGAGGCCATCACAGCGGCACTGTCGAGCATCCCGGAACACCAATACACGCATCTGAGCGATAGCGACCCAAACCCCGCCGACGCACTGGCGACAGTGGGAGCCGATATCGCGGCCTTCGGACCTGGATAGTAGTGGTTTGTCGCTTTCAATCCGACATTCGAGCTCCGTTGAAATCCTCAGAAGCTATCGTAACTGTTAGAATATTCTACTCGAAGATCGTTGCTAGGCGGTGCCTCAACACCAAATATTTCGGGCGCTCGAACAGTATTCGAACGCGAGAGCCAAGCAAGATGGAGCGGAATACTGAGCTTCATCAACAGCCACATTCGTCGGACTCGGAGCCGAGATTCGCCTCGGGGAACTCGAGCGTGCTGGATTGGTCCCAGTGATCGTCGTGCCCATGGCGTTGATGGGCAATAGTATCACGTCGCTGGTGCTGATTACGTGGCTCGTACCGGAGGAATCGATCGAAGCGGATTCCCTCGTCGATGGTCCTCCGGAGGCGACACCGAGAGCGACTCGTTCGGCGGTGTCAGGAAACTCGGTTCGAGAAGGAGAACGTGCCCATCTTCCGGCGCTGTTGTTCGAGTGGCATGATGTATTCCGGATTCACATTTCCAAGATTTACCTCCTTCCCGACGGTGTCGATGAACCACCACGTCGTTCCGAGAACGTCGTAGTAATCACCGAAGGGGACTTCGAAGATGACGTTCTCAATTCCCACGTTATCGACGATCGCATCGACCACCTCGACGGCCTTGTCACTCGATTCCTCGTCCCGAATTTGGCTCTCGACCTCCTGCATCTCGAAGATCGTCATGTCCGCTCCGGCATCCAGACTCTGTTGGAGTTCGTCGACAGCGTCCCCGATGTCTATCCCTTCGTCGACGTTTTCTCGAACGGCCTTCTTGCCGATCTCCGAGATGACGTAGAAGCCGAGCTCGTCGGCTCGCTCGATCAGTTCCATCTTCTCTTCGGGCGCCATATCGACGACGGTCGAGGAGATCTCGATGCCCGGGATCCCGACGTCGCGAAGGTGTTCCATGTACCGGGTCGTGCATCCCTCATGGAAGGCGGCCTCGACTGTAATTCCACCGGGGAACGCGGTGATATCGTGCTCGTCGAACATCATCAATTTCGACTGGAGCAGTTCCGGTGGCTCAAGTGCGAAGGCGCCGTAGGCAAACTTGTACAGATCGATGTAGGGCCCGATGTACTGGCAGAGGTCCTCTACGTAGTGTTCTCCCTCGATCTGAAACATCGCCCCTTCCGCCATCGTAAGTCCTCGTTGTCGTGGCTTCTTGGTGCGATCTTCGTGCATGAAGGAGTAGTCCTCGCCCATGTACGTGAATTGGCTATCCATATCTGACACACTATGTTTACTTTCATCCACTGTATATATCTATTCACTGGATGTGCACTTCTCGGGCGGGGAAACCGTCGGACGGCTCGTTGCTGATCCGCGCCATCCGGGCTAAAGTAGACGTTAGAAATAGTTGCTCGTTTCAGGGATAGAGAATTTATCAAAAGCGGTATCGATCGTTGTTGTGAGCTCAGAAAGAGGGCCGAAGGATCGGTTGCTACGGGCTGATTGCAGCTGTCTCCAGCACTCTTCGACTGGGTTGAATTCCGGTGAATACGCTGGTAACGTGACGAAGGCGAAGTCGTCACGGCCGCCAGGTCCGTGACGGCCGACGCCAGGAAATACGGTGCTCCCTCTAACACAATGATCAAATCATCTCTGAACTCTTTTCATGACACTAGGATTAGATGTTCCGCATGTTCGGCGGTCGCGTACTCTTCAAATTGAGAGAAAAAGCGATCACCGTTCTCGGTGATCGTGCCCAACAGACACGTCTCATCGCGGTGTCTGGAGAGTTCGACCGTCGGCCGCGTGCCGCGCGGAAACCATTCGGCACGCGGCTCAACTTGCACAGATTGCTTCGTTCGATCGATACAGACTACTGTGGCGTCCATCGCCCGCCACTTTTTGAGTTCTTCGTGGAACATTTCTTGTTCGTCAGTCTCAGCTTCAGCGGCTGTGCGGCGTGGTTTTTGATAGCTCAATCTCGCCTCTTTGAGCAACCGCCGGCAACTCGGGACTGAGTAATCAACATCGTCGATCTCATCGAAATACTGCTGGACGAGCGCCGGCGTCCACGCCGGCGCGTCAACCCCAACTTCTTCGGGTGAGTCGTGGATAGCTTCTCTGAATTCTTTTACTCTTTTCCTGAGAATTTTCGCTTTCTCTCAGACTGATGATCATCAGTCACAGCCTGCTCAAGTGACTCGTCCGTGTCGAATCGCTTGAGCCAGCTATAGATCGTGCGTCGCTGACTGTCGTACCACTCGGCTAGTTCAGTCTGTGTAATACTATTTTTGTACGCAATTGCCACTAAGAGCCGTTGTATCGGCTTCTTTTCCACCACGTTGTCGAGAGCATCTTGCAATTCCTCGACAGAGACCTCGTCGAGATGATCCACCAGCCTCAGAAACCATCTATGAGTAGAAAGTTCTAACAGTTGCTATAGCAACCCCGTTCGAACACCTTCCTCGAGAGCCACTGGACGGTCTGGATGAAGTGCTGGATTGGTTCCATCCATTCTTGCTGAAAGGCGACTTGCGAGAGGTGGAGATTCTACGGTGGGACCAGAGTATACGCACTCGAGAGCGAACCCGATCCGCGACTGACTCGTGACGACGGATCGAATCGTGGCTACTACAGCCGGGTTAGTTTACTTCATCTCGTTACCTTGCTTGATCCTATACAGGAAACTATAAGTAACTACCGATGATCAGCGAAATTAGTGGCGCAGTACCGCCAATTTGCGTAAAATTGGCCGGGTGGTAGGACACCCGACCTGCGTCCCAACCGTTCAGGGACAATGTATATTCGAACACCAACCTACGAAACCGTTTCGGTAGTACCGACTGAACAAACCAGCATCGAATACCCGAATTCGAGTGCCGACGCAGGCATCTATTTTCGGGGCTGACGGCCGCTCGAGTGGGCGATTCCGCCGGCAACCGACCTCTCACTCAACGACGGGAGTCAGAAGGGTGGTCGCGAATGACTCCCCGCGACCGTGACCGAACGCGGGTTCGCCTCGAGGAAGTGCTCGCAGAGATGGAAACGCTCGATCGGCACTTGCTCGAGCCGCTGACCCTCGAACCGGCGATTACGCACATCGAGATGACGATCGGCGTATACGAGGGACTCGAGACCGACGTCGAGGATCTCACGAGGGTGGCCGATGATTGACGCCACCGTCGGCCTCGCACTCCCCGTTAGTGACGAGCCATTCTGCGGGATCGGCGTCCGCCCGTCTGATGGCGCTGGCTCGGTTGCTCCACCGCAGTTAGAGCGCGAGACGGCGGACGACCGCCCCGAGGATGGTCGCGAGTTCGCGAGAACCAGCCGCGCTTGCAGGACTACGGTAGCCACCTCGAGCGTCACGGTCGTCGTCGGTCCGTGCTCGAGACGCGATTGGAAGTGGTCCCAGTGACACCATATGTCTCTCAAACGGAGTAGTTACAGAGCGGAGTGGTGTGGGTGGTTCTGTGAGAGCTTTAATCACGAGGTTCACAACGGCGAGAACGGAATTAATCGGGTCGTCGCCGGGAATTAGTCTCGAGCGTTCATGACTCGCGTTCAGAAAAAGTACGTGGATATCAGTAACACCACAATGCCAAACCTCGGATCGAGCTTCGAGGAACTGCAGACGGAGATGAGGTTTCAGGTAACCAATTGACAGTAATCGAGATGCGGACCACACCACATCCAGTGAGGGTGAAAAGAAGAGATGCGAATGTTTCATATTGATATTCCCTCTTCGATATAATTCTAGTCTGTTTTCATCCGGGACAGAAATAACGTTGGGGAATAATCACCAAAAGCCAAACAATTCCAACACAGTTATCACCACGTTCGGAATGTGTTCCGATAGTGAATTTACCAATCCGGGTTCTCTACGTGAATAGCCGATCGGAGGTGGAGGGAGATCCGGTAGGAAGACTCGGTACCTGGGACGGTCGACTTCGTATCGACGTGGTATCCACTGCGGCCGAAGCGATCGACCACCTCTTTGGAACATCCTACAAGGGTCTCGTGTATGAGGCTGGCCTTCCCGACGACGAATGGGCCGAGCTATTCGGCACGGTCACTGACCACGGACTCGACATCCCGATCATCCGACTCGGTGAGGAGGCAGACGGCGTGAACAGTAGTATGGGAGAGACAGTGGACGAAGACGTTCCAGCGCCAGTCACGGACTGCATACAGGTGCCGGCGGACCAGCGTCAGTCGCGTGAATTTCGTGACCGACTGCTGGAAACCGTTCAGCCAGCCGATACCAGGTATTCCAACGAGAGAGCAGGACGCTTACTGTCAGCCATCGCAGGACAGGCGAGCGACGTTTTCTTCGTCTACTCTGGAGACTGGAGCGAGCTCTACTTCGTAAACGAAGCATACGAAGATATCTGGGGAGTACCGGTGTCCGAACTGCGTAACGACCCCGAATCGTTTCTCGACTACATTCACCCGGAAGACAGGGAGAAGGCCATAGAATCGATGAAACGGCTCGAATCCGGCGAGCCGGACCAGGTCGAGTATCGCGTCCAACGACCGGACGGTGAACTCCGGTGGATTCGCGGAAAAACGGAACCGGTCGTCGAAGACGGCACCGTTCTCCAGATCGTTGGATACGTGCGTGACATCACCCAGGAAAAAGAGCGCAAAGAGGAGTTGCAGGCGCTCAAGGACCGGTACGAGGCACTCGTCGAGCACGGACAGGACGTGATGGCCGTCATCGATCGATCCGGTTGTATCTCCTACGTCAGTTCCTCCGTCGAGAACATCCTCGGCTACGAGCCTGCTGAACTACGGGGAGAGAACGCGTTCGGGTACATGCATCCAGCAGACCGACACAACGCCTGGTCGACGTTCTCGAGTTTGATTAACTCCGATCGGCTTCGAACTGATCGGGTACAACACCGGTTCGAGACTGCGGATGGTTCGTGGGTCTGGCTCGAGTCGATCGGTAGCAACATGACCGACTCGTCGCTTGACGGGTACGTCATGACCGGTCGCGACATTTCCTCCCAGAAAGAACGCGAACGCGAGCTCGACCGAACGAACGCGATACTCAGTACGCTGATCGAATCGATGCCGATCGGGATACTGGTAGAGGACGCCTCTCGATCGGTGCTGACGATGAACCGGCGAATGGTGGAATTACTCGACTGGGAGGGCGAGCCAGAAGATGCCCTTGGCAGAGATTGTGAGCGCCTCGCTGAAACAGTCAGCGAGCAGTTTTCGGACCCAGAGGGGTTCGTCGATCGGATCGACGAACTAGTAAGCGCCCGTGAGCCGGTTCGACGGGAAGAACTCTCGCTCGAAGGCGGTCGAACGTTCGAACGGAGTTACCTTCCGATCGACCTCCCTGGTGATAGCGGCCACCTGTGGCTCTATCGTGATGTAACTGACGAGAAAGAACGGGAGAAAACCATTCGAGATGCGAAGACGAAACTCGAAGCCGCGATCGAAGCTGGTTCCGTCGGTACCTGGGAATGGGACGTAGAAAACGATGCAATCGTCACGAACCCTAGCTTTGCGAGACAGTTCGACGTCGCCAAGGCAGAACCAGTCGATGCGATTTCCATCGACGAGTTCCTCGATGCCATCCACGAAGACGACACGCCCCGTGTCAGTTGGGCGGTCGAACAAGCCCTCGACGAGTGCGGTGACTACTACGAAGAGTATCGCGTCCGAAACGACGACGACGAACTCCGGTGGATATCGGCACGCGGCACAGTCGAGTGTGATGAAGATGGAAATCCGAACCGATTCACCGGCGCAGCGGTCGATATCACCGATCGGAAGCGACACGAACGTCAACTCGAAGAATTGAGTCGAACGACACAAGAGTTGGTAGCAGCGAGTAGCCGCGAATCTGTCGTCGATACCGGTGTACGAGCCGCTCGAGATATTCTCGGACTCGACGCAACGGCGATACACCTCCGAACTGAGGAGCAGACAGCACTCACACCCGTTGCTGCGACGGACGTGTTACGCGAGTTAATCGGAGACCCGCCGACGTTTACTGGTGGCGAAAGCATCGCGTGGCGGGTCTACAAGGAGGGTGAGCCGCTCGTCTACGACGACATCAGGGATGATTCGGACGTCTACAACCCGGGCACACCGATGCGAAGCGAGATGTTCCTCCCCCTCGGGGACTACGGCATCATGATTGCCGGTTCTCCGACGAGCAACACGTTCGATAGACAGGACAAGGTTCTCGCGAAAATACTGGCGAACAACGTCACCGCTGCGCTCCAGCAAGTCGATCGAACGAACGAGCTTCGCGAACGGGAACGTGAACTGGCGAAACAGAACGAACGGCTCGACCAGTTCGCAAGTATCATCTCACACGATCTCAGGAATCCATTGAACGTTGCGTCGGGAGAACTCGATCAGCTAACGCGAGAGGTCGATTCCGAACACATCGCTAACATCGAATGGGCCCACGATCGAATGGATGAGCTGATCGAAGACATGCTGACCCTCGCCTGCGAAGGGGTCGATGTAGGCGAGACCGAACGCATCGACCTGCGCAGACTCGTCGAAGACTGTAAGCGGAATATCGCCACAGAAACCGCCACGATTCGATGTATCGACAGCAAGACGCTTACGGCAGACGAGAGCAGAGTCGCTCAGGTGCTCGAGAATCTCTTCCGGAACGCGGTTGAACACGGGGGCGACTCAGTTACGGTAACAGTCGGGACGATGGAAACTGGATTCTACGTCGAGGACGACGGTCCCGGTATTCCACCGGACGATCGAGATCGGATATTCGAAACTGGGTACTCACCGGGAGTCGAGGGCACTGGTCTCGGCCTCGCTATCGTAAAAAACGTCGCAGACGCACACGGCTGGAGACTCGCTGTCACGGACGGAACTGACGGAGGCGCTCGCTTCGAGTTTTCGGACGTCACGTTCGTCGACTAGCGCATTAGCAGGTGAATTTGATCCAGGAGTCGTCGAAAGCAGTCCGCTCTATATGAAACGGCATCGCCCTGTATACGACGCCGTGTTCACCGTAGTAGAGTACTATCTCCCACCCCCAACCGGATCAACGGGAGAAAATGATATCCGAGTCACTGTTCTCCGTCCGTAATCTCGAGAGGGGCCGCGTTGCCGGCTTCGAGTTCGTCGAGAACTCTGAGCGCATCGATGGCTTCGTACGGATGGATATCATACTTTGATGTGTATCCGGTAGCAATAGTCCATGCTCTTTCGGCGATATCGGGATTCGTTTCCTCGTGACGATATGAAAACTCGGCTAACGCAACGGCAATCAAGAGATCATCGCGGGGTTGTTGGACTGACATAGGTGGTAATTCACGTATTGTATCACATCAACTGGTAGCAAAAACGCCGATCGCGTCGGCGTTTCGAACCGCCCATTCCCGTCGGTAATCTACCAATGGGCGGGTTTGGGACCGAGTTACGGTATGTCGGTGCTATGACGTTGAAGTGCTCCCAGGGAGGCGAGGTTTGAATGTCTCGGAGATGATCGAGAGTGGATCTACGATCGTTTCCTTCCCCCGGCCAGCCGAACTATTGAATGGATAGCCTATTAACTTATTTAATGATTGGAGATACCTCTTCCGATTAGTGAATATAAAGAGGCCAATATCGGATCGAATCCCTCCATTTGTTTGATGGTATTAGCCTGTTTGCTACAAATATTGGTCAGATTCAATATATTTTCAAAGGGCTTGAAGTAGCGCAGTCATCGCTGACAGGAGCGGGTACCTGTAACTGAGAGTTCCGATCTACGACAACGCAACCCTCGGCGAATCTGGACTGTTGTCATCCGTCCGTTGGTTCCGCTTCAGAAGTGGATACAAGTGCGTTCGACGCCGGTCGAGCGAAGAATGCCTCTGTACCTCAGAGCGACTGTCCGAGTGCGTACAGTCGAGCGACAACTATCCGAACGGCTGTCGCCGTCTGTTCTCATACGTGCGATTCTTGTCCCCGCTGCGTGGCACTCACGGAACTGAACTACGAACAGCGCCTCCAAACTAACTTACCGGCCGGCACGTCTCTCAAACATGTCTACCCAAATACCACAGTACATAGTTACTTCTGTTTTCGCGGCTACTTCAGTAACACGCTATAAATCCACAGTATATGACCTGTAGATGTATTACACATAATAGTAATGTTATACTTTTGCAATACAACTTCGCCACTCACCAGGTAGATCGGTGAGTCGTGAATCTGCGTATCGTATGGACTCGGTCTGAGGCCACTTGCGGAGTACATTCCGTCTGGTAGAGTTACAATGATTAGATATATAAAGCAAGCCATTGAATAATTCGTCAAATTATCGGCGATGATTAGTATTATCGTGATTTTTCGCCACACGTATTTTACGACGAAATGATACGTCACGATCTTCGTCCTGGCATCCAGCGACAGTAGCAAAAAGATTTCTTGTGGAGCCACTATATATTGTATAGTATCTACACTACTATCTACTCATATGTGTTTCTATAAATCTGACTATTGGAACCGCTTTACCCGCGTACTCGAGTCGGGCCCCGTATCAGCTAGTCGATATACTCGTCGTACGTTTCGTGTTGGGAACACTTCTAGCGACGCACAACGTATTTTGATCTACAATAGTGAATGGGCGATAGGCGAGTGGCTGGGGTCAAAACCCGCTCCAGACGGTTTAGCGATTGAAAGTGGAGTACTCTTGCAACGACGAGAGTACTCGAAGTGCGACTATGAGCGCGCTGACGGGAATCCTCGAATTGCGGCCAGCCAGTCGCCAATGCGCCTCGACGTTCTGGTGAGGGAAATAACAATCCTATTCCTGTTATAGCTCGAGAGTCGGTTGCCTGCGCGGCCCTAATCGCACCAACTTAGACAATTCGACGTCACGATGGAGGGGTCATATACGTACACCATCATCGACCTAAATGGGAAAGGTAGAACCGGCGATCGAACAAATCCGTCTGTCGTAACTGCGTACGGTCGTTCCGACCGCCCTCGTCGACTTTCGATCGAAGGCGCTGAACGGTTTCGACGTC
This sequence comes from Natrinema halophilum, assembly GCF_013402815.2. Lineage (NCBI taxonomy): Archaea > Methanobacteriati > Methanobacteriota > Halobacteria > Halobacteriales > Natrialbaceae > Natrinema > Natrinema halophilum. The sequence goes on from NZ_CP084880.1 coordinate 219,137, forward strand.
GTTGCTCGCCCACGTTACGATGTTCCCTCTCTGATCGCATCGGGGTTCGATCTTGCATACGGTATAGACGGTTTGCCCGAAGAGACGGGATTATGCTAAAGTTGCTGGACTTCGACGCCGATATTTTCCAGCAGCATTACTGTTCTTGAGCCAGTTTGTACGTCAATGGGTGGATTTCGGTCTCAAGAATCAGACGTTGGTCGCATTCCCAGGCTCTGTTGAACAGGAAGATGTTCCCATAGAGCACCAACAGAAAGGCGTTTAATCGGAACGCCAGTGTGTGATAATAACTCATGAAATTTGTTATCACACCATATAAGAAGGTAGATGATTGCTGACTCGCCGGTCGTAGCGACACGGCTTGCAAGGACAAACTCGTCGGTGAATGTCACTACCTCGACGAGGACCTCGAGGAAGAAGAGATCTCGGAGGCACAGTCGCAGTGGGGCTCCTCAGCAGAGTCCTTCGACGGCACTGACAGTGACACGACTGTCGAGGAAATGACCGTCGAAGTAGACGGGCAGCGGTTCGAAGTGGTACTCGGGACCCAGGATTAGCTGTCAATAATTCCGCACAAGAAGCCTCGAGTGGATCGAGTGCCAATACGGGCTCCGCTTCCAGTTCGAGTTCGAACGGCGATACGGCGGTCGCCATGAACGGCCAGCAGATTACCGCAGAGATGCAAGGTTCCATCCTCGAAGTCAACGTCGCTGAGGGAGACGATGTCAGTGCTGGAGACGTAATCTGCGTCCTCGAAGCGATGAAAATCTCATCACGATGGCCTGCGAGACCGCAGAGACGGCCATAGAGCGCGCTGACACCGATATCGACGACGTGTCGGCGATATACAGCGCGAGCATCATCGGTATTTGAGGACCGTTTGCGTCTGATCCGTCCGTCGTTTCTCGACCGGGGCTACTCCGACTGACACTCACAGCTACCTTCTCTGAGCAATTCAACGAGGCCGTACTGAGTGTTGCAGTCTTCACAGAGGACGGTGATATCGATGAACAAATGGAACTCTCCGAGCGAAATTTGGTTCGTCTCTTTGAGCTGGGTAAGACTTTTTTCAGTTACAGAGCGAATCCGAGATTGCAGTCGTTGACTCGTCTCGATAACTTTGTCTACTCGAGTCGTCTCACTGTCACGCTCGTATTCAGCTCCGTAGACCTTTTTGAGATACGAACGAATGGCCTGGTATGTGACAAAGTCGTGTTCCAGTTGGTCGACGTCTACACCATTCTTCTCGAGTCGTGCTCGTGCTTCGGTTCGGTTTCCACTGCTGACGTCGTCGCTCGTCAACAGCCGGTATAGATTGTCGATTTCGCCATCAACTGTCGACACCCCAGCGGCTGCCACCGCCGTTTCGAGCAACGCTTTGTTGAATCGATCGGCAAGGTCTCGCAAGCTTTCTCGTCTGTCTCCGTCTGCTGTCCAGAGTTCTTCAAGGCGATCACCAGTATCCGCATCTAAGTTATACGACTTAATTAGACGTGCTACTTTGGTATCGGACTCCCCGTATGAGTTTTGATTTTCGCCGTTGGTTGGCATCTGATATTTTGAATGGGGAGGAACACGCATTAAGTCTGAGGATACACACCTGCAACGGCGGGTGAGATCAGGACGCCTCGGAAAATTGCACCTGGGATCTCGTCTGTCCGTTCTCTAGTCCGACGATGCGGTTCTGTGATTCGGGCAAGGGGACATCGTTCAGCTTTGCTGGTTCCAGAATATGTAGAGGTCTGCAACGATGGTTCGGCGGTTTTTGAATCGGCGTTTCTGAAATACCTTCCAGGCTGCGGACTACGCCGTCTGCTCTCTTGACAGAGGCGTTCGGCAGCGTTTCGATTTCCAAATTTTTTATATCGAGATCGGGGCCCGAGACGATGTAAACGAGACGTCGAACTCGACAACGAGGAGGGAACGCTCGGTTCATCCGGGGTTTTCCGTGCCGCTGATGGATTCGATCGCAACCGGTATAGATTCCACAGACCTCGTCATCGAAATCCGACCGGAACACGTTTCGCTCGCAGAATCGCCGGGCTCGCATGCGGAACTGGAACGGCTTATCGAAACAGAAGTCGCCGTCACCGAGCCGATGGGAAATAGTACGATCATATATTTACCCGTTGGCGAAGTATCGGTGAGGGTCACCGCCGAAGAGAACGTCAGTGCTATACCCCGGCGAGCGTCTGGACATGCACATTCCATCGTCGAAGACGCACCTCTTCGACGCCGATTCCGGCCGATCCATCCAGCACAGCGACGAACCGATCGAATCGACTACCAACTCCATAAGCGGCAATCCTATCGAAACAGCCCGACTGGCGGCGACAGAATCGGTGGTCGACCCGTGGACGAACACGTATCCGTGGTCGCGGTCTCCGATGACGCCATCGTGTTCGGAGTCGGTATTCAACGCAAACGGACGAATCACCGATCGACAGTCCCACGTGTCTCCCAAGACCTCCATTCAAACAAGTACGTTTGACGACCTTTCCCGACGAATTTATTTTCATCAGTGACGGCGATGGACCACTTGCTTGTGAAACGATACGTCGTGCCGTCCCGTGATTCGTCACGTTTGACGTGAAACCGGTATTGTGCCAAAAGCGGATGTTTTCGGGGTATCAGTCGCTCTCGGCGAAGACGAGGGAAACGATGCCGTGTTCCTCGCGGAAATTCGGATTGATGAACGAGCTGCCGGTTACAGGCGTCTCACTGACGAGCGCGAAGTTTTCATAAACTCGGATCGAGAGCATGAAACGCGGGAACCGAACGAGATTACGGGCGACTGCAGGACGGCTGGCATTCTCTTGAACAGTCCATCTCCGCATCTATCTGCCCAAATGTAAATTTCTTTAATATTAGTCAGAATCGGTTATCGGGAGGCTGTCGTCATCGTTCACCACCGTGCCGTCGGGTACTGGCCGAACATCGGGTACGGCGAGTGGGGCGACCGTACCCCTGACAGAATAGCCCGCGGTACCCCACGGCTACGATCCGAATCACTCGTTCTTCAGCGTGTGGTTTCCGTTTCGCTATTGAAAGCGTGGACCCGCTGCGATATGGATCGCCTGAGGGCGACTTGATGAGAGTCGCATCGAATACTGTGTTACGGTTCGTCACGAGACAGGGTCTCAGTATTTCGAGAGAAAAAGTCGCTCCTTCGTGATAGAGGTTTTATGTCGATGATTATCGTCCGAAGAGTGAGAGCATGAACTTCGACGAATTCACAGGCCAGGTTCAGCACCGTCTCGAACTTCCGGGCACCGGGGAGACCGTGCGGGCAATTCGGGCGACGCTCATGACGCTCGGGCAGCGAATCCCGGCGGGCGCGACCGAGGATCTCGCTAGCTCCCTGCCGATGGAGATTCGCTGGTATATGACTGGGGCCGTCTCCGATCACGGCCAGCGGTTCGACTGGCACGAGTTCGTCTCCCGAGTCAGTGAAATCGAACAGGTCGATCAGTCCACGGCAGCCTATCACGCTCGCGTCATCATCGATCTCGTGAGCACACAAGTGGCGTCGTCGGATTTTCAACAACTACGCGATCAACTTCCGGAGAGCCAGGAAGACGAAAACTGGGGCAAACTATTCGAAGTCGTCGACGCTGGCGGATGGCAGGAGCACGAACAGTCACCGACTGAAGAGACGAAGTGAGAAGAAAGAATCCCCCGAGAGTATCAGCGAATCCGCTCCGCCGTCTACGAGAGCCGTACAGGACGGTCATCGGACGGACGTTCTCAGAACAGGTGGGGTGAGTACCGACGCGCGGTTTCGACGTCGTCGAACTGTCGATCGATCACGTCATCTCCGGGTGTTCTTCGTACCATCGCGTCGTCGTTCTTGGCGCGGGCAACGATTACCCGTGATGGATGGCCGAAGCCAGTGGAAGTACCGGCCTCCGTCTCACACTTCGTCGATGCTGTTCAAAGTTCCCCAGACCGAAGAGAGACCTATGAGACCGAATTACCCACCTGACACGACCGGCGCTGCTATCGGAACTGCCATCACGACGTCTTCTATGTTTCGAACGAGGATGGCAGCACGGTCGTTCGAATCGATCGCTCGGGACGACGGTCGGACCCCTCACGACGAAGTCGACGCGGAAAACGGACTCAGACTGATACACTACGAGCCGCTTGCCGATCAGATACAAGACGTACCCATCGTACTCGTTTCCCCCTTTATCAACAAACCGTATATCCTCGATCTCCATCCGGATCGAAGCGTCGTTCGTGTCCACCTCGAGGCAGGGTAGATACGATCAGTTGAATCGACGAGCGGCATCTGGTCATACAATTTGACTCTCACCGAGACGGCCCTCTACTAATTATGGTGCTGGTTGTAGAAAAGACAACGGAGGGAACAAATGCCCATTGAAAACCTCGCACGAAGCGACGTCGTTACAGCTTCGACAGACGATGCAATCCACGAACTCGCAGCAACCATGCAGGAGGAGGATGTCGGGAGCATCGTCATCACCGATGGTGATGCACCGGCCGGCATCGTCACTGACCGCGACCTGACGATGCACGTACTCGCTGAGGGAACCGACCCTGACGAAGTCGTTGCCGAAGACGTGATGTCGGAGGAGCTGCAGACGGTCGATCACGACGCTGGCTTTTCTGAAGCCGCCGGTCTGATGAGTGAACACGGCGTCCGACGACTTCCCGTTATGGATGCCGAAAGCAACCTGGCCGGTATCATCACGGTCGACGATTTAAACGAGTTACTCGCCGACGAACAGCAGGAACTAGCGGAAGTCATTCGGGCCCAACGACCTCCGTACTGATCGAAGGTCCTGTCCGAAAACCGACTCACCGTCATTCAATCCGGGCCTGCGAATGGCCAGGACTCTCGCTTTTGGGACGTGCCACCCCGTCCCAGGTGATTGTTCGCCGAATTTACGTGCCGATCTCCGAGGCCACACCCACCGGCTTCGCCCCTGGAAACCAGTCGACCACTCACCCGGCAGCACTGACGGCGTTCGGCCGTACCAGCCAAATATCCAACTAGATGTGCCAATCGAGTACCCTGCTACGTTAGTCCGATCAGTTATGCTAATCAGTTATGCCGATCAGCACAGTAACCGTTACGCACTCGAAAGATCCGACCGCTGTCGGCTGAACGCCGCAGGGTCGTGACGACTGCTCGACGAAGGAGACCGTCGTAGTATACGGGGTGTCGTATCCAGCAAACGTTCAACTGGGCCTGGGTGAGGCGTACCGGTCACCGCCTCGCATCGTCACTCCGACCGGTCATCGGTTGAATCCGTTTCGAACTCGGGCGGAAGTCCCATTTGTCTGATTCCGACCTGGTCTTCGATCCGGAACTGGTAGAGTTTGACGTTCTCCGACGAGCTCGCCTGTTCGAACACGTCTGGTCGCCACCGCATCTCTATGGCGTCCTCGACGGCATCCCGTTCGCTCTCGGGAACGTTCTCGATCGGACCCGTAAGAAGAACGCTCGTCCAGTTGAACGGCGTATCCTGTCGGTACACGAGGAATCGAGCGGTATCCGCTCGGTCACTTAGTTCTTCTTTCCGGTTCTCGGTACTCCGAACGTACACAAAGTAAACTCGTGACTCTCCATCGTACCAAAAGGACAGCGGGCGCATACTCGGGGCACCTTCGGCCGGGAGCCCCAGGACTCCGACACTCTGACTGGACAGAAACCCGTGGATCTGGTCGTCATCCATCCGATCTATACCGTAGTCACTGAGTTTATCGACCGGCATCATCACCCAAGAGAACGGGGTCCACCTAAAGTGTTTGTCAATTGCCACACAATGTGGAACGTGCAGCACTGCTTCAGATTCTTCTGACAGACGGGGCGCGTCGGAGCGCTATCTGAAATATCTGCCTACCCCAACTGGGAGGTTCTCATTCCACGTCCGACATCGGGCGATGAGTGGCCCGTCGGTTACCGTCAGGAGGTGTTATGCACCTTCCTGGAGGAACCTCCCTTCCTGTTCGTATATCGTGACCAGTTCCTCGACGAACTCTTCGATGGTCTCGTCGTCCTCGAGGTGGGCTTCCATTCGTTTCGCGAGGTCGTCATCGAGCTCTATCGTTCGGCCCATGAGAGACCATACCACTCGCAAGCGGCATAAATTACTCCCCTACGCAGCCCTCGACCACGGTAACTTGGAGCCGACGAGTTCTGGGACCATCACAATCGACGAACAGAATCGACTGCCACGTCCCGAGTGCGAGTTCTCCGCTACGGACCGGAATCGTGACGCTCTCACCGAGAAGCGTTGCGCGCAAATGAGCGTCCGCATTATCGTCGATTGAATCGTGTCCGTACCCCTCGTCTCGAGGAACGAGTCGCTCGAGGGCGTTCTTGATGTCCGAACAAAGCCGTTCCTCGCGTTCGTTGACGATCACCCCGGCCGTTGTATGCGGGACGTACACGGTGCAGATACCGCGTTGCATCTCGCCGGCAACGATGTCCGCGACGTCCGACGTAACGTCGACGATGTCGACTCGGTCGTTGGACCGTACTTCGATAGCCATGTGAGCGGGTACGTGCGAATCACTAAAGATCCTATCCACCGTCACGGCCGCACACCAGCGGAAAGCTTCGTGGTGGACAGCAGTCTCAGTCGTGATCATCGCTACCCGCCATCCGCCGAAAGGTTCACCGGGTGAGAGTCGGATACTGGATATCGGGGGAGTTGGGCCCATCGGCTGTTGGTCCCAGAACCGGCGGATACCAGTAGCGGTACATCACTCGGCTGAATTCCCGGCGAAAGGGAGCACGCGAGTCAGTCAGCGACCATTAATGGCCGTTTTCGTGACTATGCCCGCCGTCGCCATCGTTTCGAACCATTTCGTTCAGTTCGTGAATCTTCTCCTGTGCTGTGTCAGACAGTTCGGATTGTGGTTCGGCCATGCCCGGATGGGAACCGAGGTCGGGATCGCCGACGACGACGCTTCCGATCATCCCCGAACGTTCGTGCGGACTGCAGTAATAGTCGTAGATACCTTCGGTTTCGAACGTGTGTTCGAAGGTCGTTTCCTGTTCAGATATCGTTCCGCTGTCCCAGGCCTCGGCATCGTCGGGAATCCGCTGGGGCCTATCGTTCGCGGACGCGTACGCGGTCGTCGTGTGACTTCCGCTCTCGAGGGTCCACGTAACCGACTCCCCGGGTTCGATTCGGACGACGTGGGGATCAAAATGGGTGCCCGAATCGTTCGTCAGCATCGTGACGTTGGCACCACCGGACGCGCCATCAGTTTCGTCAGTATCGCTTTCGTTTCCAGACTGATTGCCGTCCTCGTCCTCCTGGCCGTCATTTCCATCGGTTGGGGTGTCAGAATCCCCATCACTGCTGTCATCGTCCGCTGGGTCGTCGCTGCCGCCCAGACAACCAGCAAGACCGGCTACGGTCACACCGCCAACTATACCAAGTATACTCCGTCGAGATCGATCATTCATTTTGATCGGCAACATAGCGGTGTGGCCAGTATGACTTCCTTATTCGGAGTATAAGACGATATCCGTATTTCCACCGGTGACCACACGGTTGTGTAGCGGCCTCTCCGCCGGGAATACGTTCGCCCGTGTCGATAATAGTCATCATTGTTTAACACTTCGATGCCGAAAGGGGGCACTCGAACTGTTGGACTGTCGTCGGTCACGTCACGGTCCGTTCTCTGTGCTGTATTCCCACGAATCGGTATAGGATTCGTACAGTCGCCGAATCATCCCGATTTCAGAGACGAGTTTGACCGCGGTCATCGGCCGACTCGTGACGCGGCGAATGACGACCGCAGGTCGACGGGTTATATTGTCGATAGTCAGCCCGTCGAGCGTCTCTGCAACCGCGGCCAACAGTTCGGGATTCTCGTGTTCGACCCACACACCGCGCATCAGATGAGCCAGTCTGTATTCCGATTGCATCAGTTCGTACAGTGCTCGCGGATACAGAGACTCGTTCCCGTCCGCGATTAGGTCGGTGAGGAGATATGCCGATCTGATCCCCTGACAGATGCCTTCCCCCTGATATCGATTGGCAATCCCGGCCGCGTCACCGACGAGAAAGACGTTCTGTTCGGGGTAATACGCAGTTTCGGGGTCGAGGCTCGGTCCTTTCGGGATGGTGGCGATGTTTACTCGCTCTCGCTCCGGTATCGGAACCACGTTCCGCTCGGCCGCGGATTCGAAAGCGGCAAAATAATCATCCGGTCGCCTGTTACCCGCCCACCCAATCCCGACGTTCGCATGGCGATCTGACTTCGGGAACGACCACGAGTAGCCGACGTATCCCTCGAAAAAGATCCGCGGCTGGTTCACGTACGACGAGAAGTCGCCTTCGACTGTTGCGTTGAGAGCAACCATGTCACCCGTGTATTCCCGCGTTTTCCCCTTCGATTTGAGAGTCAGAGAGGGTTGTCCCGATGCATCGACGACGTAGTCGTGTAACGCGACGATGTCCTCGTACTCATCCGGAGAAATGGATCGACCGGTACGGAATTCGACGCCCTGCGATGCAAGCCATTCCGCCCATCGACGTTCGACGACGTCTCGTTCACAGATGTATCCAGAATCGCATCGCAGATTCGATGTCGTCAATGGGTTCGTCTCAGGAGGGCGATCAGTATCGGCGTAGACGCGGAGTTGGAACCCGTCTATATCGTTGACAAATCCGTTCTCAGGCGTCTTCTCGAGCGGTATCAGCGCCGCGTTATTTATCGCCTCGCCACAATCGACCCGCTTCTCCTCGTATCCTTGACGCTCGTAGACTATCACTCGGGAGATCGACGGTACGTCGTTTAATCCCGTCGCCGCAGCGAGACCGGAAACGGAACCGCCGATAACTGCTGCTGTAGACTGACTCCCTGTCATCGGTTCGTTTTCCCTCATCGGTACAAAGCATCCCAACAGTAATAGAGATACCAGATACCGACTTCGACCGTATCACCCGGTTCTCCAACTCGACACGGTAGTTCGGTGGACCGAAATCGCCAGCGGCTAACCAGTGTTCTCTCACGGGGCTCGAGCGAACCGATATCACAGTTGTACGGAAAAACTAAATAGATCGGTACCGCTCACTCCCTCACCGTCAACACCAGTCGGCCCTGAGAGAAGTTTCACGCCATTTCGTCGCCGTCTGACGGAGTCTGACACGGTATGACGGAAAGATCACATGTCACCAGCGATCCTTGCAGAAGGTAATCCGGTTGCTTCATCCCCGTTTTAAAAGAGTCAGAGTCTCTATAGACCGTTACAGTGACATAACAGCTTTCGCGACCGCGCGAACCGGGCTCGCCTCGAGTAACTGATAGAGACGTCGATTTGACGATCGGAGAGGGTATCCACGCGATCTTGTCGACAGACGCCGCCGACGGTGTATGACGTCCTCATCAGGTCTCGATGCCACGATGTCTTCGTCGTCCACAGCTCTTCACGAACGCTCCGCAACCGCGACCGCACTCGACATCCAACCGAATTCGACGAACGCGACACAGCGGCGACTGCTACTCTCCTCGAGACGGAGCGATAGTGATTCCAGATCCCTTCGATACTCCCAATCGGGTACGGCTTCCGGCTACTGAACGCGATCGAGACGGACAGCCTCGTCGATCACCACGCTCATCGTACCGGTTCGTGGCGCCCGTACCGTCCCTGAGGAACCCGACGAAACGGTGGAGATCCCCCCGAAACTCGCCTAAGAGAAGCGGCGAAGAGTCCACGGAAACTCGCCCAGGAGTGGACGTTCGATACGGGAAGTGACTGTCCGGTGCGGGCGGAACAGTAGCGTCTCACGATCGGACCCACGTCGGCCGGCCAGCGCTCGAATACCGAGCCACCGTCATTGCGCTCACCGAACGGGTCCAGGCGACGCCACAATCACCAGCCGCGAAGCAATCGACCGTATGGGGAGAGGCATCGGACGACGACTCCTCTGTGCTCATATCGGCTACTCGATCGAACCGAGGCGAGCGCATACCTATCGTCTCCAGCTGAGGCAAGCCCAATTTCTAGTAATCAATATTCGTACACGTATATCGTTTTCAGTCTGAGCCGCCATGCTATACGGCCGATATCTACTGTTTTCTAACCGTTCCGGCACAACGGGTTTAACGACGAACGGAGACACGTCATACATGGGGACCCATTCACACAGCAATGTCACAGGATCGGGCGAAACGCTCCGAATCGGGCTCAACGGATTCGGGCGGATCGGTCGGACAGTCTTACGTGCGTCGCTGTCCGACGACGACATCCAAATCGTCGCCGTCAACGACGTTATGGACGACGACGATATGGAGTATCTACTCCGATACGACTCGGTTCACGGACGGCTCGACGACGTTACCCGTCGGGGAGACACCCTCTTCGTCGGCTCTCGAGAGATCCGATTGCTTTCCGAGCACGACCCGTCGAGACTTCCGTGGGACGACCTCGAAGTCGACATCGTCTTCGAGGCGACCGGCCTGTTCCAGACGTACGACGAGGCAGCCCAGCATCTGGAAGCCGGTGCCGATACGGTCATCATCTCGGCCCCGCCGAAAGGCGAGACGGAAATACCGATGTTCGTCTACGGAGTCAATCACGAGGAGTACGACGGCGCAGACGTCATCTCGAACGCTTCCTGTACGACGAACTCCGTCGCGCCGGTCGTAAAGGTACTCGACGAGGCGTTCGGCATCGACTCCGGCCTGCTCATGACCGTTCACGCCTATACCGGGAGCCAGGGTTTGGTCGACGGCCCGCTCGACAAACGCCGCCGTGGCCGCGCGGCCGCCGAAAACATCGTTCCAACGACGACCGGTGCTGCGATAGCCGCCACCGAAGTCGTACCCGAACTCGAGGGCAAACTCGACGGAATGGCGATGCGCGTCCCGGTTCCAGACGGATCGATTACCGACCTCACCATCAATCTCGAAACCGACGTCACGAAAGACGAGCTGGCTGATGCCATTCGCAACGCCGCCGACGGCGAACTCGCGGGTGTTCTCGGGTATACGGACGAAGAGATCGTCTCACGGGACGTCATCGGACTACCCTTCCCCTCGTACGTCGACCTCGAATCCGTGATGGTCGTCGCCGACGACCTCGTGAAGGTCCTGACGTGGTACGACAACGAGTACGGCTTCTCGGTGCAGATGATGAAACTCGCGAAGTACGTCGCAACCCGAAGCGAAACTATCGATACCGGAGAAGCGATCGCGCACTGACGACGTCCGTGGACGACGGCGGCTCCCTCGCATCTCCATCCCATGACCACGTTTCGAACTATCGACGACCTCGACTCGAATCAGCGGCTACTGGCACGTATCGACGTCAACGCGCCCGTCGAGGACGGAATCGTACAGGCCAATCGTCGGTTCGCCCGCCACGCCAAGACGATCCTGGAACTGCTTGACGACGATCACGCGATCGCTCTCCTCGCCCATCAGGGGAGACCGGGCCGTAACACGTTCGTCTCTCTCGAGCAACACGCCGGAATCCTCGGCGATTACGTCGATCAGACTGTCGATTTCGTCGCCGACACCTACGGAACGGACGCTCTCGTGGCGATCGAGGAGCTCGAATCGGATGACGTACTCCTTCTCGAGAACGTGCGTATGTGCGACGGCGAACTGCCCGAGGAAGAGCCGTCGGTCAAAGCAGAAACCGAGTTCGTTCGGACGCTCGCACCGATGTTCGACGCGTACGTCGGCGACGCATACTCGACCGCCCACCGCTCTCACGCCTCGATCGTCGGTTTCCCGCACGTTATGGATGCCTATGCGGGTCGCGTGATGGAACACGAATACTCGGCAAACTCCGCCATCCGGGAACGATCATTCGACGGCACTGTGACGATGATCCTCGGCGGCAGGAAAGCCGAAGACGCTATCCCGATCATCGAACGGGTCGCCGACACCGTCGACCAGTTCTGTCTCGGTGGCATCGTCGGGGAACTCTTCTTGCGGGCCAGCGGCTCCGACGTCGGATACGACGTCGAGGGAACGACGCTCTTCGATCATCAGTGGGAAGACCACCACGAGACGATCGAACGCGTGCTCGCGGCGTACGGTCACCGTCTGTTCCTTCCGATCGACCTCGCCTTCGAGGACGAAAACGGAACGCGCACGGAAACGCCCGTCGAAGGCATCACGAAGAAAACATCCTTTCTCGACATCGGCTCCGAAACGGCCGAACGCTACGCCGATCTCGTCTCCGACTCCGCTGCAGTCTTCGTCAAAGGAGCACTCGGCGTCTTCGAGGACGAACGATTCGCCGACGGTACCGTCGATGTTCTCTCAGCTATCGCCGACACGGACTGCTTCTCGGTCGTCGGTGGTGGAGACACCTCTCGTTCGATCGAACTGTACGAACTAGACGAGAACGACTTCTCCCGAGTCTCGATCGCTGGCGGGGCATACACACGCGCGCTTACTGGAGACCCACTCATCGGTATCGAGGTACTCGATCCAAATCGGAACGGGGAGGTGACGAATCACTAACGTCGGGACGTCGGGGGGATCAAATCAGCGGATGCGGAGCGACGTTGTTCCGCGCGAGGATGTCCACAAGCCGTTTTGGACGACGGATCGGCTCAAAAACGGTGACGCCAACGGGAACGAGGAACGGACGAAAATCGCCTACCGGACGGCCCCACCATCGGTGCTTGCGACCCGAAAGGCCGCGAAAATAGCGAGCGTGCTGGGTTCGGACCATGTCGATCGATGAACCGGGGTGAGTCTGTGCGGCACACAACTGGATCAGAGCCGGGGTGATTCGCATGCGGGGGTTCTCGAACCAGCCCCCAGTACGGTCCCACAGACGACAATCGGACCGTCCCGATGCTCCATCACGAATTACGACTTCGACACAGGGAGGATGAAATGGCTATTCGACCTCGATCCTGTGGCTGCCGATATCACTCGGCTGTCTTTTCGGGAGCGTAAGCGTGAGCACACCGTTGTTGTACGCCGCACTCACGTTCTCCTCGTCGACTGGTTCCGGAAGTCGAACGGAGCGACTGATCGACCTGTGCGCGCGTTCGCTTTTGATGTACAGTTCCTCCTGTTCTTCGGTCGTCTCGTCGCGTTCTGCCGTGACGTGTAGCGTGTTATTCGAGAGACGAACGTCGATGTCGTCGCTTTCGAAGCCCGGAACGTCCGCTGTAAGCACGAATTCGTCCCCATGATCGACCAGATCTATCCCCATCGTTGTCATTTCCGACTCGGAGAGCCCGAATCGCTCACGGTCCCACATTCTCGTAATGTTCTCGAACTGTTGCTGTAACCGGTGGAGTTGCTTTTCAAACCCGTCGAACGGGTCACTTTCATCAGTCATAACACTTCTCACGGGCGCTCTAGTGCCCATTGAGTGGGCCATTCGTGGTGGGTTAAAACTTCCCCGTGAAGGAGAGCTACCCGTCTTCAATCCAGGGAACGCCGACGACCTCTCGCCAGTACTGAACCGCCTCGGATCATGTCGGTCAAACGGCCTTCGTCCCGTTGTCATCGCGGAAGATCGAAAACTTGCCGAACGACTCCGAGGCACTCGGCCTGCCCTGCCTGTAGATCACCATACAGTCGACTCGTGTAGCCGATCGACCCCGGTTTGCATTCAGAATTTGGTCCAGTTGGACGAAACAGCCGATTTTCTGACTCGGTGATATTAATATGGTGTTTCCAGATTCGTTCAGCCATTTTACAGGGGAGGGATAGAACGAATAATGGGGATAGTACATTTCCAATGACCGAGTTCAGCTTCGTGTCGGTGCGATGGGTATACTTCCGTTCACGAACTCTTTTCAGCGACGGGTAGGATTCCATCACCGAACCACAGGAATTTAGCCCACGATGGAATACGGGCCGTATGTCCGAACATGACGGCGGATGGGTCGCGCTCTTCTCCGGGGGGAAAGAGTCCTCGTGGGCACTCTGCACGGCCCAGGACGCTGGTCGTGAGGTTCACAGACTGATTATCGTCCATCCCCTGGCGGGCTCACACGTCTACCACGCGCCCGCAATGTCGGTGATCCGGTTGGCTGCGAAGAGCACCGGAATCCCCATCGTCGACGTCACGATCCCTCCCGTCGACGTCGAGCCACCGGATATTGGCAGACGCAGTGACCAGCGCTCGAAAACGCGAGACGGCGACGCGATCGAAACCCTCGAGTCCGGTCTTCGAACGCTGGATTCGGAACTCGACGGTGGCTTGAGGGGGGTCATCGCGGGAATCGTCGAGAGCGACTACCGGGCCGATCGACTCCGGTCGATGTGCGACCGCATCGGGTGTGACTTCGTCGCGCCGCTGTGGCATGCGGACCCGCACAGGCTTCTCGAGACGATGATCGATAGCGGGTTGGAGATCGTTTTCGCCGAGGTAGCGGCACCAGGGTTCGACGAATCATGGCTCGGCCGGCGACTGGATAGGACTGCATTGGATGATCTGGAATCACTCCACCAGGAGTACGGTGTCCACCTCCTGGGAGAAGGAGGAGAGTTCGAAACGATCGTTACCGACGGTCCACATATGTCACAACCCATCGCCCTCGAGTTCGAGCGGGAGTGGGACGGCGCCTGGGGCCGATTGCGAATTACCGACACCCGATTCGAAGCACCGACATCGGGTGAAGACCACCGCGACACGACGACGTAGCCTGTGTCACGAAGGAAGAGCGATACGAGACGATGGGGCCTGCGCTGAAACCACGGTGACCGTTCGGCTCACGGATCGGTCCGTTATTTGTCACTTTCCTCGTAAACGAAAACCAGATTCCACAGATTGAACCCGTCACCGTACGTCTGTTCGATTCTGCGATCGTACAGCGGGAAGAGGTCCGTGTTCGGTTCAGCGAACGCAGGTTCGACGGTCCACTCGAGAAACCATTCGTGACCGTGAAACCGGAGCTGATCGCCGATCGACTCGAACACGCTTCGTAGCATCTCACGGACAGCCCCGGATTCACATCCGTATGCGGACTCGCCGGGAGTTGCTGCGAAGGTTGCGGTGATGGGAATCACACCGTCACGAAAGGCGTCGTTTCGTGAGAGATAAACCCCTGATGCACCCGCCTCTCGTAGATGGACGACGAGTTCGTCGGGCGTCGGAACGAGTCGTGCTTCCGTCGGTCGGTATCCGAATTCCCGGGCCATGACAGGAGTTTCTCTGCGGAGGGAGAAGAATTATTCTGTGACCGTTCTTTCTCCGTTTCCGCGACGAATACGTGCCATCGAAGCACAAGGCCCGTATCCTGTAAATATTCGTCGTCAGTCGGTGTACTGTAAGGTAGACGCTCCTTACGGCAGTATCGATACCAGTCTCCAGCGCCATTAAGTCGGTAGCAATAGATATGTCAGTATGGACGTCGGCCTCACTGTCGGTGACTCACTCGAGCGAACAGACCGAACGATCGAGGGATTCGAATTCGCGGAGTTGTCGATCGGTGATAGTGTCGATACCGACGACATCGACGTGAACCGTCTCGAAGCGATACTCGCCGATGCGCACGCGGATCTCTGCGTCCACCTGCCGTTCAAACAGGTTCTCGTGACACCGGTTCCCGAAATCAACGACGCGATCGTCGAATATCTCACGAGACTGCTCGAGTGGGCAGGATCAGTCGGTGCACAAAAAGCGGTCCTTCACGGAACCGCCAGAGATCCACACGATACGGATCTCCGGCCTCTCTTCGCCGATCAGTTGACGAGGATCGCGACGGCTGCTGACGATGCCGGCGTCGAACTCGTCGTCGAGAACGTCGGTCATCAGAAACGAGGGGTCCCGCTGACGGTGCTCGGTGACCTCGCACGCGAAACGGAAACGGCCGTATGCTTCGACGTCGGCCACGCGTTTATGGAAGACGGAGACGACGGCGTCGAACGATTCTGTTCGCGGTACGGCGACCTCGTCTCGCACCTCCACGTCCACGACGTTCGAAGCCGTGGCGACACCCATCTCCCGATCGGCGCTGGCGAGGTAGATTACGACATCGTCTCCGAGCACCTCGCGGGATTCGACGGGACCGTCGCAGTTGAAGTGTTTACCGACGACGTCGCGTTGTTGCGAGACACCGCCCGACGGACGAAATCCGCACTCGATCTCGACTCGTAATCGCACGACGGTATCGTGACTCGGCTGATCTGTGGATAACGACCCGAACGATGCTAGATCCCGTGTAGCGACCGAGGTCCCGTGCAGCGAACCATCAGTAGAACCTGATTCGCTCGACGGCAGCGCGGGTACCGAAGCACCACACTCACGCTACCGAGTTGATTCGGACGGTGCGTTCGTGCATCCCCATTTCACCCCGTTCCAACTCCGTATGGCCTCGAGAACACTCGAAAGCATCGTCGATATCGGAACGCGACTCGGGAGTCGCAACCTCGAATTGCCGAGACGGCGCCAATCGAAGACGAGTGGTAGGGTGAGGACACCCCGATTTTATTCGATTGGGCGTCGTCGATGGCACCATCTCGCATCGCAAACGGACGATGCGATCACCCAGTACCCATGACCACAACCGTTCTCGTACCGGTCGATAGGTCGTCACAATCGATCGCCGGTCTCGTGTATGCGCTCGTATCGTTTCCGGATGCGACCGTCACTGCACTGCACGTTCTCGATAGCCAATACGACGCGTACGCAGAGGTCGGGTCCCCCGAATCGCACGACGAACAGGTCCAGCGGGCGGGGGAACGGATCCTCGACCGGGCAGCTGAGGTCGCTACAGACCACGGACGGTCGATCGAGACGGTACTCGAGTCGGGAATCCCACACCGGACTATCGTCGAGTATACCGTCGAACACGACATTAATCACGTCGTGATGGGGAGCCATGGGGAGTCGCCGATCGTGCGACCGTTCCTCGGACACGTAAGTGAGGCTGTCGTTCGGCGGACACCCGTTTCCACGACGATCGTTCCGGAGTCACGAACGGAACTTCAAAAGAGGGATCTACCCGGTCGGGTCTTGGTTCCGGTCGACGGCTCCGAGCAGTCACTCGCCGCACTCGAGTACGCCACCAGCCGGTTTTCCGATGCGCGGATAACGATCTTCCACGCGGTGGCGCTCCCGTTCGAGTACGAGAGAGACACCGTCGACGGAACCTATCTCGACCAGGTTGTCGACAATCTGTCCAGCCGAGGTGATGCGATTCTCGATGCAGCCGAGCAATCGGTCGACGATGATGACGTCGTCGTCGAGACGAATCTCGAATTCGGTGACCCCTCACGCTGCATCGTCGACTACGCCGGAGACAACGAATTCGATCAGATAATCATGGGTAGCCACGGCCGATCACTCCCAACCCGAATCATCACCGGAAGCGTCGCCGAGACCGTATCACGCCGATCCACGATACCCACGACACTGGTACGGGGACGAGCAAACGGATCGTCCTAACACGATGACGAGACGATCAGTGGATAGCGAGGCACGCGTGAACCTCGATCAAACAGTACCGACACAGTGGGTCTCGGTTCTGAGACGTGGCAGTGGGTCTCGGTTCTGAGACGTGGCTGACGTGACACGTACGCGTACAATACGGGTGTGGTGACTCGCGAGCGTATAATTCGGACGACAGCGGCAGGACGAACAACGAAACGGAGCCCTGAGCGGTCAGTATGCGCAGCATCGAAAATGAAAGAACCCTTAGCCGAACAGTTCTCCGATCCCCTCCCCCGTCGGATCCTCGAACGCGCCGCTGTCTCGGAAACCGGTGCGTATGCGTCGAATGCTGTGAACTCTGTGGTGTCGATATCTGCTATGTCTATGGACGTGGACGTACACCGGTTCGCAGTACCACGAATGCTGGTTTATGTATATACCTGCTGGATGATAGTCTCTCCGCCCTAGAACGCGAGAGTCACAGCACACGAGAGTCACAGAACACGAGAATTACTTGGCGATTGGAGATAGAGGAACTCTCGTGACAGCAATCGGTTGGGTCAGCCCGTCTTCGAGCTACGAGTAGATAGTTTGCCTAGATCGTATCGTCTACTAATCGTCCACATTTTCGATTACTCTGTCCATACATATGCAACTCTTTAGTGAGACTGGCGCATATGCGTCGAGAGGTGAAGCGTGGTATCGACCCGGTCGAGGCTGTTGCTTTCGTTTCAAGCGATTATAACAGTCGTCCTGTTCCTGGTCGCGATACGATTGTTGTTGGGTTCGGCAGTCGAGTCGCTGGCCCCGTTCCTCAGGCGCTCTCTCAACCGAATCATCGTCGGCGACCGTTCAGCGCTCGGTGTTAGTTGGTTCGCTTCGTACGCGTTGGCAAATGGGTCAATCGTCGCTGCCCTTTCGCTATCCCTGTTAAGTTCGGATCTCATCGTTCCATCGCAGTTGTTCCTCATGGTCGTTGGGTCCCGGCTCGGCGGCGCAGCGGTCATCATCTTCATCGGAGCGTTCGATTATTTGAACGAAGAACTTGAATCACTCAGCGATTCAGTGAGCCTCGGCCTTCTTACTTTTTTGCTGACGCATTCGATTTACGTACCCGTGCTGATTGTCGGGTACGTTTTGGTACCAGTATTTGAACGCACGTTACTGGAAACGGACAGGGTGATGACCCTATCTATGGATTCTGGCGGCAGAACAGTGATACTCGATCACAACGTGGTAGAAGTCAAGGCGGCCATTCCCGACGTTCTCTCCGCAGTCACCGACGGATTCAGTAGCTGGTCTGGAGGAGCGATCGCGTTTTTCGTAGCGATTGGGATGATCTTTTTGAGTATGCAACTGTTCGATAGAACGCTCGACGCTATTGATAAGCAGCGATTGCGGAATCGGTACGTGACCAAACTCAATAACAAGTGGACGTCCTTTGGAATCGGTCTCGTGTTCACCGGCCTGACGACGAGCGTTGCGTTTTCCCTCGGCGTCATCGTTCCGCTCTACAACCGTGGTCACGTCAAACGGAACGAAATAATCCCGTACGTATTGGGTGCAAACATCGGAACCCTGGTCGACACCCTCATCGTCGCAATCGCTCTCAATACACCCGTCGGTGTCATGACCGTGGCTCTCTTGCTCGGCATCAGTTTCGTCGTCTCTAATCCCGATGGTGTTCTACAAAAAATATACGAAGGTGATCAGCTCGGCTCAGTCGGAACTGCTCAACGATACAGGGTATTTCGTCGGATTTCTCATCACCCTTCTGATCGCCCCAGTACTGCTCATTGTTCTTTGAGATACCCGGTGTCCAGTCCGATGCACCAGTTCTATTCGACCCGGACGTCAGAAAACGCAAGCGAAACTACCGTGTACCTGTTGGAGGATACGAACATGATTGCAATAACCCGACTCGAGATCATTCCAGTTCGAGAGAGACACATGTCGGACCAGATCGCCGACGCGATCGAGACGCTCGTTGGGTTCGACGTTACGTACGAACTGACGCCGATGGACACGGTCATCGAAGCCGACGACGTAAGTGAAATCTTCGATGCCGCCGCGGCTGCACACGAGGCTATCGACGAAAACCGTGTGATCACCTCGTGGAAATCGATCAGCAACCAGATCGGGACCAGCACACGTCGGATCGAGTGGCGACAGTCGAACACCAGCTTGGACGGTCTGCAAGCAACTAACGACGGCGCGCCCGATCGGAGAATCGACGCTCTGTCTCGGTGACACACGGATTCTTTCTCGATGGTGACGAGGTTGTAGAAATTCGCATCGTCGAATTCCGCATCGATCATCGGTGTCTCGACAAAGCCCGGACAGATGCTGTTTGCGCGAACACCGCAATCGGCGTAATCGACGGCAACCTCTCGAGTTAGGTTCACGACACGGCCTTTCGAGGCAGCGTACGCCGCCATGTCTGGTCCACCGACGAGTCTGCGAATCGACGCGATATTGAGGATACAGCCCCCTGGTTCCTCGAAATGCGGCAGTCTTGCCAGTGATCCGTGCGTGACGGCGTCTAGATTCGTCTGCATGACGTCGTGCCAGTCCTCGAGCGACATTTGCTCGAGCGTTTCGACGCGAGAAATGCCAGCGTTGTTCACCATGACGTCGAGTCGGTCGTATTCGTCGACGACGTCCTCTACGAGGGCCGTTACCTGGTCGTACTGGCATCGTTCTCGAGGAATCTGGCTGCGGTCGCATTGCCGATCCCCGACGAGCCGCCAGTGACGATCGCTATCTTGTCATCGAGAGCCATATCACTCCTCTCGACGGCGAATATCAAAAATGCCGAGACACACTCGTCTCGGTCGACCGTATCTGGGAGGGAGCGACATCCTTGCCGGAGTGTCCCAACAGATCCTGCTATTCCAGAGGAAGTCGGAGTTCGTTCGCGGGATCTTCCGCGACAACCCATCAGTGGACACCGACTTTAGATCGAGGTACTCGACGTGGTAACGAAGATCCCCACTGATACCGTGGTTCTTCCCGCAGAGATCGCAGCGGTGGTGACGTCGACAACACACTGAGAACACGCCAAATCGTGCTGACACCGAAGAATTCGAGCAGGGGTTTGACCTGTCCGAACCCCGCATAGTTCTCTCCGCTTCACGCTCCATACAGCGGTGACGTTTCTGAATTGTCGCTACAGTGGGCTCGAGCCATCACTATCAGCCTCGAAGTAACAGAGTGCACAGAACAATCGGCAGGAGACGATCGTCGGAAATAGCCGTGAACCAGCAATGAAGTCAGGTGAGACTGTATTGAAGTCGAGTGGGACTATATCGAAGGCAGAGGGAAACCAGGGTCCGGTGTCGTATCGTTGTGCCAGCCGATAGTATCGGCGCGATTAGAGTACAGAGCCAGAGATAATTCCACCAGTTTGCACAATGGTATTATACCCTCGCCGATGGTCGCCAGCATACCGGTGGTGATCCGAAATCAGGAGTTGAAAGCCACGAGGGAAAACGGGCGATGTACCGTCGATGAACGATCCGATATTTGAGCGCTCGAATAGACCGTGTTGATAGACGATTACCATCGTACGGATCTAGTTCGGGTACACGAACAAACGAAACACCATGAATCAACACCAGTCACAGCCACGACAAAGCCGATATCAGCGACAGGAACCACTGCAAACGGGACAGCATCAACAGGAACAGCCACAGCAAACCAGACAGCATCAACAGGAACAGCCACAGCAAACCAGACAGCATCAACAGGAACAGCCACAGCAAACCAGACAGTATCAACAGGAACAGCCACAGCGAACTGGTCGACTCAGTCAGCCGTCCCAGCAGGGGGAACAGCGGGGGCCCCAACAGGCACCGTTCGGCCAGCAGTTTGCCCAATCGGCTCCGGAACAGATCCTGTCAGCCGTCGAAAGCCTCGATAGACTCGAGACGGTCGCGGAGTTTGCGGACGCACAGGCCATGCAGCAAGGGAACCGTCAGGTCGCAAAGATTGCAGACGCGATGAAAGACATCGCCCACATCCAGAAGGAACACATCGTCGAGGAAAACCCCCTTGCCCAGGAATTCGGTCAGTGTAGTCAACAGGTTATCCAGAGCGGGATACAACAACTCCAGCAATACCAGCAACAGCCGGAGATTCAGGAACTCGTCGAAACGGCACAGCAGACGCTCGACTCGGTTAGCAGTGGCCTCCAGACGCAGCCGACTGGCGGGCAGCAATCTAGTCGCCAGTGGCGCCGCTGAAGCGGATTTCGCGTCTCACGGACGACAGATGTTTTTTCGAACCGGACACGGTGAATGGGTCCGGAACGATTTCAGAACGATCGGGTCTGAGCTCGTACTGCGAGAAGTCGTTTCGGAACCGGACGATTCCCACCGGGAACTGATAGCAATCCCGCTCGTCGCGGGGTCGGTACTACCGTTACGTATCGCGATCCGTGCACAGAACAGTTCGTGATTAGACTCGGTTTCGAGCCAGTCGAGCGCAACACACTTCGACATCGTCGGCGAACGAATCGCTCGCCGCTCGTCAGTATCAGTATCACTCATCGGTAGACGGACACGACGGCGAATAGCGAACCGGTCGACGGGTTCGATCGTCGTATTTTCCCGGGCCCACTATCCCGACCGCGCAAGTGAATACCGCTCGAAACCAGGATGAAGTGGAGTGACGGACGAGGGATACCACGGCGCGTCCGCTCGAAATGGACCTGGGTGGTACTTGGCTGTGCGTTCGTGGTTTTCGCGGCCGTTGGTGTCCGGAATGGAACCGGTGGAGCGATCCATCCAATTCCAAATGCATTCCTCCCAATCGTATTGACAGTCACAGTCGCGGGTCTCGTGAAAGGGAGTAATACGAGGAACGCTATCAACCGTCATCTCCGGCTCGGGCAGCGACGACTCCTCGACCAGCTGTTTGGAACCGACGAACCCGAGTTCGGCGAATAGCGCCGACTGATTCGAGACAGGTGTCCGCCCCATGTTCGCTGTTACATCTCTCTGTCTCGGGTCGACCGTTCTGTCTCCACCGTTGTCGTTTCGAGTTCATTACTGATTCGGACCTCGTACGTGTCGGGGTTTCGAATACGTCTGTATCGTTCGGGAAGCGCCTCGAGTTCTCGTCGAGCCCGTTCCTGAATCGATTCCAAATCTGGCGGCGTGTAGACGATCGAGCCGTCCTCAAAAATCGTCTCGAGGCAAGGTTCGCCTGCTCCTTCGAGTGACTCGTCGTGGCGCGCGAGTACGTCGTACTGATACGACCCATCTCGTTCGACGCGATGGATCTCCTTTCGGCCGGGATAGGTCACTTTGCCGGGCGAGAGTTTCATGCTCGGGGAAAGTACGCCATCGCGCTCGACTGCAGTTAGTTTGTAGACGACGCCGCTGTCCGGTGCGTCCTTGCTCGTCGTCACGGCCGTTCCGGGGCCGAACGCTGATGCGACGCCGCCTTCCTCGAAGAACTCCACGAGAAAATACTCGTCTACGCCCGAAGACACGACGATGCCAGCGTCGCCGACGATCTCGTTCACTTCGTTCGAGAGGTCGATCAGATCGCCCGAGTCCAATCGAACACCACCCAGGCTGACGTCGCGCTCTTCGGTCACGGAGACCGCGCGTTCGGCACCACCGATCGTATCGTACGTGTCGACGAGATAGATCGCGTCGTCGCCGTAGCAATCGGCAAACGCCTCGAAGGACTCGCGTTCGCTGTCGAAACTCTGCACCCACGAGTGTGCCATCGTCCCGTAGGTCGGCACACCGAATCGGTTGCCAGCCAGCACGTTCGATGTCCCGTCGAATCCGCCGATATATGCCGCTCGCGCGGCCTTGAGTCCCGCATCAGTTCCGTGAGCACGACGCGATCCGAAATCGACGAGGTCCTGGCCATCACCCTGTCTGCGAATGACGTCGACCATCCGAGCCCCCTTCGTCGCGACCAGCGTCTGGTACCCGATCTGATTGAGGATGAGCGTCTCGAACAACTGCGCCTCGTGGATCGGCGCAGTCACCTCGAGCATGGGCTCATTTGGGAAGACGAGCGATCCTTCGGGAAGGGCACGAATCGCCCCGGTAAATTCGAACGACTCGAGAAACGACAGGAAGTCATCTCTGAATCCCTCCTCAGCGAGGAAATCAATCGTCTGATCGCCGAACTCGAGCGTCTCGACGTACTCGATTACCTGCTCGAGTCCGGCTGCGATTGCGTATCCCCGATCTGGCGGGAGACGCCGGAAGTACATCGAGAAGGTCGCCGTTGGAGTGTGGTCCGATTCGATATACCCTTGCATCATTGAAAGTTCGTATCGATCGGTGAACACGGAAAGGTCGTGCGAATCGATGTGGCCGAGCGTCGGCTGAGTCATATGCTACACGAATGCTGACGACGACCGG
This sequence comes from Natrinema halophilum, assembly GCF_013402815.2. NCBI lineage: Archaea > Methanobacteriati > Methanobacteriota > Halobacteria > Halobacteriales > Natrialbaceae > Natrinema > Natrinema halophilum. Next base: position 242,879 of record NZ_CP084880.1, read on the forward strand.
AACGAAATAACTTAGACGAGCAAACGAGTCGAGACCTCCCTTTCGATCCTGATTGGCTACCGCTTCCGATCGTCTATCATGCGGCCGCCCGCTTCGTCTTGCATGCCGTTGGGAATGGAGGTGAAATAAAGCGAAATCAATACGTCGTGTTCGGTGAGAAGTTCGAGCAGGCTGTCGAGGTTCGCCAGTCCCCTGTTTGGATGCTGCTGCCCTGAGGGAACGACTAGCACAGCCCTCCACATTCAATAGCATGGCCGGTGGACGAACGACGGTGGGAATGATTGATAATTCGATCGTCACGGTCACCGTCGGCGACGTCGATCTCGAGGGGGAGTTGCTCGTCCCAGAAGACGCAACTGGCCTCGTCCTGTTCGCCCACGGGAGCGGCAGCAGCAGACACAGCCCGCGAAACAATTTCGTCGCCGAGCGGGTTCGTGAGCGCGGGGTCGGGACGTTACTGTTCGACCTGCTCACCGAGAAAGAGGATCAAACGTATGAAACGCGATTCGATATCGCATTACTGACCGATCGTCTCGTCGGCGCAACGGAGTGGGTCCGCCGACTTGACGATACTGCCGGTCTCCGGATCGGATACTTCGGATCGAGTACCGGTTCTGCGGCGGCACTCCGTGGCGCAGCACGACCTGAAACGGACATCGCAGCCGTCGTCTCGCGAGGAGGACGAGTCGACATGGCTGAAGACGTCCTCGATCAAGTAACGGCACCGACGCTGTTCATCGTCGGTGGTGATGACCAACCGGTTCTTGAATGGAACAAAGAAGCATACAAACTACTGGCGGGGGAGAAGTCTCTCGAGGTCATCGACGGTGCAACACACCTATTCGAAGAACCAGGGGCGCTCGAGGCGGTCGCCGATCACGCAGGCGAGTGGTTCGCTGAGAAACTCCAGTGAACGAACGTCGTGGCGACCAGACGGAATCACCCGCAACGTCTTTCTGGTCGAACGCGCAGTTCACACACGAAGGTAGAAAATACAGCGGACGCTGTATTTTGTCCGTAATAGGTGTGATCGCCGCTTCCAAAATCGCACTCGAGCCACGAGTGTGAAAGGGAATGCCGATGTCATACGTGTATGTCTTTATCACGAAGACGGCGTCGACTTCATCTCCTCGGTTAGCGATTGCCGCCGCGAGTTGGATTCTGATATCGGTTTAGACGTCAAATAGACCGATGCGCTGAGTAAAGGTAGTAATGGAACGCGAATTCGTCCGCTTGGCTGCAGTAGTGTTTTAGTTCGATGTGGGTTCCGAGCTTCTGAAACCAACCCCGCATCACTCGCCTGACAAACTACGAATTCGTACTGAAACATCACACGTAGGACTGGTTGAAAATAAAATAGTTGAATGATAGCCAAAGAAGCGTGTTTCCTATTTGTGGATACTCTATTGTCCTTTTCCGTCTCGACCGAGGGTTATGCACGGACACACCTCTATCGATGTGTTTCTGCCGGTTCCGAGATTAACTCACATATTATCATGAATGTTCAGATATACGGCTGGGTTGGAATAACTAACGACATGACCTCCATCCCATAACGACATGACCTCCATCTCAGCATGAGAACTAACTCCTGCCCATGCGACGTTCAGGTGCTTTCGCTACTATGTGATGACGATCAGTATGCAGATTGTCGCTTTTTACACCAGTATTAGAGGAGCCTATCGAGATCGTGACTATCCACCGGTTGCCCGTTCATTTCCCAGAGTAAGTATCGATGGTTGTTATATTATTAGTCGGTCGAACGTTCAGACACCCCTCTATCGAAGTGTACAGTGAGTGAATCCCACACAACTCCAGCGAGCATCCGACGGTTTTGTCAAAACAGCACTCGACAAATTACTCAAAACCCTATAATAATATTTTCATACTCAAAACCCTATAATAATAATATTTTCACTCATGTCGGAATAACAATATACTTACTCAGTTTCGAATAATATGCCATCTCCATATAATCCAAGAGCTGGAAGGAAGAAATAGAGCGAGAATTGTGGAATCGAGACTGATCTATCCGTCAGTTAAAAGGTCCCTATAATTCCGGCTAACGGTGAAGTTCGTTCTCAAGCGAACGTCCTGACGTCAGTAATCGCATAGACACCCCTCTATCGATGTGTATAAGACCGGCTGAGGTGGATGGTTTCCTCGACTGAAGTAGACGATCTACCGGGAGCATTCGTTGTTAGTGTCCTTGGAGCTGGCCGTTGATTTCAGTAATAATAGTCTTATCGCTGACCGGTGACACAAGAAAACTTGAAAGACCTTCTTTATTTTTCGAACACCCACACCCCTCTATCGATGTGTTCAACTACTCAACAGAGGGGTGGGGCAGACGATATTAAGTACTTTGTGCCAATCCACCGGATGTTCTACCGATCATATGGCCGAAATCAGTAGTATTATGTTCCGATCCTAAAACAAGATTGGCATACAGATGGACAAAAGAGAGTATTTACGCCTTTTTCATTCTTACCCTCTATTAACTAGACTAGACTAGACTAGTCTAGAATGAACCCCCACACCCCTCTATCGATGTGTTCGATGTGTTCACTCACTCTTTTATTCTGTTGTTCCCCTAACCACAGAGTGGGGTCATCTACTCATCTACTCAAAATATGTTCATTCCAATAATAGCCTATATCTAATCTATTTCACGGATAATATCCACGAAATACCTAACTAATGTGTATTCTAGAACTCATAGCACCTCAAATTTGCACATCTAAATTTCGATACGCTGTTTTTCGTCGTGTACCCATCAGATAGTTCTTCTCACTGAGAGAGAAAACACTTCGATAGAGGGGTGTCTGTTACTCGGATCGTGTCTCTTCGAACTTCAAGAGTTTTCATCAGACGCTCCCTCAGTTTCTCGATGGGTTGATGGTGAGCTAAGTGAGAGTCTTCTTCCCGGCCTTTCTGCCGCCTCATTCGGAAGAACACACATCGATAGAGGTGGGTAACACTTTTGGTTGCGCCCTGTATGGACCTCCGTATGGGAACAGATGATTTCGAGGATCCTCGAGACACGACGGGGAGACCGAATGAGGAGACAACAGAGGGGGATGTTTCTTCATCGGATTCTTCCGAGGCGTCGGAATCTCTATCCTCGAGTGATCCGACGAATGCGGGTGAGTCACAATCGATCGAGGATATGCTACTAGAGTTCGACCAGCAAGAGGGTCTTATCCGCGACCGGTCGCTACTCGATCCAAATCATATCGTCGAAGAAGATCGGATCGTTGGCCGCGACAGACAACTACAGGAAGTTACAAAAATGCTTCGTGTTGCTCTTGGTGATAATCGACCGCCGAATCTTTTTCTTTACGGGCCGTCTGGGACTGGAAAATCATTAATCACAAAGGCTGTTTGTAAGAATATCAGTGGTATCTGCGAAACACGAGATATCCGTTTTGGAACTATCGAAGTCAATTGTCAGGATCTAGACACTCTAGGCGTTGCTGTATACGAACTAGTAAACTGCGCTGCTGAGGAAGCAGATGTCGAGGTTGAGGTTCCCAAGCACGGAGTCGCAACGAAGGAAAAATGGGACGAACTCTATCGAATTGTCAATGAAAACTTCGATTCAGCTGTGTTCGTTTTAGACGAACTAGATATGCTCGTCGGACGTCGAGACAAACAGGAGCCGGCATTCTCTCGTCTCCTCTATCAACTTTCGAGGGCCGGCGCGAACAACGAACTCACCGCACACATATCCGTTGTTGCTATCTCCAACGATACGAAAATGATGGAATCCGTTGGAAGTCGAGCGTTGAGTTCATTTACACCTGAAGATGTTCACTTCGACGACTACGACGCGAACCAGCTGCAGTCGATTCTTCGTCGGCGCCAGGATGCGTTCTACGAAGCCGTTCTCGATAAGGACGTAATTCCATTAGCGGCGGCTTTCGCAGCCCAGACTCATGGTGATGCGCGCAAAGCAATCGATCTGATGCGCGTTGCCGGCGAACTCGCCGAACGGGAAGGCGATACTAACGTTCGCGAAGAACACGTTCGGCAAGCACAGGACAAAGTCGAGAAGAATCGAGTCCTCGAAGTCGTTCGCGGTATCAGCACTCAGAAGAAACTCTGCCTCTATGCGACGGCGGCGGTTGCTGCTGAAACGAACAACGAGGCTGCTCGGAGCACCACCGGGTACCGTGTGTACCAGTTCCTCACGGAGGCAATCGACGCCGAGCAATATCATCAGGAAACGTATGTGAATAAAATGAAGGAAATGACGACGTATTCGCTGGTCAATTTCGAGCGACGAAGTCATGGACCAAGTTCAGGGATGTTCTTGGAGTTCCAGTTCGGCGAGCGTCCCGAAACAATTCTCGAAACACTCCGTGAGGATTCGCGTATCGATATGGTTTCGCCGAGCGAGGTCTCGAGTGTAGTCAAAGCCCAAATCATGAACGAGACGTAAGCTGACGAAGCGACAGCAAACGAGGATAACCCACCCGAGGATAACCCACCCGAGGATTACCCACCTCTATCGAAGTGTACCCACTACATTTTTAAATTAGTAGTTCATCTGTATGTCAGCTGTATATGTATTCGAATACGACCTCGTACACTCATGCCGATATACTGCCATATCATTTGCTCTCGCGCCTGAATTCGGTATTCGGTTTCAGTATCCGATCACACGTCGATACTCTACCCGGACACACGTAGTGGGTTCGAACGACGAGCAGTACCACACCCCTCTATCGAAGTGTACCTAGAACGAATAACTATGGACAATTCGTTTTGTACAAGAGGCTATTTCTCTCGTATAACCAGATCTAATTCTGTTCATTGAGAACGGCCGTACTCTTAGGACGGGTATTCGCGTAACTGTCGCTCCGAACTCATTCTTCGATGTGTAATTTCAGATTCTGAGAAATCAGACACCCCTCTATCGAAGTGTATTCATTCTCAGCAGCAGTACCTAAACGGTTCGGTATTATTTCTTTTGAAATGTAATTCAGATCGATGCTCAGTTCGCAGTGACACTTACTGGGCTGCTATCCCTCCGTCAGCAACGTGAACTTCACCTGTGACGTACCCAGCAGCATCGCTTGCAAGGTATACGGCGCTCGCAGCAACTTCGTCGGGATCTGCAAATCGGTTCTGCGGGATTGACTCGAGGATGTCTTCGCGAATGTTCTCGTTTTCACGGACGCCCTTCGTGAATTCGGTTTTTACGTATCCCGGTGCCAGGGCGTTTACACGGATCTCTGGAGTCCACTCGACAGCTAGTGATTTCGTCATTCCGACCAGAGCATGTTTTGAGGCTGTATACGGCGTTTGGTATGGGAGTGCGACGACACCGCCGACGCTGGCGACGTTCACAATAGAACCTGTTCCGTCCCGATCATCGATTCGACGGCCGAACTCACGCGAACAACGAAACGCGCCTGTAACGTTAACTCCAAGAATTTTGTTCCATGTCTCCATGTCCAGGTTCCGGGCGTCTCCGAAGAATGGGTTGACTCCAGCATTGTTTACGAGCACGTCGACGCAACCAAGCGACGCCTCGACGTCGTCGAACATCGCCTCAACGGATGCCCCGTCAGTCACGTCGAGCGTACACGGGTGGGCAGTCCCGCCGGCATCTTCGATACGGTCCGCCGTTGCCTCGAGAGCGTCTTCGGACCGAGCGACTGGGGCGACGTCTGCTCCTGACTTGGCCATGGCGACCGCGATTTCTTCGCCAATACCGCGACTACCTCCCGTCACTACCGCTACATTGCCTTTCAGCGAGAAGGCACTGAGTCCCATGAGAATCGATTCACAAATCACGGATATGAACGTTGTGTTATCACCGTATTAGGCCAGATCTCCGTGTTTGAACGGTTTAGATCCAAATCGGGTTAGGACTGAATTTGGTCACTGAAAGGGTTAGGACCGAATTTGGTCACCGAAGAGAAGAACGTACGAGACATAAGGTATCTGTGATCAGATATTACTGCCGGCTGACTGCGTTAACTCAGTTGATCTGCCGTTATCTGTGTATATTGATCCGTAATACGAGACGCATCTTCGGGGAGGAGTGCGACGATAAGGTACGACGAATACGCAGAAAAGTATTCGACCAGGTCTGCGATACGTTCAGAATCGATCGCCTCTAACGAATCCAACAACACGAACGGTACTTCTTGGTATACCTCGTGAACAAGATAGCCTGCGAGTGCAACTACCAAGCCGATCACCTCGCGTTCGCTTTCGCTTAGGTTTGCTACTATGTCTTCGTAAACGGATCCGGTTCCCGATTCTCGTACGAGGTGCAGGTCGAACGTCGTTTCATCCCCACTTCTCGCCTGCGATTCTTTTCGTTCAATCCAGACACGTGATATGTTTCGATAATTGAGGATATTTAGTACTTCGTCCATGTGCTTGTTGAACTTTGAAACGGATTCGGATTCGATTTCAGCCACTCGACCGCGCTCGCGATTGAGTTCTTGGCGGATTTCGTCGAGTTGATCCTGCAGCGTCGATTTATCTGGTAGCGATTCGATCTCGTCGATCTCTTCTTCGACTGATGCTAGCTCCTGTTGCTTCTGGCCCTGTTCGTACTGTAAATCGCTTATTTGCTCGTATGTTTCTAATAGATCGCTGTCGCGAAGTTCCTCAGTGTCGGCGACATCGGATTCGAGTTCGCTAATCGTTTTGCCCACTTCTTTTACTTCCGCTTCGAGGTCTGCCTTGCGCTCTTTTTTTGCCTCGAGTTTGCGTTCGACATCGTTTATTTCACTGCTAAGGCGTTCTCGCTCCTCGATCGCGTCTCGAATCTCCATTTGTTCGTTCTCTAGTTCGTTAATTCGCGACTCGAGATCGGAGATCTCGTTTCGTTTTTCAGTGACGACATTTCGAAGATTCTCAAGGCGATCTGCTATCGCTCCTCTATCGGCTCGATTTCCGCAGGTCCAACAGGTGACTTCCTGGTCCGATTCGGGGGCGAGTTCCGTAACAGGTCCATCGGTGGATGGTTCATCGGGCAAATTGGATATACTCTCGGAGAGTATATCTTCGTTGAATTCGACGATCGAAGCGAGATCTGATACCGTATTCTCGAGTTTTCGCTTTCGGTTCCGGTTGGATCGGAGTTCCCCCTGTATTGCGTTCAAATCTGCTTGAGTGTCCTCTGATAGATCGTCACGTTTCGAGCGAAGTTCCGCTGGCCGTTCTTTTAGGGCATCGATTTCCGCTGCAATGAGATCGATCTGGTCCGTGAGTTCGCTATGTTCTTTCCGCCGTTCGTCGAGCCTATCGACGAGTTCTTCGGCCTCTTCTGCCATCTCGGCGTTAGCCTCGTATTCGGTCACTTTCGACCGAAGCATCTCGATCTCCTCTTCGAGCGACTCGATCTCCGCTGAAAGCGTCTGCCGCTTTTCCTCGAGGTTCGGTAACGTATTCGAACGCCGTTCGATTTGATCGAGCTCTGCACTGATTTGCTCGCGTTCTCTTTTTAGATGCTGGATGCGGCGTTCGATTTCTGCTGTATCTACTGGCCGCATGATGATTTCTCGGAGGTTGTCACCGCGCTCTATTGCGAGGCGTGCCGGGTTATCTTCGAGAAGCGAGATGAAAAGATCGATCAGTTCATTGTTCTCCATATAGGGTTCTCCAGTCACCTGAACCCCGGTTTCCGTCCGTTTGTAGTGGCGCGAATACTCCCTGTCACCAACGGTGAGTGTAACGTGGCCTTCGTCAGCATCGCTTTTGAGCGTCGCATTCGTCCCACCGAGAATGTCACTGACCGCTCGTAGAAGACTTGTTCGATTGGTTGCATTTCTCCCCGTGAGAAGATTGACCCCGTTCTGGAATTCGACGGAGCACGAATTGATGCCGCCCAAGTTAGTAACGTCCAGTTCGACCCGCTCGTCGATAGTCGGCTTCTGTACAGTCTCGTCCGGATATGACATTATTCCTCTTTATCGCACCGTGCCATTTAAATTCTACGGCTTCCACTCTCACAAATTCTACGCCGCTTCTTTCTGTATAATGTCTCGTTTCAATTCTTTCTGTATAATATATTGTTTCTGTATAATACATTAGGTATGAATGAAACGGACCGTCATGAGACAAATCGTCACGAAACAGGGTTCCTCCGGAAAATAACAGTGTCATTCCAGGGGAGAACGATGGAATTCAATTTCAGATTAGTGGCTGAACTCGCTTATTGATGTCATCGAATTCCACATCGGGAACGAAAAATAAATCTCGAAGTTCAAAACGTGTCCCACTGAATATGCCCGAAAATCATAATTGAGCGCGAGGGGTGAAGCGCGAGGGGTGAAAAAGCAGCGACGAAGCAAGTCAAGCAGCGACGAAGCAAGTCACACTCATTTAGGGGTGGGTTCAGCCGTTTCATCTGAACTGCACGCACACGATTCCTGTTCGAGTAACTCCCCGAATCGGTACGTATTGCCACACTCCGGGCACGTTATCTGTATCATGACCGAAACATCAGTGCTCTGCATTGTAACGATGTCCGCGCTAACTAGTCGCGATATCGTCTGTTCGACGACCTGTCCGCATCGGGTGCGTGCCCATTCGATCGTATTTCGGGCTGCGTTGGTCGTAATGCGAATTCCACGCGAAGTGTCGATATCTAAACAGTTGTTGAGATGTGACCGAACGGTCGGGTGGGTGACCCAGTTCGACTCGATCTCACCGAGATCTATACCGTTCTGTTCGAAGCGTTTGCGAACTCTCGCTTCACGATCGGCCGGTATCTGGTCGTCTGCAAGGGTTTCATATACTGCTGATAGTGCATCATCGGCGCTCACGGCACCGTACGCGACGTTCGTGAGGTCAGTTTCCGCCTCGGCAAGTGCCGCTTCGAGAATTTGTTTATTAATGTAATCGGCTAGAACCCGAAGACTCGCATTCTGTCCGTCACGACGGTGTCGAATCTCCTCGTTGAGATCAGTAAGACCGTACTGTTCGATCGTTCGACCGATTTTGCACGCGCATCGTCGTTCGCTGTCGATAGGGTTACCCATCTGAGTCTTCCCTCCAGATCTCGTGTTTCCAGTTCCGTAGTCTCCTGATCGTCATGCTCATCGTACTTCTGGTGTATCATCCTCAAAATCGTTTCCCTTCGAATAGTCGGTGAGTAATTGACCTTCGCCGCTTTCCACCAGTACTCACTTTCTCTTCCTTCCACCAGTACTCACTTTCTCTTCCTTCCACCAGTACTATTGTAAAGCAAGTCTCGAATATTTGCATTCTCTGTCGTCTCGACTAGTCACGCTACTGGTCGCCTCGCCCAATGATGATACCGGCCACCCTAGGCAATCGCTATCACTGTGATGCGTTCCGCCATTATGAACATGAAACCATCGCACCGACGTCCGATCCGGCTTCGGGTTCGGAAATGGCAATCGCGATTACGTCGTCACCCGACGTGACCCCAGGAAGGTACCGCTCTTTGACAGCGTCACTCCCGAACATCTAGATCGTTCGGGGTGCGACCACCTGCTGTTTGTAGAGATATTCGGCCGTTTCAGGACAGACCTGTCCGACAGCTTCGATACTGAGCACTGCTTCGAATTCGCCCATGCCGCCGCCGTACTCTTCTGCGATATTCAATCCAAGATACCCCCGGTCGGCGAGCAACTCGATGTTCTCCATCGGTACCTCGCCGTCCCAGGAGAACGCAATATCCAAAAATTTCGTTTGGGCGAGTTCCTCTAGTGATAATACTACCATCTCCTGCTCCGCTGATAGGGATAGTATTTTATCGGGGGTCACAACATGCACAGTAAAGTCTTCTGTTTATTCTGGTGTGGTGTAGAGATTTCGCCATTTCGACCTGATATAGTATCGATGACTGGTTTGACGGAAATCGAGACGACTGGTTTGACGGAAATCAAGAATGGTGGACGTGTGCTATTAAAATTCCTCAATTGATCGAATCGCCGTCTGCGTCTACTCAAAGATAGGACGCGTCGTTACTATTCGTTGGAGAATGGACCGGGTGCGAGAGTGGATCAGCCACATACCAATTGTTCGAACGATCATATATGCGTGCGATCGAGTCGGACCCAATATGAATCTCCGCTGGAGGGTTTGAACATATTGAACAAAGAAACGCAACAAAAACAGTCCAATAATATCATTTGCTTTCTGTCAGTTCCCGTCCGTTCGGGAAGATATTAAAAGATTTAATAAACGATAGCGGGACGAGATACCTGCATGAACAATATTTCGGATACTATCCTGTCAAACGAACATAGGATGCTGCGCGATGAAACGAAGCGGTTCGTCGCGAACGAGGTAATTCCCGAGGCGAGCGAACGCGATCCGAAGAAAGAAGAGATGTCAGACAATCTCGTCGATCAACTGGCAGAAATGGGATTTTTTGGTATTTTGATCGATGAAGAGTATGGTGGACTCGGAATGGATCTGAAATCGTATGCGATAATCGCCGAAGAGCTATCTAGAGGGTGGCTCAGTGTGGGGAGTATCATCGCTCGTGGGCAGAGTCTGGCCGGGGCCACTGAAGCGCAGAAAGAAGAGTATTTGCCAAAGATGGCGTCCGGTGACGCGCTCAAAAGTATCGCAATCAGCGAGCCGAACGCGGGTAGTGACGTCGCGAATATGCAGACCCGCGCCGAGCGCGACGGTGACGAGTACGTCCTCAACGGTCAGAAGACGTGGACGACGTTCGCGAAAGGATCTGATTTCATTCTCACGTACGCGGTAACTGATCCGGACGCGGAGCCAGCCCATCGCGGTATTTCGGGTTTTATCGTCGAAAAACCGGCTGGCACGTTTGATCGTGACGGGCTCAGCGGACAATCGATCGACAAAATCGGCTATCACGGATGGAAAACGTGGGAAGTAAACTTCGACGACGTGCGCGTCAGCGCCGATAAACTCGTCGGCGGTGAAGAGGGGAACGGTTTCTATCAGATTATGGATTTCTTCGAGGAAGGCCGCGTTCACACTGCAGCTCGGTCGGTGGGATTAGCCCGAGGAGCGATCGAAGACTCGGTTGACTATGCTCAAGAGCGCGTGCAGTTCGATGAACCAATCTCCGAATTCCAGGCAATCCGGTTCAAACTGGCTGAGATGGCCACGCAGGTTGAGGCTGCGCGCGCGTTGATGTTGCTCGTTGCAGATTCGGTCGACTCCGGTGAACGAGCCGACGCCGAAGCTGCGATGGCGAAACTATTTGCCAGCGATATCGCCGAGAAAGTAACTAGCGAAGGGATTCAGATTCATGGCGGATACGGCTATACGACCGATTTCGACGTCGAACGATACTGGCGGGATGCACGATTGACGCGTATTTTTGAAGGAACGAACGAGATTCAAAAGCGCATCATCGCTGACGCGTTGCTTACGTAACTACCACCCACAATTAGCTGGATGCGTCACATCGGCGAGGATATGACCGGAAACAATCGAGGACAGGGGTAGAGACCGATCCGAACTCTGTTTCGAGGTTTCTAAAACGACGCTGGAAATTGGCACCTGTCGCGGTAGCCAAACATTCACTGCCGATGGACTAGTTATCTCAGAAACAGATCGATAAGGGGGTGTCTCAGTGCGAGAGGGCGGCAGTTTATTCGATGTGAATGCTCCCTCTCAAATCCTGTTCCTTGGTGAAGACTGAGAGCCGGAATCGCCCGACTGACGGTTCATGTCCCCGATTCCCGGTTGGTCGACTTTGATCACTTTGGCACCGAGATCGCCGAGCATAAGTCCTGTGAAGAGTGCTACGACGAGATAATCGAATTCTACGACAGTGATGTCGGACAGCGGAAATTGTGGTGTCGATTTAGTACCGATCATCGAATTGTCGTGTCATGTCCATCACTGAGTGCGTTCCGGCGCCAATTCTTGTCGCAGAATTCGTATCCGACCCGTTCTCAGGGGGGCGGTCGTTCGATACGACGAACGGGGTGCGGTCATCGTTTACCTCTCCTGTTGTTTCACCGGGAATGTCTCGATAGTCGACGCTGTTGCTCCCGAACGGTGTCCCAGTCGCGGCAGCAATCGGCGTGAATGCTCTCGAATCCCAGTCAACTCGCGGCAGTAACCGGTGGCGTTCTTCTGGTCTACGAACTGGTAATCGATATCCTGCCGGAGCTGACGTGAGGGTTTACTATCAATTAATATACCCAATAGGTCTGCGACCGGTGGTATATTAGTTTCGCTACAGGAGGACCTCCGTCGGTAGTCATAGAGTCACCAAGACTCCCATAGAGTCACCAAGACTCCCATAGAGTCACCAAGACCCCTCTAGAGCACTCTCGGAGCAATCTATTCGGGCTCAGCTGAGTACGGTTTCCGACCTCGTACGTAGCACATCAATCATCGAGGGAAAACGTTATTCGTCGACGTTTCGTGGCTCCGATCATGTCTGCTGATGTCGTTACCACTACGATCACGGAAGGAGTCGGCCGAATGAGAATCGATCGGCCGGAGAATATGAACGCGTTTACTCCTCGTGTTCTCGAGGGACTACACGACGCGATCCGAACGTTCGAGGCGGACGACGACGTTCGTTCGATCATGTTCACGGCTGCCGGCGACCGAGCGTTCTGCGCCGGCGTCGACCTCGGTGAGGAAGGTGGGCTCAGCCGATCGACGCCGGAGGCGTTGGATACCGTCCACCGAGCACAGCGGGTGCTCAAGGCGCTCCGCCGCTCACCACTTCCAGTTGTCGGCGCGATAAACGGATATGCGATGGGAGCCGGGATGGATCTCGCCCTGGGCTGTGACATCAAAGTCGTCAAGGCTGATGCCACGCTCAGTCAATCTTACGTGAACGTCGGACTATCGCCGGGCGACGGCGGGGCATACATGCTGCCCCGACTCGTCGGTGAAGAGGTTGCGAAGGACCTGATCTTCTCCGGCCGTCAGATCTCCGGCACAGAGGCCGGCGAACTCGGCATCGCATCGACGGTCGTCGACGGAGGTGCCGATCGCACTCGAGAGGTCGCATTCGATCGCGCTCGCGAGTTGGCGAACGGCCCCTCCGTCGCACTCGGAAACGCAAAGCAACTCATCAACGAAGCTCACGACGTCAACCTGGAGACGGGTCTCGAACACGCGATCGAGGCGATCGGGGAGTGTCGCGAAACGGACGATCACGCCGAAGCTGTTGCCGCGTTCGAAGAAGATCGTGATCCCGAATTCACGGGCGAGTAGGGAAATCGGGGCGATCCGAGGCAAACCGCGACAGCGTTACTCTTTGTTAGCCGGTTGAGAGCCGGTGAACGACCTTGCTGTGTGCTCGTCCCCGCTGACGAACGACTCGGCTCGATCGCGAAATTCCTCGGAATCCCAGACTGCTGCCGTCATGTCTCGAGCCATCTCTCGATTGACCATGCCGATGTTCGTCCAGGTTTTCATGATCGATTTGATGGTGCGGTAGGCCTGTGGACTCTTGGTGGAAACGATGTCTTCTGCAAGCGAAACAGCTTCGTCACGAGCGGTGCCGTCAGGGACGACACGGTTGAGTAGTCCCCACTCCTGCATCTGTGACGCGGGATACATCTCTCCGAGCAACAGCATCTCTCGCGCCCGTTTTTCGCCGACGAGCAATGGGAGCAACTGGACACCACCGCCGGCAGCGGTCGATCCGACGCCCACTTCCGGCTGCCCAAATGTAGCCGATTCACCGGCGACGATCAGATCACATCCCATCGCGAGCTCGTTTCCGCCGGCTGCGCAGACCCCTTCAATGGCAGCGATCGTCGGTTTCCCCGTCTCTCTGAGCACGTCGATCGCCTCGAAGTATTGGCTCATCCAGCGCGTCCCCTCTTCGAACGACATCTCGGTCAGGGTCCCGAGGTCGGCCCCCGAACAGAAGACGTCACTGGTCGTCCCGAGAACGATCGCGTCGATATCCGTCTTACGGTCGGCTGCCGTAAACGCGTCGTCCAGCTCCTGTATCGTCTGTAAATCGAGCGTGTTGTGCTGAGCTTCGCTGTCGAGCAGAACGTGGACGATCCGCTCGTTCGATTCGTCCGTCGTGACCGAAATCTTATCGAAGGCCGTCATCGTGGAGGGCAACACCTCCTCGAACATTAATCCCTGTGACCTGCCCGACCAGCGTCTGTCGGCGCCGGTCGGTCAAATCCCCGCGGTACCAGTTCGAGGCAATCGGCGAATTCGCCCGCTACAGCGGGTCGTCCGTCCTCAACCGATACCGTCTCCGATCTGGCCGAGAGGCCGAGGAATTTGGATTGGTTAACTCCGCGGTCGCGCCGGACGCGTTCGACGAGACTGTAGACGACCTCGTCGAGACGCTAGCCAGCAAGACCCCTCGTATCCTCGAGTGGCAGTCGCAGGTCTTTCGGGCACTCCGATCGAACGGTATCGAATCGGGCATCAATCACAGCCTCGAGGTGATCGCCGCTTGCTTCGATACGTACCATCAAAGCGAGGCGATGGCTGCGATCCTCGAGAAGCGGGAGCTGCAATTTCAGGGTCGGTAAGTCGCATTAGCTGTTCGAACGCACGATACCTACTGTTCGGACGTATGACGGAGACTATTTCCGAGTCGTCTTCGTTTGACCGCCCATGACGAAGCACTTCGAAGATCTGAGTGAGGGAGAGACGTTCAATAGCGATTCGCACACGGTAACGAAACAGGAGATTATCTCGTTTGCAAAGCAGTTCGACCCGCAGCCATTTCACGTCGACGAAGCGGCAGCCGAGGACTCGATGTTCGGCGGACTAGTCGCCAGCGGACTCCACACGCTCTCTATCGCCACTCGGTTGAGCATCGACGCCTGTCTGAGTAACATCGCGAACATGGGCGGCAGCGGGATGGACGAACTCAGGTGGTACACGCCCGTCCGCCCCGGCGATACGCTTTCGGTACGCGTAGAAGTACTCGAGAAAACGCCGAGCAACAGCCACTCCGACCGCGGATACGTCGATCTAATGCGGCGTGCATACACCGACGACGACGAGGAAGTGATGTCGGTTATCTCGCACAACCTCGTTCGGCGGCGAGGGTCGGAAGAGGACGACTGACGGGCCTCGTTTCGGGCCATCTCACGTTCAATGAGTGTCGACACTCGAAGGCCGCCATCGCCATATCTTCGTCCGGTTTTGTATCGGGATTCGACCGCGAAAGTGCCAGCAGGCGCTACTGCCGCTGGACGAATTATCCGGTTCAAACGCTTAAAGCAATAACTCTCGTTGACAGTCGGGCATCCGATTCGACATCCGCCTTGATCGAGGCATTGTCGCTGCCGAGCGTGGCCATGATTCCGTTGAGAAACGATGTTCGGTTGGTCGCGTGCCGCCCTGCAAGCACCGTCACTCCGGGTGAGAATTCGACCGCGGCCTGATCGATACCGCCGACGTTGTTCACATCGACTGTAATGTCTCTGTGTAGCTTTACGTCACTATCCATTTACCGACAGGTTGGCGGTTTCAGTACATAAACGTACGGCTTTCCCCGTTCCCTCGGACCGGTCGCGCGCTCGCGACCGAGTTGCTCGCGTTGCCAGCGACTGAACGACTGGCCGACAGGAGTCAAACGGCAGGCCTGCAGGTACCGACAGCGATATCATTGATCCAGTTGGGCACAGTCACACTGCACGTCCTCGTCGATATCCCCGATATCAAATTGGGCCCCACACTCTTCACAGATGACGCTCATGTCGACGAACACGCCCGGGGTTTGAATACCGATGTGATCGGTGTCGGCAAGCCGTTCGTGTCTGTCCTCGGCGACGGTGACGAGGCGACTCCGGAGTTGCTGGACGTTCGACTGCGCCTGTTCGACGCGATCGGTGTTCTAGCTGGCCTCGTGTTCATGTACGGTTTAATCAGGCAAATACGTGGAAATTGATCGCCTGGACCGTCTGCTATTTTTCAGTATCATCACAACTGTGAAGTGGCCGTTTATCTATATCACCGGTACCACTGTGAGGGAACCGTTTGACGGGGCCTTCTATGCTAGCTGGTTACACGGCTCGGATGCTGATCGAATGCTATCTATCGTACTTGGGCGGGGAATTCGACTTTTTAACCTGATCGAGTTCCGTTACGCCGCGGGTATTCGACAGTAGAAGTCCGTGGTTCATCGTGACGAAGTTCCGTGACGTCGGCTAGTTGAGTGCTGGTTGAACAGACGTGAGAATACGCTTCTTGTTGGCGAACCGTGAGCTCTCTCGACCCAGCGACTGAAATATCCCAGGTCCGCAGGAAGGTGTGCGTGGCTCGATACGAACCTGATTCTGGAAGCAACTGTGAAACAGATCGAATTCGACCCTCACCCTTCGGTCAGCGGGGGGAATCGGGGCTGTGAAACCCCTAGCGAGTGATCCAACCGGCGTGGTCGATACGAACTTCGGATCGGTAATCTACAGTCGGCAGTCGGGCCAGCGTCGTAGACGGCTTGAATAGCCCCCACTATAACACGCAACGGCCTCACCAGCCACTCAACGGACGACCACCAGCGGAGATGCTAAACAGTGCCCGTTCAAGTGTTTCCTAAACGCGGACTGTGAAATGTGACCCGTACCGTCTTCTCCGGATCAGGAGTATATCGCATCAACTATTGTTAGTTCGATTACTATTCATCATGACTGGCCAGGCGTTTGATCATCGGTTTGATCTTTCTCACGACTTTCTTCGTAGGATTCGAGGAACCGATCTGCGATTGTATTCCGCATCACTGCCCGAGTTCCGCCTCCAGTCTGAAACATCCAGACATCGCCAATATACTCAAAGAAAGGAGTATTCGTATAAATACCGTGGCCTCCAGTGATGGCCATCGCCGTATCAGTCGCCTCTTTTCCAGCCTTTGCTGCCTCTAGCTTGGTAGTTGCAGATACTAGTGGAGTAAGGTCATCATCTATTACTTTGGTTACCGCTCGGTCGCGAAGTGCCTTCGCACTCTCGAGACGGGCATAAGCATCAGCAATTCGCCATCGATTTCCCTGAAAGTCAGTCACATACCCTTTATCTCCAATTTCCCGTTGACTGGCATAATGTAATGCACGATCTAGTGCATACTCTCCAGTACCTATAAGACCGCTGGCATTTCCGACCCTCGATTCGTCCCAAGCCGTTGTGAATGCTTCGAATCCATCACCAATCTCTCCAAGAACCTGGTCATCGGGGACAACACAGTCATCGAGTTCAGCATCCCAAGTAGGAATCTCCCGACCTCCAACGATACCGTATTGCTTCGTCGGTGTATAGCCTGGATTATCTTGATGAACGATAAATGTCGTCAATTGGTCGTCGACCGTGGCCCAGACAAGGATGATGTCGGCTTCTGCCCCTTCGTGAAGCTGAGATTTTTTCCCGTTTATTTTGAACGTATCGCCCTCACGTTCGGCTGTCGTTTTCATCTTTTCGAAACTTGAGCCGGCTTCCGGTTCAGTGACAGCTACTGCGCCCATGATTTCTCCATTTGCCAACTTCGGAAGCAACTCTCCTTTCTGTCTCTCGTTACCGAGCTCTAAAATAATCCTAGCTATGTGGTAACTATTTCCATGGACGAGTTGGTGATACGGCCCAAGACCTTCTAGAACATGGTATCTGACAATCCCACCGTTGCCGAGTCCACCGTATTCTTCCGGTATTATCTGATTGCCACCAAGATGGCAAATCTTCTTGTATAAATCATGTGGAAATTCATTCTTATCCCTATATTCACTTAATTCTTCAAAATGGTCCTCGATAAAGTCGCGGGCTTCATTTCTATACTGAACAGCCTTTTCCGAAGTGTTATTCATCCTGTTAGTACAGTATATTGAAAATTACATAAAAGTTTGGGTGCTGTGGGGAACTATTGTTTGAATTAGCCGTTTTTGGACAAAGGGCGTCCGCCGTTTCTTGAATCAATTTCCATGTTGTGACAGTTCAATTCGATGATAACTGGCGATTCATCTGGGCCAATCAAATGCAATCTAAATACGACAAGGAAATTATTTATGGCCAAAGTTGAATACCAAATGTATGGTAGTGCCTGACGAAGTTCGAGATTACCGACACTTGAAACCTCTCGTTCTAGGAGAATTCCCTAAGCGTGTGGTTGAGAGTCATCCACCGGAGAATCTCGCAATACGGGATCTCACATACAACGTTGACCTTACCTACCTTGAGTTTGCCGAGCGTATTGAATCCTTAGCCCAGACCCTTCGTGATTATAACGTTAACACTGATGATATCATAGCAATATATTCAAAAAATTCATATAAGCTGATCGAATCAATATTTGCAATTTGGAAATGCGGTGCAATCGCACTGCCCTTGAATTGGCGTCTAAATGAGGATACGCTATCGAATTTACGCCAAAAATACGATCCCAAACTCACGTTTGTTTCTTCTCGAGCCTCACCTATCCATGACCGTGGCAAACCTGACAAATTCATAGATATGGACGGAACCTATCCAGAGTTGAAACCGTTTGATGATGATCCAGCAGATATATCCTTACTATCGGAAATAGACGCACAGCCGGGCGATGAATACGAAATAGCAAATATATTTTTAACAGGAGGAACAACCGGAATTCCGAAAGGAGTTGCCTTATCGCATAAGGCGATAGTCGAATCAATCACGAATCAGATTATTCTAAATAAGGGGTTCCACGAACTGCATAACGATATCAGAACTCTATCAACGGCACCACTCTTTCATGCAGGGGCGTTAATTAACGGACTCCTTCCCACAATGTACCTTGGCGGTACAAATATCATAATGGAGGAAGACAATCCCCTTGAAGATAGGTTGAAACACATCGACAATGAATGTGTATCCTATGTATTTATCGTGCCAACTGTGATGAATCGGATCCTTCGAAATAAACACTTGCTCAATAAATATGATATTTCAAATCTCCATACGGTCTTTGACGGGGGAGAGCCTCACGATCCTGAAAAGCGACGTGAATTCATTGAACTCGTTGGATGTAATGTGACTAACGCGGCGGCACAAACCGAAGCAGGAGCTAATGGAGGCTTCATCAACTACATTGATTATATGAATGATGATCCAAAATATCTGAATTGCTCCGCCGTTCGCACATCGATGCGTTGTGAAGTCGATGTGGTTGACGAGACTGGTGAATCAGTACCGCCAGGTGAAAGAGGCGAATTACTATTTCGAGGCGAGCATATGATGACGGAATATTGGCAAGAGCCCGATAAAACAAGCGATAAAATCAAAGATGGTTGGCTTTACACAGGAGATATTGTAAGACGGTATTCTGATCACAGAATTCAATATATTGGGCGAAAAGATGATATTATCATCACGGGTGGAGAAAACGTCTCTGCTATCCTCGTAGAAGATACAATTGAAAAGCATCCTGACGTACAGGAAGCAGCTGTGTTCGGTGTTGATGACGAAGAATGGGGAGAGGCAATTACCTCTGCAATCGTACTAAAGAATAATAAGGAATTGACTGAGAACGATATAATACAGTTTACAAAAAAGCACCTGGCAAGTTATCAAGCTCCAAAATACATTTGGTTCATTGATACAATTGACAAGAATGCCGTGGGTAAGAAACAACGGTTTAAAGTAAAAGACCGATATTTAGATCGAAAATAGAATGTAGCTGATTTATTAGCGGCAGACTACGGGGATGAATCTTCACGGAGAACGGTTTACGCGTTAGAGGCGACAGTCCCCGATCGAATTACATCGAGTACGAGGCGAAGCCACACGATGAAGAAGGTGAGACATCCGTGACGCACTCCCAGGGCGGGCGACGTTATTCGATCCGTTTGGCCAAGCATCGCCCCTCTTTTGTGAGCGATGAACTGAATGACTGCGACGGCTTATCAGGACGACATCTCGGAAGCAGTAGGTGGAAATAAAAACACAGGCTGAAGCCACCTCATTCGATGTTGAATGTCGGCTCACTGCCCTTCTTCCCCCAGAGCGTACGAAACCCACGCCAAAGACATCCGTGGTCGAGCGTGAGGGGTTACTTCTGCTCCCACTGCTTGTGGTCGTCACGTCCGACTTCGCTGAACACTCTCCGACTTCTGATGCAGTTACAATTCTACTTCCGAAGGTACGCTCTCTCCGGGAAATTTCTATCAGCAGTCGACTCCGCCGTTCGCTGAGCACCTCCGTGACCTCATCGAGTATTCCGCTCGACGAGGTGATGACATCTCCCACCATCACTGTGCAATCCAACCGGGTTAGAAGCGTGATCGTTGCTGATGGAACCGTACTGTGGTGGCACGAAATGCTTTCTGAGGAGCACACAGCGCGTCACGAGGTGCAGGCTGAAGCGAGAGTGGCCAGCGTAACTACTGAACGACCGGAAGGAACGTCTCGATCTAGTCGCTAGCGGAACTCTCTCCGCACCTGTGTGCCAGGGGGTACTCGTGGTCAAACATTGCGCGAATGTGATGAAGGATGAATTCCGGAGTCCATGCTGGAGCATCACTGCCAATAGGTGATGATGGAGTGTTCAGCACCACTGACAACACTTCCCGGGTGAGAGTGAACACCGACGCAAACTGGTGATGAGAAGCGTCGTTGTGAACTACGAGAGTGCGTTCGAAGTCTACATCCAGCCAATCGTCGGTAGTGTGGTTCGAAAGCCGAACACGCAATTTTTGGCGCAGAGTCGTCGCTCAGATTGAGACATATACCATAAGTTGTTAGACATTTCTTGGGTCTTACTTCTCTGGCAGATGTGCCAGCAACCGCACCTCACCGACACGGTCCAACCTTTGCCCTTGTTCATAATATAAAACAATGCAAATTACAAAAATACAAACTATATATCAAACCAATAGAACCAATCGAGAAATGAAATTTTATATTTTCACTTCGGCGACGAACGGCGCTTCGGCCGAACGGTGACGGATATCAGTCCACTAAGGAACACTCTGAGGACGGCGGAACGGCGACAGACTCGCCTTCGACAGGAATCACTTCGGCGAGGCCGTAGTAGTCGAACTCGTCGACCGGCCCCATTCGTCCCTGAATCGTGTACTCCTGGATGCCCTGGTGATCCTCCTCGCGCAGGCGGATCGTGCCCTCGGGCGCCTCGTACTCGAATCCCTCGAGGGCATCGACGACATCGTCAGTATTCTTGCTACCCGCTTTGTCGGCGCCCTCTTTGACGATGTCCACGAACTGGTACCCCTCGCTCGCAAACCCTATTGGCGTGCGGTCGTATTCCTCCTGAAAGCTCGACACGTAGTTGTTGTTCACCTCCGTGTCGGGGAATGAGGGGTAGTACGTCGCGGTCAACAGGCACTCCGGCATGTCTTCGCCCAACGCTGCCGGAACGTCTGGAAAGGCCGCGGTTCCGACGGCACAGAACTGCGGTCCGTCGTCCGACTGAAGCGATTCCATCTCGAACAGATCGACGCTGTTGGCTTGCTGAATGAACGTGATCAGGTCGCCCGAGAATAGGCCAGTGTGTAGAACGTCGGGTTCGGCGTCCGAGATTGCCTGTATCTCGTTCTGGTAGTTCCCTTTACCTAACTGGGTGAACGTCTCGTAAGCTACCTCGACGTCGTGATTTTCGTCCATATACGACGTGAACTCCTCCCACGATTCGTGTCCGAACGTGTAATCCGGGTTGATGCCAGCGATCGTGTCTATCTCGTCACCATATTGGTCGATCAAGATGTCCGCCATTGCCCGACCGTTATCGGTGAGATTGGCTTGCGCGCGGAAGGTCGTCCGCTGACAGTCGCCCATCTGAAGGTTCATCGACTGTGTGTTGCAAACCAGCAGGGTGTTCCTGGATGCACAGAATTCCGACACGGCGATTGCGCTGTTGCTCGTCTCCATTCCGGTGATCGCGTCGACGTTATCCTCTTCGATCAGCTTGCGCGCGCGGGTGACGGCCGTGTCGGGATTCGCCTCGGAATCCTCGTGAATGAGTTCGACGTTGTACCCCTCGTCCGCCTCGTTAATCTGTTTCGCTGCGAGATCTGCTCCCCGTCGCAGCGGCGGTCCCATCGACGAGAAGACGCCCGAGTGGACGCCGATGACGCCGATTTTCAAGGTTTCATCGTCGCTGTCACTATTCCCGAGACAGCCAGAGAGGCCCATTGCCGTGCCAGCACTGAGCACACCCGTGGATTTCAGTAAACTTCGCCGGTCGATATTGTCTAATTTCAACACATTAGTAAACAAATGCCAGTATACTAATTATTTTTTTGGCCAATTTTGATACGCGCATATACTGGAGCAATGAACCGTAAATTGGCACCGCCATCTATCTATAACTCGTCGCACAAAATCAGATAGCGTCTGAAACTGCGCAACGAAATATACCAGTGTGTATCGACGCGTATCCAGATACGGATACTGAGGTCTTCCGAATCGGGGCTGCAGATGATATCCTCCGTCTTCAGGCGAACGCCCACGAAACGGAATATACGATACCGGAACTCGTCGATGCAACTGGGGTTACTCGATCAACGGTATGGCGAGCCATCGAACTTCTCGACAACACCGGAGCCATACGAATCCGGGAGATCCCGCAACGGAACTATGTCGCTATCAACCCGGATCGACTACACAATCCGGACGAGTACCAACTGCGAGTGATCGATATCGAAACGCTCGAGCGACTCGTGGATTCGGTGACCGAAAGTAGTGATCTCGAAATTCGATTTTCGATTGAAAGATGTCGTGTTCTCGTTTCCCAGGACGAGGTACGGGTTGCTTGACTAGCGCTAGCGACTGCAGATGCGAGTATGCAGCCGCACTATCACAATTCTTCGTCTTTCTCCCAATCCGGGCGCGGCGTTGGCGACGGAAGGTCGGCAACTGCAGTTCGGAGCTCCTCCTCAGTCGTCCATGAGAAACACCGATCATGTAATTCGAATTTGCGAAACTTGTTGAGGTGAACCCAGCTGTACGTTGCGGGTTCCCCTCCCTCGTCCTTCCGGACGGTGATCACGTCCCAGACATCTTGGTCAGCGATGTTAACGCCAGTGTCCTGCGCACGTTCAATGACCGAGTCAACTTTCGCTTGGATCTTGTCCTCTGACAACTCGTCCGTGAACGCGATTTCGAGGGCTGCTTGGATAACATGGTATTTCGACTCGAGATTCGCGTCAGTGACCCATGAGTAGTCACGTGGGAACACATACGATTTGTCGAAATACGGTGAGTCGTCGATCTCTCCTAGTTCCGATGCTTCGCCACCGCTTTCCTTCTCGAAGATGCCAACGATGTAGTCGCTGTACGTCGCCAGCAGTGAAAACATGATATCGAACGTATTGAGCCGTTCAGTCGGAAGTTCGATGAGATCCCCCATAATAAACGGATAGGCCCCAAGTTGCTTCGTAAGCTCGTTCTGTACGGCGCGGAGGTGACGGATGTAGGGGTTGCGATAGCTACCAAGGATGAAGTACGACGTCCGTTGACTCCAGAGATATGGCAATTCCCGCTGGATAAAGCGCCACACCTCTCGTTTCTCTGCAGGCTCGAGTTCGATATCACCGACTGCTTCATGAACTATCGTCATAATATCCGCAGCATCGGGCGGGGGATTCGGATCACTCATCAGCTCACGGTTCAAACCAGAACACCTTATCGCTTCTGAACCACATTGGCTTTTCTTATAATAGCCAACTTGGATGCCCCAAACCATTATAGCATCGCTCCCCGTAGGAGCACATATGAGCGAGAGTCACACTGGAACACCCGATTCGGGGCCGTTCGCGGAACAGCAGCGACTGTTCAAGTTGCTGTCCCAGGATACGCGTCACCTCATCATCCAGGAACTCCTTGGCCATCCCACTCATCTCATGTCGCTTGCGGAGCTCGAGTACATGACTGGAAAGAGCCAGGCAGCGATCAAAGACCAACTTGAGACGTTGATCGAAGCAGGGATCGTCGCACGGTACACTTACGAACCGAGTCACGGAACGCGTAATCTCCCATCGCAGTTCTACGGCTTCACGGAACGCGGCGTTGAGATTCTCCACGACTACAAGTATCTGCGTGGCCTCCCAGCCGCCCGCGCTCTTTACGAGAATACTCGTAAAACTGAGAAGATCGAGCGCCACGAAGCGGCACCGCGCCCAGAACTTCCAGTCGCTGTCGCAGACGCACTCGAGTTCGACGAACCCGATCTAGACGTCGCCGATGTTAGCCCGAACCAATAAGCGACTCACAGAAATTTGAGCATCTGGCAGCCAAGCACGATCAGATCACGGAAGAGCGGTTCACGGCCGTCCGTCAGTGGGTCGAATACATGAAAGAACACCCACCCGAGGTATGGGGTCCGAAACAGAATGCAGTGGTCGATTCCCAACTCGAAAGTGCCCAGCAAACTGGACTGTCCGCAGACCACGAGCGTCAAGTTCGGGACATCGCACAGCAATAAACTGACGAGGAGTGTGGCTACGGTTCTTCATTTTCCGGCATCGTGACGCGGAGTTCACCATCAACTTCATAGAAGTACCCACGTTCGAGTAATCGAGTGAGTGCGTGGGTTGCGTCTGCGGGTTCGAGGGCCAGTTCGTCCGAACTGCCGAGGATCTCGAGCGCTTGCTCTCGGTGGTTTGACTTGAGATCACCACTCTTGTCGGAGTCAGGCTATGAGTACAGAGATTCTCGTACGCATCCAAGATCCATTCTGGAAGCGGTGGCCGTGGATGGGTGATCCTGCTCATCTCGCCTTCCTACTACATTCTCAGTCATCGGTCTGTTTAAGAATACCACCAATAGAGGCCTGTATCCATCCACACTGAATGTCAGACATATAAAATATTAACTCAACAGTCAGTGAATTTCTGAGAGAAGCGCCACATCATCACGCTATCTACCCGGGCACGCTCGGTCCGACGGAGTCCTGATTCTAATGATCAGTCAAAACCGACTCCGTGTCCTTGCCCGTGAGCTAGGTGGCCGCCAGGGCTATGCTGAGAAGAACTACGTCAGTTCCTGGATTCTCTGGGGTATCTTCACGAGTGGCTTTGGCGAGAACCTCATGTTCAAAGGTGGAACGGCGCTGAGCAAACTGTACTTCCTCCAATCGTGGCGATTCTCAGAAGATTTCGATTTCGGCATCGAAGGCCGGTACAACGGATCAGAAGACGATCTCCGTGATGTCCTTGACACAGTTACCGAGCGTTCCGGAATAGAGTTCACCATCAGCGAGCACCACGAGTCCCGCCAGCAACACTATCCGACACACTACGTCGACATGAGTATCCAGTATCGGGCGGTGCTTGACCATCCGTATACGACCAGTCTCGACGTGATGGTCGACTCTTGGGAGTCTTGGTAGGTATCGTAGGGAGCGAGATTATCCGCGATGAACACCGAGTCAAACTTGCCCTGTTCCGAGACCCGGGCGATGGTGTTCGGTCAGGCATCCGATTCGGCATCCGCTTCCCACTCGTGAAGCACTGAGCGCTTGATAAAGCCCTGAGGGCTCAACGGAAGCTCGTCGACGAATACAATATCGCGGGGGTATTTGTATTTGGCGAGTCGCTGTTTCACGTGTTGACGTATCTCGTCTTTCAATTCGGCAGACGGCGTGTATTCGTCCCGGAGGACGATGAAGGCCTTCACGATTTGGCCGCGTTCATCGTCCGGAATCCCGATAACACCAGCGTCGACCACGGCTTCGTGGGTTCCGACCGAATCTTGGACTTCCTCGGGTGAAATTCGGTACCCGGAGCTAATAATCACATCGTCCTTCCGCGAGATGAATTTCACTTGACCGTCCTCGTGCATCTCGACAAGGTCTTCAGTCAGCATCCAGTCCTCTACGAACTTCTCCGCGGTCCGGTCAGGTTTATTCCAATACTCGGTGAAGATGACTGGATCTGCCCTGTCGATGGCAAGTTCCCCGACTTCCCCGTTATCCAGTTCGTCGTGGGTGTCTGGGTCGAGAACGACCATTTCATGTCCTGGAATCACATATCCCATCAGGCCGTGCCGAAACGGCTGGTGAGTTGTACAGTCTCCGACGATCAGGTTCCACGCTTCGGACTGGGCGTACGATTCGTGGATCGTGGCGTCGAGAGAATGCTGCACCCACTCAGTGGTTCCGGTGTCGAGTGCTTCGCCGCCACTCAATATCAGTCGAAGGGAGTCGAGGTCGTAGTCCTCTGGATTAACCATTCCTTGCATCCGTCGGAGACTGGTAGGTGGCAATAGCGTGTGTGTAACGCCGTGGCTCTCGACGAGCTGAAGCGGCGTTTCGGGTTCGAACCCGGAGCCGCTCTCGTAGAGCAACACCGTCGTACCGAAGTATAACCCGGCGATTAGCTGGGTCAACCCGCCAGCGAAACTCAGGTCCATCGGTGACCAGATGAGGTCTTCATCCCGGAGGTCGCAGTTGAAGAAGTTCGCCCAGATCCCCGGCAGCTGCCCGATGACTGATCTGTGTGGATGCACTACCCCTTTTGGGTCACCAGTCGTGCCGCTCGTATACATGATTACCATGTCGTCGGCGGCGGCGGTGTCGACTGGGTTGCGCCCGCTGGATTCGGCATCGATCACGTCCCAGAAGGCGGCTTCGTCGGTTGTCGGTTCCGCCGCCCCGGTCAGGAGCGTCTGGCTGATATCATCCACCTCGCTACGTACTTCTCGAAATGTCTCAAGGTTGGATGAGTCGACGACGCAGACGTCTGCCTCCGTGTCGGCGAGCATGTACTCTAGCGAGTCGGAGCCGTATAGCGTGCTCATCGGAACTGAGATGGCGCCCAGCCGCCAAGCTGCGAGATTCGCCACGACCGTTTCGACCACTCGCGGGGCGTTGATGGCTATATGGTCTCCTTTCTCGACTCCAACACTCTCAAAGTAGTTCGCGAGTTTGCCGGTCCATTCAGTGAGTTCCTGGAATGTGACTGTTCCCGCCTCATCGGCGAGTTCGTTCCGATATACGAACGCTGTTCGGTCACCGGAGTCGGCCCACCGATCACAGAGATACACCGTCGCGTTGAACTTCTCCGGGAGGTTCCACTCCCACTCGAAAGCCTCGGTGAGCCTGTCGAACTGTTCCCACTCCTCTTCAGTCGGGAGAGGCATGGTGAATGCAGTAGACTTGCCGTGAAATACTTTTCCCAGTGACTGCTCGTCTACTCATAGAAAACTTATCATTCAGAACCAATTATCGATGATTGACGGGTGATCTCGTGCTATACTACCACATTCGTTTGTGTCACACCAGTTCGACGCGAACGACAACCTGATGAATTCAATGACAAGGATGACGCATGTTCAGATCTACGTAGATTCGACGACGATCCAGCCGGCGGGATATCGAGATCTGAACTCTGAACGAACAGTCGTGCTTACCGTATATCATTCGAATGGTTGTGACAAAAACGGCGTCTGTCATCGTGTCCTGCGGTGACAACACTTACTGCCTTGGGAACTGCGGTCCAGATGGAAGAACGAATCATTTCCCAAGCGCACCGAATCCCGACGGTTCCGATCCCGTGGCAGATATCGCGCCGTCTGCACTCGTGAATGCAATTCCGTCTTTCTGTTCACCACCATTGGCACATCTGAGCAGTGAGAACGTGGTTACTGGAAGTGATAGGCACTTTGCCATCCAAGGGGGTAGTGTTGCGATGAGGTCGAAGAATGAGGCGGGGAACGATTTGTGAGTGGTATATGCTCGATATCGATCGCCTCGCCGGGGATAACGACTGAATCGGGTTAGACTTACTGGAGTGAGAAGTGACACCCGAGCTGGCGATGAAGCTTGGTATCCATCTCCATCATGCTGGATTATCTCTCTCGGATACCGTCTCTGTTCTTGAGAGGTTGGGTGGAGATCGGCATCGAACCACCGTTCACAACTGGGTGACGAAGGCCGACCTCCAGCCCACCTCCGGTTTCGACCCGAATCACGTCGCGGAGGATGGGACCGTGATTCGAATCAACGACGAGCAGTTTTGGCGGTACGCCGCGGTCGATGCTGAGACCAACCGCCTGCTGTGTGTCAGACTCTATCTGACTAGTGATCAGGCAGTGACCCTGATATTCCTCGTCAAACTCCGCGACGAACATCAGGTCGATGATGCGATGTTTCTCGCCGATTCGGCACCATGGTTGCAGGTAGCCCTCCATCGCCATGGGCTCCGATTCCAGCATAAACTCATGAGAATCGGAATACCGTCGAACGTGTGTATCGAGAAGTAAAACGCCGAACTAAGCAGTTCTCAAAAACATTCGGCAACGTGCCACCAGAGCCCTCCGAATCGTGATCGCAGGCCCTCGCCCACCGCCAAAATGCGCTTATCTAAACACGACTCTACGGGGGCAAAAACGTTAACAACTTCCTTATTGTTCTGCCTACGCATGGCCCAAGACCGGGATACAGATCCGCGTTCACTCTACGAATACGTCCAGTCGATCCGACGCGAGATCCGTGACGAGGGTCGGCCAGAGGCCGTGAAGAAACAACACCAGCAGGGATCGATGACAGCGCGCGAGCGGATCAAGTACCTCTGCGACGACGACTCATTCAAAGAAATCGGACTATTCGCAGCTCCAGCTCCGAACACGCCGGAGACGGTAAACTGGGACAGAGCTGATGCGCCTGCCGATGGAATCGTCACCGGAATTGGCCAGATAGACGGTAGGTCCGTGGGAATCGTCGCGAGTGACTACACCGTCAAGGGCGGGTCACGGGGCGAGACAGCCCGCCAGAAGGAGAACCGCATCCTCCAGATCGCCCTGCGTCGGGGGATACCGGTCGTTATGCTTCAGGACGGTAGCGGACAGCGGATCCAGGAAGGACTGGACGCTCGAACCTTCGGTAAGAGCGGAACCGTCGCCGGCGACAACACGATTACCTTGTTGCGGAAGCTCTCTGGGTGGGTGCCGACTGTATCCGCAGTCATGGGCGACAGCTTTGGTGGCCCGACGAACTACTCGACGCAGAGCACGTTCGTCCCCGTCATTCACGGACAAGCGCGGATGGGCGTCGCTGGCCCTGCGCTCGTGCAGGAAGCCTTCGGCGACGATGTCGACGTCGACGATTACGCAAGCGCACAGATTCACGTCACCGAGAGCGGCATCGCAGATATCGGTTGTGACGACGACGAACACTGCCTCGACGTCATCCGGACGTTCCTCTCGTATCTCCCGACTAACTCGAACGAGGAGCCACCGCGTAGCGACAGGTACGAACCGCCGACCGATGCAGAAAAGGAACGACTTCTGGATATTATGCCCGAGAAAAAAACCAAGGGTTATGACATCCACGAGGTCATCAACGGGATCGTCGACCGCGAGTCAGTGTTTGAGATCAAACCTGCGTTCGCACGGAATCTCGTCACCGCATTCGCTCGCATCGAGGGGCGATCGGTGGGGATCATGGCCAACAACCCCCGGTTCAAGGCAGGAACCGTCGACGCCAACGCTGCGGACAAAGCCGCCCAGCATGTGGCGACATGTGACGCCTTCGGCCTCCCATTACTCACCCTTACCGATACGCCAGGTCTCATGCCAGGACCTAATACCGAACGCGCCGGGATTGCCAATCACGCTGCCAACATGCTCTTCGAGGTGAACAGAGCCACAGTGCCGAAACTGAACGTCGTGCTCCGTCGTGGCTACGGGTTCGGCTACAACCTTATGGCCAGCGGCCGATCTAACAACAGTGAACTCGCAGCTGCGTGGCCGACTGCAGAAATTTGTGCGATGGGTATCGAAGGAGCCGTCGATATCGCATACCGATCAGAGATCGAGGCGGCCAACGATCCGGACGCGAAACGGGAGACACTCGTAGAAACGTTCCAAGATCGGACTGATGCCGTCCGTGCGGCCGAAGGGATGGGAATCGACACTGTTATTGATCCTTCCGAAACCCGGGATTGGATCGCCCACACGCTCAAAGCGACATCCGGGCCGACCAAGGAGGGATGGCCACCGAAGAAGCGATCGATCCGGCCACTGTGAGCCGGTGATCGAGTCACGTCCAACAGCGTTCATCTGGAAGGGGAGTCGCTGTCGACGACCTGTAGATCGAACCGCTCCTCGAGCGGTTCAGCGAATTCCGACACCACGTCCGTCTGATTGATCCGAAGACAGAAGACGCCGATATCGCCCCTCCGTGCGAAACGATTTCTGGGGAGGCGTTCAATCTCGTGATGCGATCGGCCGCCGTCGTGTCGTCGCTGAAAGTAGTATTTCGAGGACGGACTGAAAGCAGTTGCCTCGTGGCGACCGCTCTGGAGCCGACGACTGGCGGGATACAATAGATACGAAACGACCTAGAGCTACCTGGACAACTCCCTCGTGTCGACCGGATCGACGCCGAAGACCTGTTGTCGTCGAGCGGCCAGTAGTCGTGCCGTCAGATGTCTCTGAGTACTGCTACGTAATCCCCGACCCCATCTGCCCCAGCCGTGTAGAGGCCAACTATTCTGTTCCACTTTCCGCGACTCGTTCGCTTACGAGAGTGGTATCAACCCGAGATGGGTTTACACGGACGTTAAAACCCACCACTGAAGAGTCCGGACCCGGCTTCGTCAGATCCGTTGTTGTCGGACGGTGAATCCGATTCGTTCGAATCCGATTCGGTTTTAACCGGGTTTACTTCTTCGGATTCGCCCATTTCCGCGAGACGCTGTGCGTACTCGCCGGTTTTTTCGATAACGTCGTCCTCTTGTACCGCAAATGCCCATCTGATCGTATCGGGAACTTGAGCGGGGGCTGAACCGCCGCGTTCTGCGAATGCGGCTACGGCCATTCTGATATCGTCGTCCATTTTTTCGATTTCCTCACACAGGAACTCGGGTACGTTTTCGGGGGGGTGCATCGTTGTGGGAACACTTGGTTCCATATGATAATATGATTGTCGGCCATCCGCCCGTCTTGGTACCGAGAAGAAGGGATACGGACCTACCTGGAATATGACAAATCGTCGTTACGCTTGCACCCGGCTG
Organism: Natrinema halophilum; assembly: GCF_013402815.2. Lineage (NCBI taxonomy): Archaea > Methanobacteriati > Methanobacteriota > Halobacteria > Halobacteriales > Natrialbaceae > Natrinema > Natrinema halophilum. The sequence goes on from NZ_CP084880.1 coordinate 273,733, forward strand.
ATCCAGACAGAGTGAAAAACCGACTGCACGTGTTACTGGTGACGCTATGCCCGACGACTGTTATTCGTCGTTCGAGTACGAAAACGACTGCTCTTAGACGATCGAAACTTGTAGTGTGGCCGACGTTATCAGGATCTTTCTCCAGTAATCCGATGCTCTCGATCGTTTCGACTCACTGTGTATCGTCCCGTCGGAAGTTATGGTAGCGTGCAGTATCGACCACGGTATCAGTCGGCCGTCGACTACGGAATTAGTCGACCGTCAACCACGGTATCAGTCAGCCGTCGACTACGGAATTAGTCGGCCACATCAAACGCGTGGCCCCTTCCAGAATATGCCTGGCAATTCTCATATATGCAGTATCGATCACTTTATCATCGAATCGTACACTCTCCGGGATTCTTCGAGCAGCGCCGTCCTCATCAATTCTAATATCTATCGTCGAAACTTCACATCACTCTCGTCGGTCGCGATACGATCGTCGATCGGATCGGCGTGGCCTGGTTCGACGACCCGATCCCCGATATAACCGATGTCGCCGATGTCGCCGATGTCGCCGATGTCGCCGATGTCGCCGATGTCGCCGATGTCGTCGATGTCGCCGATGTCGTCGATGTCGCCGATGTCGTCGATGTCGTCGATGTCGTCGATGTCGTCGATGTCGTCGATGTCGCCGATGTCAGTTTCGTCGATGATATTTTTGCACCAGTCCCGCATCGAACGATCCACTTGGTTCCACGAGTTTAACGTTCTCGGTGTTTCGATCACTATTCATGCACTCGGTCGCATTTCGTTTCTTCGACGGAACGAATTCGACATTTCTGCACCGCCGAAATGAAATTAAAACCCGTTCAGTGTGATTCCCATCGCGTCTTCGATGACGCTCAATCAGATAGTAATCGCATTATCTGCCGTTTCATATTCACTCCCGATCGCCTTGGCATTGTGAGTGAATCCGTCCGTGCCAGCAGCACCGATCGTCTCGATGATATCGGCTTGCTTCTCTCTTTCATGTTCGGCGAACGCGAACCTTCCCGATGAATCCTTCTTTCAGGGTCCGGTGGGACTCGCTTATCGACGTGCTGTTCGAATTCCGCGATGAAAACCAACACTTTCGATCGGTGGTGGTCTGGGAGTTCTTCATCGGTAAAAGGCCAGACTACGTTTCAAACTCCTGTAACACTGGGAGACTGGCAACTCGCCTGCTTCGACCTTCGGTTATCACTCGATCGGAAGTCGATAGATTTCCCGGCGAGATACCGGATCGTTGCGTCGGTATCAGTCGTGTCTCCTGGCATCTCATCCACTCGACCGTTTGTAGGGCTGGTCGAACCCGGTTTCGCTCCCCCCTCTCTCGGAACGAAGATGGGAATCGAGACGTTCTCGTCTTCGGTATCGACGAACTGGACCGCAACGCGCCTTCCCATAGCGACTTCCTCGGAGTTGACATCGATGTTCGTCATCAGTCGCGTCCCTTCGTCGAGTTCCACGTACGCAAGGATAAGCGGTAAGTCAGCTTCCAGTCAGCCGTTCATCGTTCGTGCCGTCGAATACGAGTATACTTCGCCCCAGCCCGACGTATCATGTCACTCGACGTCGTCGCTGAAGCAATCGGGGCAGAGCGACCGCGGGTAGTGATACACGAGTCCACAGTCGTTGCATTCCCGAACGAGGAAATCACCGTTAGATGCGGCCCGCCAGTAACACTCAGTTTCCAGGTTCGCTTCTGGAGCGGGGCGCGGGCTCCAGGTCACTGGTCTTCTTTCCCGAGTACGACGGTCGCTGCACCGTGACGGGTCGCCATACTTCCACCCGTCCCGTGGGCGAGAGCGACCTCAGTGTCGACTTGCACTTCCGGATTCGCCTCGCCGCAGAGTTGCCGGACGGCCTCGATCACTTTGGTCATCCCGCCGCGGTTCCCCGGATGATTCGAGCACAGGCCCCCGCTGTCCGTATTGAGCGGAAGGGCACTATCAGGAGCCTGAAACGTTCCGCCCTCGACGAACTCACTGCCCTCGCCCTTTTCGCAGACGCCCAGGCCCTCGAGCGCCTCGAGGACGGTGATGGTAAAGGAATCGTCGATCGACGCGTAACCGACGTCATCGGGGCTGAGTTCGGCTTCTGCGAAGGCTTGTTTACCGGACGATTCGGCTCCGGAGTGGGTGATATCGATTCGTCCGGCACCGTGGTGTGAGGGAGCTTCACCATGACCGAGCACTTCGACGGCCTCGCGGATGAGACCGGCGCGAACGTCGTCGAAAACGATGACCAGCGCACCGCAACCGTCGGAAATCAGGCAGTAGTCGAGTAAATGAAGTGGATCGGCTACGGCCCGTGATTGGACGACGTCTTCGACGGAGACGGGGTCTCGATACATTGCGTCTTCGTTGTACTGTGCGTGCTCGGAGGCAGCGACGCGTATCTCGACGAACTGTTCGCTCGTCGTGCCGTACTCGCGCACGTGCCGTCGCGCGGCCATGCCACCCATCGTGATGCTGGTCGCGCCGTCTATCCGCCCGAAATTATCCTGTACTGTTTTGATCTCTCTCGCACCTGGTCCCGTCGCGTAACCGCGAGAGCGGGGACGACCGGCGAGCATGACGAGTGCAACGTCACACTTCACAGTACGGATAGCGCTGACTGTGTGTCCGACGTTTGCGATATCGGATGAGCTACCATAATCGGTTGTGTCGACGTTTGACGGCTTCATTCCGAGATAGTCCGCTATGACGGAGCGGGGTCAGTCCGGATCGGCACTCGGGAATCTTCGCAGTAAAGAGCCCGTTGATACTGGCTTTCGATAGACCTGCATCATCGAGTGCACCCTTGGCCACTTCGGCAGGTAACTGCGGAGTCGACATTTCCGGTGCTTTCCGTGTCGAATGTTCGAAGGCACCAGCAACATATGCTGATTCGCGTTCTGGCATTCCGCAACCAGAGCAATTCATCTCTCCTAAAATCTTGCTTTCGAACACTTGCTGTCAGGCTACATGGAGGGTCGAAACAGCGATACGAGTCTCAGATCGACAGTTTTCATCTCAATTCGGTACTATTATTCTGTAATAATCATGCGTCTTCTATCAGTTCGGTCAGGCTGAACACACTATATCGTCGATTTTCCTTCTCATGTTCCGTCATCCTCACTCAGCGTACGCTTCGGCGGTTTTTGCGGTATGGTCTCCGTTCCTGAAAGAGAATAGCATGGGCTCAAGTACCACACTTCAGTCATCGATCGCCGGTGACCTTACCAACCATATGGGTGGAAAAGACGGAGCGAAAACTCGCACAATTCGGTTTCCGATATGAATTCAGGTCACGGTTCACGGCTCTGTTGGCCGTACAATCGGGCGATACCGAGAAAGGGGTGAACGGAACGATCCGGGACCGATAGCTCATCTTCCGTAATACGGAACGGGAACTACCCGACGAGAGACCTGCTGGGTTCATTCCACGAACTATCGTTGTGCGGATGGTTCGCTGACTACGTTCGAATCGGTCTGACTCTCGGCGGACGGTGGCCATCGATGGTTGGCCAGACGCGAAAACGACCAGCTTCGGGGTTCGTTCCGCTTTCTGATGGCGTTGCCGTCTATCCGAAAGCGATTCGTTTAGAAAATGTCGTCGAAACTTTGTCGCGTTCGAGCTATTATCGTCCGGTGAACGACGGTTCGTAGTCGTCCTCCACGAACGCACGGGCACCCTTTTCGTGGTCTTCGGTCGCCAGCAGCGGTTTGAACTGTTGACGGTCGTATTTGAAACCTTCCTCGAGGTCGGTTTGAGTGGCGACAGAAGCAGATCGTTTGATCGCCTGAATCGCAAGCGGTGGCTTCGATGCGATCTTTTCCGCGAACTCGGCCACGGCGTCGTCGAATTCCTCATCGGAAAATCGTTTGACGAGATTCAACTCGTGTGCACGGTCAGCGCTGATATGGTCGCCGGTCATCGCGATTTCTCTCGCGACTGCGGGATTGGCTAGTTCGCTGATCAGTTGCACCCCGCCCGCGCCAGGGATCAGTCCGAGGTCGACCTCCGGAAGCCCCAATCGTGCATCTTCGTGAGCCAACCGGAAGTCACAGGACATCGCCGTCTCGAACCCGCCACCGAGACAGTAACCGCGGATCTTTGCGATGATCGGGACCGGGAACGACCGGATGAACTCGTAGTGAGAGCGGTCTGACCGATCACCTGCGGATGCATCACTGAATTCGTTGATGTCCGCTCCAGCACAGAAATTCCCTCCTGCGCCCTCGATAACTACTGCGCGGAGTGCGACCCCGTCAGCCTCGTCGTTCTCCGCGTCAAGTTTTTCGAGCCCGGCGATAATATCAGTCTGAAGCTGACCGCTGAGTGCGTTCAGCGAGTCGGGACGGTCGAGCGTCAAGTGACCAATCCCTGTTTCGGCATCAAATTCCACGGCGGTCGTTTCGAATTCGGTTGGCATGCGTTCCGGTTATTATTGACTAACGTCATATAGCTACTCCTTTGGGACATGAACTAAACGGTGACGGGCGACCGAATGGACGCCTTGACCCGAACAGGACACTTTTATCCGTATCTGATGCCGCATACAAATGGTAGTCGATAGTGACACCATCGAGACAGTTGCAGTAGTCGGAAGCGAACAAATAGGCCGTGGAATAGCTGCCATTCTTGCGCTTTCGGGCTACGAGACCGCTGTCAACGACATAGTGATACATTTTGTCGCGGGCTTGGTTGCTCCGACGTGACAACTGCTATGCAGGGGCCCCAGGATCTCGTCCAAGCAGCGAATGACGATCATCGGTTCGAATCGGCGACCGAACAGTTCGACGGGTCGATCACCATCGAAACCGGGTCCCGGACACTCTGGCTCAGGATTTACAGGCGCGCGATCATCGCCACGGAACCGTCCGTTCCCATGGCCGGGGAGACGTTCAGCGTCGTCGGCGAGACGAACAACTGGGCTCGACTCGTCTGCACCGACGCATCGCTGTCTGAACTCCTCTACGACGGCAGCCTTCGGACGAAGGGCAACAAAATCGAAAGGAACCGGATGCGAGACTGTCTCGAGTTGCTGGTTCGTCATCTCGAGACGCTCGAGCGGGAGGCGATCCAATGACGGACGTCGATGCGGATTTGAGCGGACAGTACGTCGATATCGAGGGAACGAGGACCTACTACGAGACGGCGGGAGATCCGTTGGGCCCGCCATCGTCCTCGTCCACACTGCCGGCGCGGAGGGGCGCCAGTGGCGGTACGTCGGCCCGAAACCCGCACAAGCTGGCTACCACGTTTTCGTACCGGATCTTCCCGGACATGGCACGTCCTATCCGTCGACTGGGTGCCACACTCACGCCTTCACCAGCACGCCGAATTCCTCTGGCCGTTCCTTCAGACAGTTGCGGTGGAGCAACCAGTCGTCGCTGGTTGTTCAATCGGCGGGATACCATCCTCGATGTCGCCGTTAACCACGCCGACGACATCGCCTTTGCGATCTCCATCAGAAGGGCCTGTCGAACCCGTGGCGCCCCGCTCAGACGCCAGTCGCACCCGCACGCTTGCCCCGGTTGGCATGACCTTCTCGATTACTCGGTCGTCGACTGCACGGCAGGCGACCACGGCGAGCCCCTTCTCGAGGAATTGAAGTGGCAACATCGCGAATCCCAGCACGCAGCAGCGAACGACTTGCAAGCGTGGGCCGACCACGACGTTTCCGACCAGCTGGCCGAGGCGACCTGTCCCGTGCTCTTGGTCTGTGGAGACGACGACTCCTTCTTTCAGGACGACGTGTTCGAGGAGACCGTTACCGGATTGCCGGACTGTGAGGCGGTCACTATGAAAGACACTGGACACTACCCGATGGTGGAACGATTGGACCGCACAGCGAAACTCGTGTGTGAATTCCTCGTGGACATCCGTGTCAGCGAGTAGTCGCTCTCGACGTGTTCCGCCCTGGGATCGGTTGCTGGCGGCCTGTCAAATGACAACTCTTTTTGTTCGTTCGGTCAATCGTTTTACGAGATGCGAACCACTACCATTGCGGAGAAATGTGATTTTGCCGGAGACGTTGCTGCCGTCACCGGTGGTGCACAGGGTATCGGACGATCGATAGTCGAAGCGTTCGCGGCAAGCGACGCAGATGTGGCCATCGCCGACATCCAGCAAGAGACGGCGGCGTCGACGGCCGAGGAGATCGAAGCCGAATACGGTGTCGATGCGGTGGCAGTCGAATGCGACGTTTCGTCGGCCGACGACGCAAAGGCGATGGTCGAGACGGTCGTCTCCAACCTCGGCAAGATCGATTACCTCGTCAACAACGCAGGCGTAGCGGCCGGAACGCCTAGCTTCCTGGAATCTGAGCCCGAGGACTGGGACACGGCCGTCGACGTTTGCTTCTATGGAACGATGAACTGCACGCATGCCGTGTTACCTCACATGATAGAGCGCGGTGACGGTGCAATCGTCAACTTCGCAAGCGACTCCTACAAGGGTAACGACCCCGGGCTGGCGGTCTACGGCGCTGCGAAGGCAGCGAACGTATCCTTTACAGGGACCGTCTCGAAGGAAGTCGGCGACGAAGGCATCCGTATCAACTGTATCTCTCCCGGTACGACGCGGACACCCGCGACTGAGGACTGGATCGACGAATACGAGGAGAAAATCCTCGAGAGCTACGCGCTGGATCGTCTCGGCCGGCCGGAAGACATCGCCGACGGCGTGACCTTCCTCTGTAGCGACGCTGCAGACTGGATCACGGGACAGACGCTGAGCGTCAATGGCGGGTACGTTCGATCGTAAGCCATCCCGGTCAGTACGGCCTCCGAACCCGGGGCTGCAACAAAATCGAGTGCTCGCTTCGATACAGGCCATCTGAATCGGAACGCAGAAGGGAGTTTTATTCACGTCCGGGCGAATCGTGCTGGTATGGATCTCAGTTCCATCACGGTACTCGATCTGTCGCAGTTGTTACCGGGCCCCTACGGCACACAGTTGTTAGCAGAGATGGGCGCAGACGTCATCAAGATCGAACAACCGGACGGCGGTGACTACTCACGCTACACCGAACCGACGATGGATAGCGGCCAGGGGGCGGTTTTCACGGCTGTCAACCGAGGAAAAGAGAGCGTCACTCTCGATTTGAAATGCGACGAGGGACGGGAAGCGTTTTACCGACTCGCGGCGGAGGCGGACGTCGTCTTCGAGCAGTTCCGACCAGGAGTGGTGGATCGGTTAGGCGTAGGGTATGAGGACGTCTCGGAGTACAATTCGGAAATCGTCTACTGTTCGCTTTCGGGATACGGCCAGACGGGGCCGTACCGCAAGCGAGTGGGTCACGACCTCAATTATGCAGGGTTCGCCGGCCTGATAGATATGACGCGAGCCGATGAAGACGAACGGCCTCGGCTCCCAGGCTACCCCATCGGCGACATGGCCGGCGGGACCTTCGCCGCTCTCAGCATCGTCGGTGCCCTTCTCAGTCGGGAACTAGGGTCTACCGGAGGGAATTACATCGACATCTCGATGACGGACGCCGTCCTCTCGTTCTCCCAGGCTGTCGGGGTGCTGGCGATGACCGGCCAAAACCCCCGCCCAGGCAAGACGCATTTAACCGGGAAATATCCGTGCTACGACGTCTACGAGACAGCCGATGGCCGGTATCTGACTCTCGCGGCACTGGAACCGAAGTTCTGGGCCACGCTCTGTGACGAACTCGACAAGCCACATCTCCTCGAGAAACACCAATCAGGGGATGAAGCCGTTAGAACGGCCGTACGGGACGAATTAGCCGAAACGTTCCGAACCAAGGACCTGGCAGCGTGGGAGGACCAACTCGGAGACGTTGACGTAATGATCGGACGAGTGAACACGCCACAGGAGGCACTCGAGGACCCCCACCTCCGTGAGCGGGATGTCATCAAAACCGGTGGGGATGGCCCGCAGCGAATCGGCTTTCCCGCGTCGGTTCAACAGGGACTCGACGGGGGAAAAGGACCCGTGCCAGACCTCGGTGAACACACCGATAGCGTCTTCCGGCGGTTCGGGTTCGACGACGAAGAGATCGCCTCCCTTCGGGACGCCGGCGTGGTCGGCGAGTCGGCGGACTAGTTCCGCTCGCGGTTTTCCGTCACGTGTAGTTGGTAGCTTCTCCTCCGGAGTTGTGTCGGGTCTTGCTCGTTCCGCCCTCCTATCGACTGGCGAAGCTGGTTGTGCGAGGTCTGAATTCTATGCAGGCATGTACTTCCCACCTGCAAGACGTCCACTACCGTACCGATCCCGTCACTGCGTTCCGTCAGGATCGAACGGCAGGTCCCTGCACAGAGGCGAGTCGGAGTACGGTCGAGAATGCGTCTGAGGCAAGACTCTGCTGTTAGACGCGGGTGGTATTCGCGCCACCCCTGTCCGAATTTCATATAGCGGAATAGAATTCATGGATTGCAGGCGGGTTCAGGGTACTAATGGGTGTAGATCGGTTGTCCACTTGCGACAACAGTCTACACGGTAGTTTTTAATATCTGTCACCACTGCGTAGATGCACGAAAATGCCAGTTTCAAAATCCACCCTGAACGGAGCGAATCCACTCTTTGGTCGCGTCAAACCATGACCGATGCCGATACCGACACGATTCGCTGGTCACACAAATCACTCGAAGAGCTTCGAACGTTCTGGACGGCCCGCATCGAACCGGAACTTCGTCGTCACGGTCACGACCTCGACGATCGGCCGACCTATCGAGACCTTCTCGACGCTGGATTCGGCGGCCTGCAGGATGCGCTTCGAGAACAGCATGATCTGACGCTCGCAGAATTTCTTCGATCCGTTGGTTTCGTCGACGAGTCTGCGGACGGGTACAGGTGGCATATCGGGGACGAATCTACCGTCGACGAACTCCGGTCGTACATTCGAACCCTCGATCGGCGGCGGGACCTCGCCGAAAATACGATTGCGACTAAACAGTCCCGGCTCGCCACGTACGCGCGATTGTATCGAGACGTCCACGGCCGGGCCGACCTAACCGGTCGCATAGATGACATCGAAGAGAAAGCTCACGAAATCGAGCGTGTTCTCGCCGTTTTCGACGAACTCGATCGCAACCTCGATAGTGACGAGTCGAAACTCAGGTACTTGGGCGACGTGTCACAATTTTACGAGCATCTCGTTCGACGTGGAAAAGCAGCGTACAACCCCGCGGAAACGATCGATATGGAATACGGTTGGAAACGACCAGAGCCCGATAACGTCGCCCTTTCCGACGAGCAGGTCAATCGGATCTACGATGCCGTCGAATCACCGTCAGAAAAACTTCTCGTACTCGCTCTCTGCGGGTGGGGTCTCCGACGGAGCGAGGTCGCATCGCTCCACGTGTCCCAATTCGTACTCGACGGATCCGATCCGCACATCTATTTCGAAGAACGCAAGAACGGGCCGGGTACGGTCGCGTTGATCTACGGTCGCCAGACAGTGGTCGATCGAATCGATGCGCTTAGCGCTCGAGACGGGGACTGGAACGGGTATCTCTTTCCGTCCGATCAGTCCACGTCTGGTCATATTATCGGCGATACGGTTCAAGCTCGCTTTCAGCGCATCGCGGACCGTGCGAGCGTTCAGGTCCGAGGGGAGACGCCAACTTCGAAGATGGGGCGCAGATTCTGGTATACTACGTACCTCGATTCGCAAAACGCCCTCCTCGACAACCTCGAGGCGATTGCGGCTGACCAGGGGAGTTCGGACGTAAGCGTTGTCCTGAAAAATTACCTCTCGGAACAGCAGCGTCGCCAACACCGTCGAGAATATATGCGCAAGCGTCTCACGAAGGCGTTTGCTCAGTAACGCCTTCTATTTTCGGTCATACTGTGATGAACTGATAGTGGTCTTTACTGTCTGAACTCTGTCGAGGTTGCTACTCTTACATCCATACACCAAATGGCGCTATATCTATCTCGGGCGTGTTGCGTTGTAAATGCCATCACAGATATTCGTGGGATTACCCCGTTTTGCCGCCCTGTTATCCGAAGACCAACCAACTAGAAGGTGTTCACCTATCACGAAACTTCGAACAGAAACTCATCGGCGAAATCAACCAAAACAACTGTTTTGGCTACTGAAGGCTCTCCCGAAACGGGAACCCAGAACTAGAGGGTAAACGAGTGTGTGTTCCGAGGCGGTCGCTCAAATTATTTAAACCATGGTCGGCTATCGGAATGTTCATGAATTAAACCCTGCTGTGAATGGGGGATGGAAGCAGCCTCGAATCGCGGTGAACGCGGGTTATACATGTGAAGAACTGCGAATTGGTGGCTGATAGTGACGTGAATGCGGCTGAGAATATGCGTGCGGCGGGAACTCCGCGTCCTGCCCAGGATAGGAACGGCTATCTAGCCCAGCCATCGGTTCGCCTGTTCGACAATCAAATCGGGGGGAGTTGCCTCACAAGAACAGGTCCAACCGTAGACCGGTAACTATCCCAACGGTGCCGTGTAGTTCGGAAAGCCCCGTCGTCGGGCTGTGCCCAACCGCTTGAGGGATCGATGATCACTCTCCGTTTACGACGGGGCGGAGGTCTCCATGTACTACGAACCGGGCCCGTGAATGGCTGGTATCGTTCGCAACTTGACCGAACTTACTATACGGACTAGTCGACCGACTCGAAGCCCCAGTCTCGAAGCCGATCGACGACGTCATCGACGTTGTACATTGCTGCTTCGTAGGCTGCCTCTCGAACGTCGGTCTTCGAAACGTCAGTTCCGAGTTCTTCGCTTACCGCGTCAACGAAATCGCTCTCTGCGTCGGTCACATAATCCCGCAAGTAAAATTGCACCATCTCGCGGTCCTGTTTTACGTTATCGCGGACGTAAACCCATGGAACGCCCGAATCGCTCGCACTGTTTTGTGGCGGATCGTCTACGATCGAGTCGTTCGATCCCGTTTCCCGTTCGGTAACTGTCTCATCGGTCGTCGTTTTTGCCTCCGCTGTTGATTCCGATTCCTCGTTTTGCCGATCCGGTTTTGAATCGGGTTCATCGTCGGTTGCTTCATCGGTGGGCTTTTCTTCAGTAGTTTGTTTTCCGGCGGTATCGTCTTGGCCCATGTCTGCGAATGGATCGCTCCCGGTTCCTTTTTTCATAGACCGCCCACCTCCTCGATTTTCGTTGCTAGTTGATCGATTTTCTCGAGCGTCTCCATTTCGTGGTCGCGCTGTCGGTCCCTGTGTGCATCGACGTAGTGGCGTGGGGTACACTGCTGATCCCAGCATCCCTCGAAGAGCGACGACCGGTCGCGGATCGCAACGGGTGCCGGATAGCCCCGATCGCGAATTTCCGACAAATACCGTTCCTGATCGGACGTTCGACCGACACCATTTGGGACTGCAGAGAGGACGCCGATTTCCGCTTCGAGCCGATCCTCGAGACCATCGACGAGTTCTTCCAGTCCGAGGACGCTTTGCATGCCCTTGCCGGTCGGCTCGACGGGGATTACCAGACTCCGTGTCGCCGAGACTGCATTGTACAGGTGGGGGCCTGCAGTCGCAGGCGGGTCGACGACGATGACGTCGTATTTCTGGGGAAGCCCAGATTCGAGGAGTACCTGTCGGAGCCGATCGTATGGGTCGAACTCGTCTCCCTCGCCGAGATCCTCCGCCATCTGCTGTGCCCGGTTGAGAAGATCCTCGAGGTTTTCCAGCATATTATGGCTTGGAAGTAAATCGAGTCCGTATTCGGTTTCGTGAACGAGGTCCTCGAGTGGCCCTTTCGGCCGATCGATCAGATGTCGAACGATGTTGTCGGCCTGGCTATCGTCTCGTGGGGCATCGACGTCGAGAAAGTAGGTGAGCGATCCGTTTTGTTGATCCATATCGATCGCGAGGACATCGAGTCCGTGTGCAGCGTGGGACTCGAGCAGTGCTGCGCCTATGGTGGTTTTTCCGACACCACCCGCTTCGGAGTAGGTCGTATATGTGAGCATGGTTGTCGGTTAGTCTTCTTGAATATAATACTTCGCCACACCGTCTGGATAGTCTAACTAGTTGGCCTAACCGAATAGCTCATCTCCAGATGAGCGATTACTTGGTTCGTATCCGCCATTTCGACCCGCTACGATCGGTTAGGCCACTCGGGACGCTTGACCAGATGTGTTGTCTAGCAGAATATGTTTTCTTGGCCATTCTATAACATCTTTCGTGTGATTGATCGAGTTCGGATAACTCTGTTTACGCAGGCCAATTAATTCGATAGAACAACCGGATTATGCGCCGCAAGTGGTTTGAGTACGTGATCTATATGGTTTCGTCTGCGTTTTCTAGTTAGGATCACTGGCACGCCTATTCAAGAAGTCTTGCCAACTGGCCTATCTGGTTGAAACTCCTGCCAAGCACGTGCGATTAGATCACAGGTGTTTTGATAAATCGACAGGCTCCATCCGTATAACGTAAAGCAGCCTATCCAATCAGACTAATCGATTAGCCTTACCGGTATATCTATTCAATAGGTATACTCCGGCTGATACCGGGTTTCCTGTCCCTGATACCGTGTGGCTTTGTCGAGTAGCCGAACGGAATAGCATATCCGAATAGCCTAACCAATAAGTCAACCTGGTTAGTTAACAGCCCCGTCCAATTACGTCAGGAACGGCAGTTCGACGGGAATACTCCTATCCTGAGAAACTAACCCAATAGCCTAACCGAATAGCATATTCGACCAGTTTCCCCCTCCTTTCTCAGACAGGGGGTGTTGGCCACGGAGGCGGAAGGTCTCGGAACTGAGTCCAGCTGTAGTTATTAGACAGGCCTTCTTGATAGCTTTACTAGTTAACCTAACTAATCGGTGTATCCGTATAGGCTAACGGGTTAGGATAATGGGGTTGTATAGCAGAATCGTTTCTTCGGGTTAGACGCTTTCCGGAGGGAGACGAAATAGCATATTCGGATAGCCTATCTGGCCAGCCTAACCAGACGGCCTTCCCCTTCCGCCAATTTCCAGAATACTGATCACTGGTTATACCACGGAGACAGAACGGGACGTGCATCTTTCCAGAAAGGCTCATCGAGTAGCATTACTGGTTGGGCTAACTAGTTGGCCTATCCGAAATCTCTCCTTCTTCTCAAGCGTTGTCAACGCGATCATTCGCTATGCGTACGAAACACAGTTGCCGCTTCTACGGAGTTGCTGTAGAGGACTGGCGGCGTCACCGAGACAACGGTCGTGATCAGGTCGGCCCCAGTCGGGTGCGAGTGAAGGGGAGATCGGGCTACCCAATATGCTGCCACGACGGCAGTTTCGAGTATCAACCTGTTTCGATCAGTTCTGCCTCACCGTACGTCTCGTCGACAGACGTGACGCGAACTGTTGCCTCAATCGCCGAAATGTCTGCCTCGAGAAAGAGGACGAAACCGCTCTCTGTTTTACAGACGAGCGTGCCGTCTGACTTCTCGTCGACGATATCGACAGCAACGGTGTCCCCGAGTTCGGGCTTTCCGCCGAGGGGTTCTCCACACCGCCAACAGTCCGTGTCGTACTCTGAGGATTCTTCCGGAGCGTTATTGGCACCACATCGTGGCGTATCGCACTTGATATACGAGTCGTGGATTCCCGGCTGGTAGCGTCCCACACCGGACCGAGGCTACTGTCTCTAAAAAATGTACCGTTCAGTTCGCGAATTCCTATTGCGTCGTCGTATCCGAAGACCATCGCTACACTACTGCTGCGGGACGGAAGCCGCTTGCATGATACGTTGCCCGGTGGCGATTCACCTACAGTCGCCCCGTATGGGTTCGTGATTTACGACGGCACCTCGGAGAGGCCGTAGCTATCTGGAAGTGCAGTGGGTCAAGACGCGGCTCTCACTCTCTATGATTGAAACTCCACATATAAGCGAGTCCGGAAATAGTCTGTCGTCGCTTACGTCATTCGAGACCGACGAACTGATTTTCCCACTCCCGTCGGGCCTCGAGTTCCCGGGTACCTCGTCGAGTAACCGAATAGATGTTGGTTCGGCGATCTTTTTCCCCCTTCTCGACGAGCCCCTTGTCGACGAGCGTGTCCAGATTCGGATAGAGTCGCCCGTGGTGGATTTCCTTCTCGTAGTAGTTTTCGAGTTCTTCCTTGATGGCGAGCCCGTGGGGTTCGTCTTGACCGGCGATCACGTACAACAGGTCGCGCTGGAATCCAGTGAGATCGTACATACTTCTACTCTGTAGACCAACGTATAAAATTCCGTCTATCTTTGAACGAAGAGAGTCCCCCTTCCCCGGGGCGGCCGTAGAACGCAACCGGTTCCAATGCCATCCTGAAGCTATCATCTCATTGAATAGAGTTGTATCCCCTTACCTGATACGACATATATTCCGGAATATCCGGGTTAGATATGTCAGTCGTCCGTGGTTCAGCGGAAAATAATACGCACGAGCAAAGGTTGTGGGTTATTATCCTACAACCACTGATTTATTTTGAATCACAATGTGGCACAGGGCGAGCGCATTCCGCGTCTTCGAGCGCGGGATCGAGTAGTATTCATAGTGCGTCCGTTCCACACTACTCTACAGTATGTGGTTTTCGTACTGTTCAGTTGTAGTTAGAGTCGATAGCTACGTACATATCGCGTGAACGGGGGTACTGCCAGGGTGGGCGACGTTCGAGTGTTTGAGTTCGCAGTAGTGAGTTTCGATGGGCACTGGTATATCGTGGATACCGAGATCGAATATAAACTCGAGCTCTCGGCGCTTGATTGGAAATTCGTCTCCTACGTCGGTTCAGCCGGGGTATAAGTGTAGAGACGGTAGATCAGACGGAGAACAGCAAAGAGGATACTCACCTGGAAGATGATTGGTATGTACGGTGGGACATCGGTGATCGCTACGAGGACACCGAGGACCAATGCTGCGATGCCGATGCGGAGGACAGTGTTCCCCGCGATGTCAGCGACGACGTCGTCTGGGAGCGGCGAAGTCCTATCGTAGCCTGCGAGAAGAAACGTCCAGCCACGGAATTTGATCAGTGCTCCTGTAATCATCAATAGACTGCCGACACTGAGCCACTGCAAGGCAGTAGAGGACGGTTCGATCATCGTCTGTCACCGCAATCAGGATCGATCTCGAACGTGGTTATCATGCCGAGCAGTCCGGTATTCGTGTCCTGCACCGTGAGGCCCGCTTCCGCGACAATTTCTCTTGGTTCTTGGGTCCATCGGCATCCCATCTTCGCATAGTGTGCATCAGTACGCCACTCCTGGTACCTCGCGATTGCTCCCACGTCGCTACGCCCGTGTTCGACCAGGCGAATCGTTCCATCGGGCTTGCAGACACGTTCCATCTCCCGCAGCGCAGCGACCGGGTTCGGGAACGTACACGTCGACAGCGCGGAGATCACCACGTCGAAGCTGTCGTCGGGAAAATCGAGATCCTGTGCGTCCATCTCTCGGAGCGTGCCGTCCATTCCCAGCGCGGCGAGTTGCTCGTCGGCGTTCGCTAGCATTTCCGGGCTGATGTCGATTCCGACGAGATCGACCGTGTCGGGGAGATACCGGAAGTTCGCCCCAGCCCCGCAGGCGACGTCCAGTACCCTCCCTTCCACGTCGCCGAACCGGGAGCGACGATATCGACCAGTGACGACGCGGTCGAACAGCTCGAATCGATGCATCCAGTCGGCATATTCGGCATAGGTGGACTTGATCTCCGAGACCGACATCGATCGGTTCGACGCTGGATCGGTGTCGTCTCGATGGTGCTCGCTGCAGGGCTTGTGCTGCGTCGGTTGTTCAGTTCGAGTCATTGTCGTGGATTCCTTTAGTATCTCGGCGTTCAGACGTGCGAGCTGAAGAACTCGACAGTCCTGGTTATGTACTCGATGCGGTTTTCGGTTCGCTCGACGCCGTGGCCTTCGTCCTCGAATAGCAGGTACTCGTAGTCGACATCCCGCTTTTCTACTGAGGACACGAGCTGTTCGGCTTCACTTTTGGGTACCCGCGGATCGTTCGCCCCCTGAACGATGAGCAGGGGAACGTCGATGTCGTCGGTGTACGTGATTGGGGACCGTTCTTCGTAGAGGACGGGCTTTTCTTCGGGTGTGCCTTGGAGTTTCCGGATCAACACGTCACCCAGATACTGCCGAGCCTCTTCGATGGTCGTCTCCCAGTTGACGACCCCACAGACGCTCGCACCCATGTCGAACGCGTCGGTCGCGCCGACGCCCATCAGGGCCATATAGCCGCCGTAGGACGCGCCGAGAATACCGACCTGGTCCCGGCCTCGATTTCGGAGGTACGCAGCGGCCGCGACGACGTCGGTGAGATCGTCGCCGCCGAGGTCCCCGTCGCTCGCCTTCCGGAAGTCACGTCCGTAGCCGAGACTCCCACGGAAATCCGGTGCGAGAACCTCGAACCCGGCGCGGACGAGCGTCTGCGTAACTATGTCGAGTCGGTTGTAGTGCTGTGCCTCCGGGCCACCGTGGACCTTGACGACACCACCGAGTGGCTCGTCTTCCGGTCTGTAGAGTCGCGCGGCGATCTCCCGGCCGTCGAACGATTCGTAGGTAATCTCCTCGGGGAAAACCGTCTGGACATCGACCTGCCCTTCTTCAACGACGGTCGCCCCGTCGCGCCGAAGATCACCGGCGGTCGCTGGACTCCAGTGCTTGTAGTAGACGTCGCCATCGATGGATTTCAGGTCCATGTTCATACCTGTTCGCTCGACGGTCGTGACGTCGCCATCGCTGAGCACACACAGCCGCCGGTCCCCGCCGCGAGCTTCGATGAACGCGATGTCGCCCTCATCCGTCCACTGTGGGTCGTACTTGTCGTGGTTGTTCACGTAGCAGAGTCTGTAGTCACCGTCGCCGTCCGTGACTGCGAGTTCTCGATACCCCGTCTCGTGGTTGGTCGTAAAGACGATTCCATCTTCCGACCACGCACCGTCGCCGTCGTCGGTAAAGGCGAACGACTGCTCGGAATCGGGTTCGTCAATGAAGACGTCGTCCCTATCGAGGTGGAGGTCCACGAGCTGGAGTGCCGAGTCGTCGAAGGTACCAGCCTGGTAGACGATCCGGTGCCCGTCCGGGGACCACGCGTAGCCCATCACCGGTTCGTCGGCTTCGGATTGCTTGGTGATCGTGCCTTCGTCGATGTCGTACGTGTACAGGTCCAGCGACCGATCTCGATTAGAGATGAAGGCGATCCGATTCGGATCTGTCGGAGCCTGTCGAGCGTTGACGTTGAGGAACTGGTCGTCTACAACCGGCGTTACCGCTCCGGTCTCGGGATCAATCTTCAGGAGGTCGAACTGTTCGTTCCCATCTACATCGCGATAGGCAAGAATTGACTCGTGACCCCGCAACCACGTCGGTGACGTGATATCGCCGTCAGCGTGCGTGAGTCGACCCTCACTGGTCCACAGGTCGTAGTCTCCGTCACCGTAGGCGGCATAGACGACCGTGTCGTCGGGCATCTTCGTGTAGCCGGACACGCCGTGTGCCCCAGCGAGACGATGCACGTACTCGGAAAGCGATTCGACATGTTGCCCCTCGGCAGGCGTTTTGTGTGCCGTCATTGGTTCGAACACCGCGTCGACACTCGGACCATCGTGCTCCCATCCCTTAACAATTATAGAGTATTTGATATATTATCAGGACTGTTTCAAAATTTCGTTTGAGTGGCTAGCCCGGCAATCGGGCGTATCTAAGACGATTTCAACAGTTGGCCCCGACAACGGCCCGATCCATCAAACGAGAATTTTGAAATATATATGTCATTAACGACGACCGTGCTGATCGCTGTGTCGCACACGTTCAGTTCGTGTAACCGTGGCGTTTTTATCGAGAAGCAGTCGCAGTGCACTCGTCTCTCGTTGTAACTCGACTCGATACTCATCAGGGGCAGTCTGGATCTGTTCAGATGTCCATTGGCCGTCCTGAAGATAACGATGGAACTCCCAGGCACCCGTTCCCAGAACGTCGACGCCGTGATCCCAGTGGAAAGCGATCGATTCTGGATGGTAGACTGCTGCATACGGCAGGGGAACACCCATAACGCGCTGACATTGCTGACATTCGTTGACAACCCCGTAAGAGACAGGTACCAGATCCCCGACTGAAGTCGACTCGGCATCCATGACCTCCGTATCGAAATGACCGGCACAGTCCGGACAGACTCCTTGCTGCATTTTGAGAAAGTCGCCGACCTGCTCCCAGATGACAGCATCAATCAGATCAGGCCCTGAGTGAGATCGCGCCTGTGCGGGCCTGATCCGATACGAGAAGGCGGGGCGGTCACATTCGGAACACCGAATCATGAAGTACTGCTCTTCGAGTTGGGCCTCGAGCGGGCTTTCCCCACAGAATAGACACCGCCCATCCGTCTCGATGGTTCCGAAATCCGGCGGCGAGCGAAAGTTCTCGGCGAGAATAAACCTGACCAACTGCTCGCCAGCATGGGTGAACGCGTAGCCGTTCTCATGCTTCCTGAGAAATGTACCCGTGAGTTCTCCGAGGTGATACGAGAGTTTCGACGTGTTGTCTACGCTGACGCGATCGTAAATGTCAGAGAACGATAGTTCGGTGACGCCCGTCTGTCGCTTTTCGTGCTGTGCGAGTGCGACCGTTCGAAGGATTTCGAGTCGAATCTCGTCGGACAAGAGCCCGAATACGTCGGCTGCCGTCTGTTCGGTCTCCATACAGGATAGAACGCGACTGTCGTATTGAAACTACGGCCAGACACCGGGGTGAGGGCAATGCCGGTACTCGTATCGCTGGCGACCCGTGCCACCGAAGAACGAACTACAGCGTACGGAAAACGACAGTGAACAGATGTAAGTGCGGTCTGGTTATTCAGTATTTCCGTAACTCGAATTCGTCGTCTTTGGCGTCTATCTCGCAAACTCACGGGCAGCTTCCGGCTCTTCCGATATCTTTATTGTATACGAACCATATTTATAGTAACAAGGTTATAATAACCACACAAGAATGTGTTATTCCCGTGGTTTTCTTTGGCTATCTCCAGTAATAGTTGCAAATACTTACAAAATTTCCAACAGGTTAATGGGGGTGTGTTCTAAAGCCTGAAATGGCGAGGTATAGGATGTAGTCGTTGCTGATGGGATTCGACACTCCGAGACATACACCCTCGCCACTACGAGATCGTTCCGATGTGAAGCCACCTGCCAAACTGTCACCCGATCTCGTTTCCCATCATACGACACACCACCTAGGGGATTAAGCACTCCATCGCCGACTCCCGTCGGCATTTCAGCGCGGCGTTAATTTTTTCCGTAATCTATAGAAACATCAAGAGGAACTAAAAAATAAACTATAAAACCATAAGCTTGATAATTCACTCCAGATTATGATTACTCGCGCGCTGAAAAGTGCGCCACAGAAGGGGAATTCGTCTCTATGGCGACTCCCCCTTCTGTGCCTCACGTAGCTCCCTTTCTGGGAGAGTCTCACCTTGGGGGGGTGAGACTTTAAAACGCATGCGATTTTGCTGGGTATTTGTCCCTCGTTCGTTGTTCCGCTGGGTGCGCCGCCGAATCTCTTCGACTATCTGATCGACTCCCATTCATTACACGAGCAAGAACCACAGAAGATCAAACCTCATTGCGCTCGATATAATTACGTCCATTCTACAATACACCGAAATGTAATACTTTCATTGCTGTAAAATGTTCTCGTTAGTTTGTAGCGAACGTGATCGTCTGGGCCGAGGAGAATGAACGATAGGGAGGTTTCTTCTTATTCTATCGGTGGACGGAATTGTTGTTCCAGATATCGGGAAGTGATATTTCCGTTATCGGAAGTTTTCCCACGCTCTATACTGGTGAGAGGCCTTGTTTGGACGCCAAAGACACCGGCTTACTTCGGTGGGCAGACCACCATCAGCACCAGAACTGTGTAGGGTGTCTCCTCGTCTTTCCCGATTCACACGTCTCGCAACGTTTGCGAAACACGCCGTTTCCGACGATTCTGCACCATCGGTCAAGACGGGTGATGGCGAGTACGCTAATTGGACCATCGACGCTATCCACGGCCTCCGCGAATAACTCGATCCTGCTTCCTAACGTCGGTCAGTATAGAGGCAACGGTTAGCAGTTCCTGTGTGAGTCGGTATAATTCCATCACAGGCTTTTTCGTTTCGACAAGACAGACACAAATACGTGCCTTCTCGCAAATCAGTACGCCTTGAGGAGATGGTATGGCCAGAGGTTGAATCTGCCCTCGAAAATGGAACACGGACAGCAATCGTGGCTGTCGGTTCGATCGAACAACACGGTCCACATTTACCGTTGAATATGGATGCGCTCGACGGGGACGAGCTTTCACGCCGAATTGCGTCAGAACTGGGCGATGCCCTCGCTGCCCCAACGATTCGCCCCGGGTGTTCGGGCCATCACATGGAATTTCCCGGTACGATCACCGTTCCACCTGAGACGCTGATGGACGTAATCCGGTCGTACTGCCGATCACTCGGCGAACACGGCTTCGAGTACATTGTCCTGGTCCCGACCCACGGCGGGAACTTCGGGCCGGTCGAGACCGTGGCGCCCGACATCGCCCGCGAACTCGACGCCACGGTGATTCCACTTGCCGATCTCGACGAACACATGCAATTGCTGAACGAGGGGCTTAGCGAGGCGGGCATCGAGTACGATCAGGACGTGATCCACGCCGGAGCCGCCGAAACGGCGATGGTGCTGGCCATCAACGAGGGTCTCGTCAGGATGGAGAATATCGAACCCGGGCCTGAGGGCGATATCTCACCAGCCCGTTTGCTGAGTGAGGGGTTCAAATCGATTACCGAAAACGGCGTCCTCGGTGATCCGACCAAAGCAACCACCGAGGCAGGAGAAGTGATCATTCAGAACGTCGTGGACACGTACGCCGAGCAGGTCAAAAGTGAACGCGATGCGGTCTGAGTGTGCGACCTACTGACAGACGCAGGTTCCCTGAGAGATTGATTCGTAGCGTTACTAGCGCACGGAATCTGGCTTCTCACCCCGTCTAAACAAGACCCGAGTGATACGAAATTCGGAGGAAATACATGTGTCATATAGCATGTCAGATAGCCATTGATACGTAATTTCGTGATTTGACGCTCGATCGCTGTTGCGTTACGTTTGCTGTCTCATATTCTGAGCGATCCTGCCAACCGATTGCCTCGAACTCGAACGCAACGACCTCTGACGTGAAGTGGTCTCGATTTCGCGGATCTGCATCAGCGCGTACGGAACCGACGACGCGTTCGGGGTTTGGTGCTAAAAATTGAGGGCCTCAGAAAGGGGTCAGAATCCGCCCGGATGGGCGCAGAAAGACGGCCGCCGGGCGGGACGGGTGGGACAATATCGCGGTCAGTGGGTGGTGATTGAATCGTGTCGCGTGAGATACGCGACGGTGAATATGTTCGATCTGGCATATATCAATCCCACCCCAATTCTAAGTGCGTAGGAATCGTCCCTCTGGCCGTTTGAAATAACCCCCGTTCACCGTTGCGCTGGGTCCGCTGTCGGATGTCTCTACGGCCTTACCCGTGGACTGCTCCAGGACCAACTCGAGCACCGTCTGGTCCGTTTCGCTTTCGATATCGCGAACCCGTATCAGTTCGTTAGTCGTCAACTGCTTGGAGTCGGTCGTCTCCTACGGACAAACCCCGAGGTGGGCGGGCAGCCAATTCGCTCTGAATATCTCTTTTTGTGAGTAGTGTCGACGACTTCTAGCTACGACGATGATAACTCGTCACCAATTATAGAAATGAAGGTGTTGGAACCTACTGTCCCGGATGCTCATCAAATATCCGTACTTTCGGTTGGATGATTCGCGTTCCCTCTACTGTTCTCGAGACGCCTTACTGGGATTCGAAGTGTTTTGACGGAGTGTGTTCGTCTCTGTTCGCTTGAATCTCCGTTCTGTCGAAGAAATTCACACATATGTCACACCGGGGGATGGGAAGTGGGCCACATCGAGTAAGACCGTATCTTTTGTATGGGATTTCTTCACCCTGGACCAATAGCTACAAACCGCGATTCATATTTATGACTGGGACTCGAAGACAAGAATATGCCACACGATCAAGACGTTGAAGGCGACACCTCTGAAATATCGTCCGAGTACGAGTGCCTTCAGTGTGGGAGGATAGTCAAGGCTGAGACGAATCCAGGCGAGTGCGAGGAGTGTGGTGGTGACTTCCAGAACCGTGCGAAATCGGTTGAATAGGGTTCTCCCTTCTTCTCACATAGTTGAGGAGCCCCTGTAAAACTGAACCATATGGTTCGAACCGTAGTCGAATCCGGCAGTATGAGTTCGGTCTGGCCTTCATCTCGTCCAGCCTCGTGCCTCTCGGAGCGTGTGAGGGGATGAGCACGCCCGCAGGAACATTTTCGAAAACGAGACGTAGACGGCATCAGTCGTGCTACCGAGCGTGGTTTGTATCTTCGAGTATCGGCTGCTTCCCCAAGCTCACGGGTCGGGGCAGCTGCCTCGAACCGCCTGTGAATACGCGGAATTCAGCCGGAAACTGGGAAGTGTGAACGACGGCGATACTCCGCTCCGAATTTCTCGTATCGGTTCGAATGGATAGTTACTCTCTTTCTGATGTTATATTTGTACCGCCCCACAATCACTTCCGTTACCAATATCCGATATATTTATTAACCGATAGTACGAATTATCTATATGTACGATCTCACAGGCTTCCAGCGCGACCTGTTGTACGTGATCGCCGGCCAAGACGAGCCCCACGGGCTCGCCATCAAGGAAGAACTCGAAAACTACTACGAGAAGGATATCCAACACGGGCGACTCTATCCGAACCTCGACGAGATAGTCGATAAGGGCCTCGTGGAAAAAGGAGAACTCGATCGTCGGACGAATTACTATACGGTCACTGCCCGTGGCCGGCGGGAACTCGAGGCTCGACGGGAATGGGAAGATCAGTATGTCAGCGACAAGTTGTCTGATGTAGTCTAACGTGTCTGTGTCCACCGGGACCTGACCGTCGGTACGAGGAGCGGCCTGTAATCGCGACTCGATGCCCATACTACTGTATGGAAGTAAATTAATATTTATAAGTATAATCGTAAGGATAGGGGATATCAGTCGACGAGATGACGGGCGATACCGGAACCTGTTGTGACTGGACGATGTGGTCGTCACTGGATCTATCATCGTCACCGGGGTACCGTGAGTGTCGGGCAGTGACCGTTGCAATTATTTCCCGCAGTCATGGTCGTCAGGTTCCAGTCGCAGATCGGCTTGCTTGACGGATTTTGACTATCAAAAGCGGGTTCGACCGCGACAGTCGAACTAACGTGGGCTCTTTCTCGACTCGTAGAGGACAGGTACTGGCATTTTCGTCTGAACGACCTGAGACCCAATGATAACGTGTACGTCATTAACCGTTAGAACTTTCTGCTCACTAGTCTTCGAGAGCAACTATGGACCATCTTGATGATATCTCTATCGAGGAATTGCAAGATGCACTTGCGGATGTAGAGAGGAAAAAGCCGACTGAACGGCTGCTAGCAGCGATTGCCTTCAAAAACGGCGTTTCACAGACTGAACTAGCTGAGTGGTACGGTGTTCAACGACGAACGATCTATAGTTGGCTCAAGCGACTGGACACAAATGAGCCGCTTGAACAGGCTGTTGCTGATGATCATCGACCTGGCAGAAAACGGAAATTATCAGAAGAACAGCAGAGTGAATTCGAACAGGTTGTCCACGAGTCGCCGAAGAACGTTAGCCTTGACGCGGCTTCATGGACGCCAAAACTGGTCCAGCAGTATCTTGAGGAAACATACGACGTCGAATACTCGATTCCGAGCTGTCGGCGGTTGCTAAAAGAAGCAGGGTTGACGTATCAGCGATCCCGTCGTGTGGCCACCGAAGCTAATTCTGGCGAATCACACGACGATGACACAGAGCCTGGCGGGAAATGGACGACACAGTAGTCGTACTGCGAACACCGATACCATCGCAATTCGAGTGGTTTATTATAACGAACAAGGTGAATACCCACACAGTTAAGCCTGGGACGATTCAAATCGCACGTCCAAGGAGTGAAGTACCTCGGGGACGAGACCCGAGGCTTCACCGGTTGTCTGTGTCGTCCAGAAACGGACGAACAGACGCAGGCGAATGTAATTCCCCTCGACCGTCCCGAGATGGGCCGGTTGGAAGTAACACCCGAAACCCTCGTTGTGTCCGCGAGGGCCGGTCGCTCCACCACGACCCGACAATTCTCGTCTCACCAAGCCAAAGATAGGGGTTTAGAGGAGTCGCATTTCCAAACCGAATCTCAGCCAGCAGTGGATTATAGTTTGAATCCATTTTTGTTGTATCTTCTGACTGTAATCACACCATCAAACGACATTTGTTAGATATTCCGACGGGCATCACCCTTACGGTCAAATCGTTCGACAATCTTTGATTTCCAGTCGACACCAAGGCACTCGCCCTGCCCCGCCTGCAGACTGCAAATCATACTATCCCAACTGCAGCTGGAATTCCGGTGCATTCAGGCGGTAGTAGGTATCGACCCAGATCGGTTATCGGAGTCGAAATACGGCAATTGTTCACGACCTGAACCCGATGGGGTTACCCTGAATGACCGCTGGAGAGACGGTTCGTAATCACATCTTTGCCAGGACAGCCATCGTATATCCAAACTACCATCATGACGAAAAGCGGAACGATCTGGGAAATAACGAACAGAACACCAATCGGGGTGAAAATGTATGCAATCGACTCATTCAGGTAGTATAGTATCGTCTCGAGAAACCCACCGTGGGTGGTCATCGGAACTGGAACAAGAGGCCAGAATAGAAATCCAAGCGAAACGTCCATCTCCAGGATAGATAGCGGGGAAAAAACGTCCGTAAAGAGGTGTGAGAGATAGCCGATTACCCATGCAGCCCCGACCTCCGGTTGACCGTACCGGCCAGCGATCATCATCCCGACTAGCAAGAGTGGGCCAACGAAGAAGAACGAATGGCCCAATGACCGACCGGGAATAATCGCCAGCGTCCATGCAAGCGGTTTGTCGACGAGGTCCGGAAACTGTGTCGCTACGGCGAGCGCAATCGCACCTCGGCCGGTAGGCGGTCGACGAAGCAGGGCGTGAGTCGATATCGAATAGAGGAGATAGCCGACTGCAAGATGTCCCCAGGGCCACATTATTTGTTCATGCCTCGAGTCGACGCTCGTACGTACCGTTTGCTCTCTCTACTGAGACACGCACCTGATTTCGAGAAGTCTACAGTGACTTCACTCCGTTGTCTGGCTGGTATTTCCATTACACTTCCTCTATGATCGCGTCGCTGGTTTCTACGGATCTACCGTCCGAGGATACGCATGCCGCCATCTGTATTCAGAAGCATACATGGTTACTTTTTAAATATATTTTCGGTATAAAGACTGCACTGGAATCGAGGAAGCAAATGGCTACTTTCGAGGCGGCTGATACGACTGTGACGGAATATGACTTGATTTGAAAGTAGTTGAGGATTCGAACGAGCCATGGCAGGAACTGGCCGAATCAACGCCTGTTGAGATTGGAACCGCTAGGAGTCATGTTCGGAGAACGTGATTCCTCCAGGTGCCCTCGCTGACACAGGAACCTCCGTATCTGCTCACGGGCGCGAAGCGCTCGTTCGCATGGTCCATGAGACCTTCGCTCTCGCGCTACCTGCAAAGAACGACGGCGATCGCTGCGGGTGAGTGGGGGAGCTCACCTGAGGAAGGCGGCCAGTAGGCGAGTTTTGCGAGGGTTTCTCTCCCCATTATACTCGGCAAGGCATCGAAAATGTCCTGTTCGTCAGTAACTCGCCAGCCGGGGAAATTTCCAGTAAGTGGCACAAGAAGCCCAGACTTCGTTATCCAAACGAAGGACAGCCAAAGAAACAGCTGCATAACGTGTCAGATATTCCTATTATAATTCTATAGAAAATAAACTTAAAACAGTATGTGTTGCTCTAAATAAATGGAAGTATCATTCCAACATGCAAATCCCTTTCGAGGTAACGAGTCGTACGTACTTCGGTTCGCCGACAACGTACGCAATCAGACAGCGTGTATCCTGGTCGATGCTGGCACTGGGGTTGAGGTAGAATCCCTACTCGACTCGAGTTCCGACGACTATCTTGCAGCTGTTTTACTGACACACGCCCACGTCGACCACTATAGCACACTTGCAGAAAACATCGTTCATCAGGCGCCCGTCTACGCGGCGTCGGATACCGCAGCGATTCTTCCCGAAGTCTTCGCAGTCGGAACGGACCATTACGACCTCGAAAATACCGACGCCGTCCTCGATGC